>NZ_JBHXNK010000012.1:54626-163675 GCF_042719755.1 Nocardia sp. NPDC058519 | reverse complement strand
TTCAAGGGTCACGCGGTGACCTCCCTATTTCCGGCTACGACACGCTCGGACCTGGTCCGATGGTCGGGCCGTACACCACGCTATTGGACGCAACCATGAACTCACCCGAGAGCCGCGCAACCAGCGCGGGATCGATACCAGTACTCATAACCCAATAGTCGGCGCGCGAGGAACGCCGAACATGAGTAGAAACCCCTGCCCTGCCCACTGTTCTTACCCGAATTCGAACCGCACCCCGAGCAGCCGCCTACCGCCCCGAGCCGGATGTGCCCCTACGAACCCAGGAACCGTCTCCACTGCACCATCAACGGATACTTCGCGGTGACCGACCCGAACCGAATCCGCCCGTGCACAACAAGATGCAACGGCCCGATCGGCGGCCCCGTGCGGACCTTGTTGTTGGCCGAAGACCCCACCAAATCCAGACCATTGAGGTCGACGGTCGCAGCCGCCGGAACAAGCAACGTCAAACTCGTGCAGTAATCGTCGACCTGGATCTCGACGATCTGCGTCTGCATGACCGCCTCGGTGAAGTCCAAGGTCACCCCGGACATGAGGTTGTTGAGATGCAGCACCGGCGGCACCTGCCACGGTCCCCGTCGATGGACCCCCGACAACCGGCTACGGATCGCACTCGGATTGGACCCACCGGCCGGGACCGGGATGTGTCGTGGGCGCGGCATAGCCGCGGGCTGCGGCGTACCCGCCACCCGCATCCCGGGCAGGTCGACCAGCACGGCGTTGAGCTCACCACGGGTCTTGGCGGCCAGCGCGGTATCCATCCGCTCGGTGAACTCCCCGAGCGAGAGCATGCCGAGCCCGACGGCACGCTGGAGCAACTGGCCGACATGCTCACGTTCGGCATCGGAAACACGCAGCTCACGATCACCGACGGGACCAGCCGTCGCGGCGCCGGGTACGAAGAGGGATTCAGGACCGCCCATGTCATCGAGGGTAACCAGACACACCCACCGAGCACATCAGGGCAAACCCCTAATCACTACGACTACTCGAGGCCCTGCTCGATCGCATAGCGCGTGAGCTCGACCCGGTTCGCGAGCTGCAATTTGCGCAATGTCGCCTGCACATGGTTCTCCACCGTCCGATGCGAGAGATTCAACCGGGTAGCGATCTGTTTAGCCGACAAGCCCTTGGCCACCATCCGCAAGACCTCTGTCTCCCGCTCGGTCAACGACGGCCGATGCGGCTGATCAGCGGCCGCCGGGGCGGTCGCCATCCGCCGGTACTCCCCGAGCACCAATCCGGCCAGCCCGGGCGTGAACACCGGCTGACCTGCG
The DNA here is from genome assembly GCF_042719755.1 of Nocardia sp. NPDC058519. NCBI lineage: Bacteria > Bacillati > Actinomycetota > Actinomycetes > Mycobacteriales > Nocardiaceae > Nocardia > Nocardia sp. NPDC058519. The sequence goes on along the minus strand of NZ_JBHXNK010000012.1, from coordinate 162,377 downwards.
GCAGTAGCCGTGACAGCATCGATCAGCTCGGCAGCTGAAGCGCTCTTCACCAGGTACCCGCTTGCCCCCGCCTTGATCGCGTCGAGCACATCGTCGCGCTCTGCCGAAGCCGACAGCACCAGCACCCGGCTGTGCGGCGAGACCCGCAACACCTCGGCCGTCGCCGCGGCCCCGTTCCCGTCGGTGAGCTGCATATCCATCAGCACCACATCCGGCTGCACGGCCGCGGCGCGCCGAGAAGCCGTTCCGACGCCGTCAGCGGTGGCCAGCACCTCGAAACCGGCTTCGGCGAGATCGCGGGAAACTCCCTCACGCCACATCGGATGGTCGTCGACCACCATCACCGTAATGACCGGCATCGCCCAACTCCTCTTCTCAGCGCGCCGGGTGGCGCGGAATCCGGAATTCCCACTCGGTACCGAGGTCCTCCCCCTCGGTCAGCAACTCGGCGGTACCGCCCAGCGCCTCGACGCGCCCGACGATCGACCGCGAAACCCCCATCCGCCCTTCGGCTTCGGCCGCCTGCAGGCGCCCCGCCGCGATGCCGACGCCGTCGTCTCGCACGCTCACCACCAGCACGTCGCCGGTGTCTTCCAGCAGCACATAGGCTTTCGCGTCGGCCCCGGCATGTAGCGTGACATTCGACAGCGCGGTGGTCACCGCCGCCGCGATCTCCTGCGCGACCACCCGTCCCACGCGCACCGGATCGCCCGGCGTTGCCACCGACACCGTCGGGGTAGCGCGCGCGGTGAGCAGCGGCCGCAGATCCACTTCCCCCGAACCGGAGTCGGGCAACTGCGCCTGTTCGGACAACAGCACCCGCAACGCCACCTCCTGCTCGCCCGCCCGCTGCGCGAGTTCCTGTGCGGGCCCGCCTATCTCGCTACCGCGCCGCTTGATGTACGCGAGCACCTGCAACACCCCGTCGTGCACCTCGCGCGCCAACCGCTCGCGCTCCTGCGCCGCCGCCGTGATCCGCAATGCCCGCTCCAGCTGTCCCTGCGCCCGTCGAGCGGTATTGGCCGCCAGCCCGAGCGCCAACCCCACCGAAACGAGGACCGGCGCGGTCGCATCGCCCCAAACGTCCTGCCCCCACTGATCACGCACGGTCACGACGACAGCCGACATCGCGAGTCCGGCAACCACACCCGCGACCGGGCCACGCAGAATCGCCATGGAGATCACCGAGTTCGCGATCCACAACGTCGTCGGCAGGGTCTGATGCCCGTGGTACCAATCGTAATCCGCGACAAGCCGGGTCGAGGCGATCAGCGCGATCGTCACCACCTGATCGCCGAACACCACCCAGCCGCGGATCTTCCCGGTCGCCTCGGGGAAGTACCACTGCGACAACAGCAGCGCCGAACTCCCCGACCAGATCGCCATCACCGCGATCAGCATCCAGCTCAGTCGCGGATGCTCGTAATACGGCACCGAGGCGATCTGCTGCCCGATCGCGTACAGCAGCGTGACCAGCCGAAACGCCTGCGCGGCCCGCCACAGTGGCGCGGTCGCGGCATCGGCCGAGCTCAGCTCAGCTGTGTGGGTCCGCATCGCCGGACTCGGCTTCTTCCTTGCGTAGCCGCTTCGCCACGTCGAAGCGGCCTGGGGGCTCCGGTTTGTCGGGCTCGGCGGTGAACCGTTTTCGCTCTTCGGTGGCGACAAGTTCGCCGAAGGCCTCCGCCGGGCTGTCGGCGAGCAGGTACCGGATCGCGGTGTTGCCCACCGCGATCAACGGCACCGCGAGCAGTGCCCCCGCGATCCCGCCCACGACCAAACCGGCGGTGATGGCCAGCACCACGGCCAGCGGATGGATGCTCACGGCCCGGCCCAGCAGCAGCGGTTGCAGCACATGGCCTTCCAGCTGCATCACCGCGATGATGATGCCGAGCACGATCAGCGCGGTCACCAAACCCTTGGTGACCAGGGCGATGAACACCGCGACGAACCCGGCGAAGAACGCGCCGATGATCGGGATGAACGCGCTGATGAACACCAGCGAGGCCAGCGGCAGCGCGAGTGGCACATGCAGAATCGCCAGCCCGGCTCCTATACCGATCGCGTCGACCGCCGCTACCACGACGGTGGCGCGCACGAACCCGACCAGCGTCCCGAAACCCAATTCGCCGGCGGTGCGGACCTTTTCGCGGTGCGCGGTGGGGATGATCCGGGTGATGAAGTTCCAGATCTGATCCCCGCCGTAGAGGAAGAAGATGAGGATGAACAGGATCAGGAACGCGCCGGTGAGAATGTGGCCGATGGCGGTGGCGGTGGTCAGCGCGCCGCTGGTCAGGCTCTCGCGGTTGTCCTGAATGGTGCGCACGATGGTGTCGCCCGCACTGCGGATCTGCTGATCGCTCAGGTGCGGCGGACCGTTGATCAACCAGTCCTGCACCTTGTGCACGCTGTTGGTGACCTCGTTGGACAGCCCGGGCACACCGTCGACGAACTGTTCGACGACAAAGGTCAGCACCCCCGCGAGCAGCCCGATCGACCCGAGCAGCGCGACGAACACGCCGAGCGAACGCGGGATCCCGACCCGCTGCATCCAATCGACCAGCGGCGCGAGCAGCGCCGCGGCGAGCAAGGCGATCGCCAGCGGGATCACCACCGTGGCGAACTTCTGCACGAGCATCCCCACCGCGAGCAACGCGCCGAAGATGATCAGCAACCGCCAGCTCCATGCCGCGGCTTTCCGGACCAGGGGATGAACTGCCTCGGCGTCCGAGCTCCACGGCGACGACGTGGGCCCCGAAACTACCTTCTGGTCGGTCACCCGACAGAGCCTATCGGTCCGAACGCTAGATTGGTGGTCGTGTCGGCGCCCTTGGAAGCGGTCAAACAGACCATGCGAACGCGCTGGCCGCTGTATCTGACGTCGGTGCTGTTGGCCAATGCCTTCGGCGCGGTGCTGGTGTGGGCGTTCATCCAATACGGCCTGCCGGTTCCCGAGGGCGATCCGGGTGGGGTGCGCCAGACCGGTCTGCTCGCGCCCCTGCTCGTCTTCGGTGTCGCCGCGGTGCTGAGCATCTGCGCCGCCGCGTTCATGCTGCGGCCGGTGATGCGCTGGCAGATGCGCGGCGGGCCCCCGAGCAGACGTGAGCAGATGGCGGCGCTGCACGTGCCGCTGCGGCAGTCGATCGTGCACCTGGTGCTGTGGATCATCGGCGGCGGGATCCTGGCCGCCATGATCATCACCGAATCGCCCGAGCTGGCCGGCGCGGTGATCGTCACCGAGTGCATGGCCGCCACCATCGTGTTCGGCTTCACCTACATGCTCGGCGAGCGCATCCTGCGCCCGGTGGCCGCCGAGGCGCTGACCGAGGGCTCCTTCGACCACACGCTGACGCCCGGCGTCGGCACCCGCATGGCGATGACCTGGGGTATGGGCACCTTCGCGCCGACCATCGCGATCGTGCTGCTGTGCGTCACCCAGATCTCCTCGGACGTGAAGTTCTCGGCGAAGTCCCTGGCGATCTCGATCCTGCTGCTGTGTGGCGTGGTGATCCTGCAGGCGCTGGCGCTGTCGATGCTGACCGGTTCGTCGATCTCCGACCCGGTGCGCCAGTTGTCCCAAGCCATCAACAGGGTGCAGGGCGGCTCTCGTGATGTGCAGGTGGAGGTCTACGACGGCAGCGAGATCGGGCTGTTGCAGGTCGGCTTCAACCGGATGATGGACGAGGCGGCCAAGCGGCGCAAGCTGCAGGAGCTGTTCGGCCAGCACGTGGGCGAGGACGTGGCGCAACGGGCACTGGACTACGGCACCGAACTGGGCGGTGAGACCCGATTCGTGGCGGTGCTGTTCGTGGACATGGTCGGCTCCACCGCCGCCGCGGCCGAACGCCCGCCGACCGAGGTGGTCAGCCTGCTCAACGAGTTCTTCCGGGTGGTGGTCGACGTGATCGACAGCCATCACGGGTTCGTCAACAAGTTCGTCGGCGACGCGGCGCTGGCCATCTTCGGGGCCCCGCTGGATCGCCCCGACGCACCGAGTGCCGCACTCGCCGCGGCCCGCGATCTGCGCGAGGCACTGCGCGAGGTGACCAGCCTCGACATCGGCATCGGTGTCTCGGCGGGCCTGGCGGTCGCCGGAAACATCGGTGCCGCGAATCGTTTCGAATACACCGTGATCGGCGACCCCGTCAACGAGGCGTCGCGGCTCACCGAATTGGCCAAAGATCATCCCGGCCGCGTTCTCGCTTCGGGCAGCGCGCTCTACTTCGCCGACGAAAGCGAGCAAGAACATTGGATAACCGGAGACGAGGTCCAACTGCGCGGCAGACGCAGAAAAACCCGCCTGGCCTGGCCGAAGTCCGCGATCGCCGCGCCGCGCGAGGACGAGGGAGAACAGATGCGTTCGTTAGGCTGAGACCGTGACGGCCGACGGCGACCCAACAGGGGCACCGGCCGAGCGCCGCCGCCGGTTCAGGTGGGTCAAGTGGGTGCTCGGCGCGGTGGTCCTCGCGCTGCTCGTCGGCGAAGGCGTGTATCTGTGGCCCCGCCTGCACGAATCCTGGCGCACGCTCACCGAGATCCACTGGGGTTGGCTGTTCCTGTGCATCGTCCTGCAGGCGATGTCGATGAGCGGATTCGGGCGGGTGCAGAAGCAGCTGCTGCACGCGGGCGGGGTGGATGTCAGCCAGGGGAAATCCGTTTCGGTGGTCTACGGCGCGACCGCGATGTCGCTGACGCTGCCCGCGGGCCAGGTCTTCTCCACCGCGTTCACCTACCGCCAGACCCGGCGCTGGGGCGCGAGCCCGATCGTCGCCTCCTGGCAGCTGGTCTTCTCGGGTGTGGTCGCCGCCGCCGGGCTGGCGCTGCTCGGAATCGGCGGTGCCGCGCTGGTCGGGCAGGGGATCGGGTTCAAATTCGTCGTCTCGCTGGTGGTGCTCGGCCTGGTCGTGTTCATCGGCAACTATCTCGCCCGCCATCCCGGCACGCTCGAGGCAGTGCTGCGGCGGGTGCTCGGGCTGGTCAACCGGCTGCGGAAGAAGCCCGCCGATCACGGCATCACCAATCTGGCCGAGATCCGGGCGCAGCTCGAGTCGGTCGATCTGGGGAAGAAGGACGCGGCGCTCGTCGGGGTGTGGGCGCTGGTGCACCGGTTCGCCGACGTGGCGTGTCTGGGCGCCGCCTGTTTCGCGGTCGGTGCCGATCCCAAGCTGTCCGGGCTGCTCATCGCGTTCGCGGCGGGCAAGGCGGTGGGGTCCATTCCGTTCGCGCCGGGCGGCATCGTCTACGTGGATGCGACGCTGATCTACGGTCTCACCGTCGGCGCCGGCTTGCCTGCCTCGCAGGCCGTCGCGGCCGCGTTCGTCTACCGGCTGGTCAGCTTCATTCTGGTCGCCGTCGTGGGCTGGATCGTGTTCGCGTTCCTGTTCCGCACACCGCAAGCCGACGACGAGGAATACGAGCAGGAATTCAAGCAGCAGCGACGAATCTGATCACCGCAACGCGCGAATGGCCGCCCGCCAACCCAGCAGGAACAGCGCGAGCACGCTCGCCGCGACGATCATGAAGCTGAGCGCGACACCCTGTCCGCTGATGGCACGAAAGACCATCCCGCCGACGAAGGTGCCCGCCCAGATCAGGATTCCGCTCGGCCACAACGCCGTAGCGTCGAACCGCGTACTCCGCGCGACGAGCACCGCTAACCCCCAGCCGAGGATCAGCCCTAACCCGAAGGGCCACGCCGTTTTCAGCAGACCGGCGAGGACGGCCTCGTCGTGACTGCGCCTCCCGATCGCGCAGAAGACGATCACCAATAAGGCATCGATACCGAACGGCGCGTATCTCTTCACGGACGTAGCGTAACCGCTCAAGATCGACTTCGAGACCGGGTTCGTACCCACTGAGCAGTGATAACCCCGCGTCTACGGCTCCGGCGTCGCCAGCGATTTCAGCAGTACGGCCGCCAGCCGTGAAGTGGCGTCACTACTGTCGACGTCGGCGATGTGCACCGCGAAGACCAGATCGCCCATCGTGGCCAGCAGCCAGCCGTCGGTGTCGCCGGTCGCGGCGAACGCGGTGATATCGCGGAATCCGCGCAGCGCAGCGGTTTCCGGCTTACCGATGCCCTCGTGCATCATCGCGCGCAACCGGTCCACCGCGGGCTGGGACAGCGCGGGAACGGGCGTATCGGTCGTGCCGGGATTGCCCGCCACGATCATCGGCGGCACCACCGAGCCACGCCAGATCGCGGCGGCCGCGATGGCCATGCCGAAGGGGCTGACCTGCACCGCATCGGCACCCGCACCCTGACGTACCTGTTCGGTGCTGCGGCCGGGCGCGCTGATCCGCCCGGTCACCTCGTCGAGTCCGGCCACCTTGAAGTCGACGCCGACGCCGAGCGCGGTGGCCGCCTCGGCCGCTTCCTGCACCGTCACGTCCTGCGGCGGCTTGTTCTTGGTCACCGCGGCGACGGCGCGGAACAACTCCATCGTGCCGCCGGCCGGGAACAGCCCGGTGAAGGCGACCGGGCCCTTTGCGGTGGCGTAGGAGTTCTGCGCCACCGCGACGACCGCGCCGGTCGAGGGCTGGATGGCCACGACAGTGGCCGCGGTCCCCACGCTCACCACCGCGGCTTCGGCGGCACGCTGTAGTCGCTGATCCAGCGTCGCGGCGATATCCGGCCCGGCAGGCCCCTGATATCCGGCCACCTGGTTGACGAACCTGCCGTCGGCCTCGAAGATCTGCACACCCCAGCCCGACGTCGCGTCGAGGCTGTCCTGCCATACCTTGTGCAGCGCGTCGAGCATCGGCGAGCGCGTGCGCCGGTCGGCGGAGATCAGTTTGGTCTGCTTCTCCATCACCACGCCCGGCACTTTGGCCATCCGCGGTTCCAGGATCGCGAAATCCCCCTCTCGCAGGTTCACCGCGACGATCGGCTTGCCCTGCGAGACCGCCAACTGCTGCATCAGCGATGGCCCGGTGATGAGCGATGCGACCGGTTCGATGGCGTCGGCGAGCGCGTTGGTGGTGCCGACGAGATCGCCGGTGCGGCTGGGGTCGATCTTGATGACGTTGAGTGTCTGCTCGGTCATCAGCGCCTCACCCGGCAGGTCGACAACCTTCGGCGGCGGCTTCGCGTTCGTGCGCACCAGCTTGACGGTGCGATTGTTGGTGAGCTGCGGCATCACCACCGCGGGCTCCCAGGAGATCCGCCAGCCGATGGCGAGCTTGCGGACGGTGCCCTGCAGTGTGTAGGTCCAGTCCTTCTTCTCGCCGAAGTTCCAGGCGACCTCCATGCTGAAGATCGCCGATTGCTTGTCGAGGTCGATGACCTGTGACGCCTCGTAGTCGACGGTGCCCGATTGCAGGCCCTCGAACATTTGCTTCATGGTTGCCGACGCGGCAGCGGGGTACGAGGTCAGGTCGGCGGCCTTGCCGTAGTCCTGCACATCGAGGAGCTCGGTGAACCGCTGGACCACCGTCTCCGACTCACTCGTCTTCCCACCCACTCCGCACGAGCACAGTGCCATGGCGAGGGTCGCAACCCCCGCGATCGCCATTGCGCCCCGGACGCGAAAGCGGCGGGATCCCCACACATCCATATCGCCCACTCTTCACTCTTGCCACTCCGGTAACAAATCCACCGTACCGGAAGTTGACCCGTCTCCAATGCCCCGGTAAGTCGGGCCACTGCCCGACCTCGACGCTTCGATTGTGCCGGAAATCTCGCCCGAATGAGGGTCCGTTTTCCAACCTCGCCCAGTAAGCGGCAACAACTGCTGTGTCAACCGTACCGACAGCCGCGCCGCGTGGTGCGGATCTCGCATTTGTCCGGCGATTCAACGCGAGGGTACCCAGGCCATCTACATCCAACCGCACGGCGTCGGCCGTGCCGGGCCGGTGCGCACCCGTTCACGCAGAGCGGAATCCAACGCACTGATATCGGCGTAATCTTGTAATCAACGCAAAGTGCGCAACAGAGATAGCAGGTGATTTCCATGCGGAACGACAAACGCGGACGCGGATTCGGCCGACCCGGCGGTTGGCAGCAAGCCGACCTTCCCGATCCCGCCGACGCCCCCGACTGGTTCGCCGGACGATTGCCCGCCGACTGGTTCACCGGGCCGGTGGAGATCGAGATCGACCGCGACGAGATCGTCGTGGTCGGCGAACTGCCCGTCTCCGGCGACGCGAGCACCCCGGCAGCCACCAAAGAAGGCGCGCTCGCCCGCTTCCGCGAGTCGACCCGCCCGGCCCGCATGCAGATCGCCGACGAGGCCCAGCGCCGCTATGGCCGCAGCGTCGCCTGGGGCGTGAAAGTAGACGGCGAACGAATCATCTTCACCCACTTGGCCGTCCCCGTGATGACCCGCCTACGCCAGCCCGAACGCCAGGTCCTCGACACCCTCATCGACGCAGGCGTGGCCCGCTCCCGCGCCGACGCCCTGGCCTGGACGGTCAAACTCGCGGGCAAGCACGCCGAAACCTGGCTGGCCGAACTCCGCGAAGCCATGCGCAAGGTCGACGACCTGCGCTCGGAGGGACCAACCGGCTTGTGACTTAAGGTGGCCTGCATGGAAACCGCGCAGGCCACTGGTCCGATCCTGATAATCAACGGGCCGAACCTGAACATGCTCGGCACCCGTCAGCCCGAGATCTACGGCGCCGACACCCTCGACGATGTCGTCGCGCTGTGCGAACGAACCGCCACCCGATTCGGCCGCGAGGTCGTCGCGTTCCAGTCCAATCACGAAGGTGCGCTGATCGATCGGATCCAGCAGGCCCGCGGCGAGGTGTCGGCCATCGTCATCAATCCCGGCGGCCTCACGCACACCTCGGTCGCGCTGCGCGACGCCCTGGTGATCCCGGAGGTGCCGATCGTCGAGGTGCACATCAGCAATGTGCACGCGCGCGAGGAGTTCCGGCACCACTCGTTCATCTCCCCGATCGCCACCGCGGTCGTCGCGGGGCTGGGAATCTATGGCTACGCCGCCGCGATCGAGTTCTTGAGCACGCCCTAGGCGAGTCGGAAAACGGGGAAACCCGGTGCGATAGCGATCAATTCGGCGTCGGTCGCGTCCTTGGTGACGCCGTCGAAGAACTTGCCGACCTCCCAGCCCCACTTCTCCAGGTACAGCCGCAGCAGCGGCACCTTGTCGGCGTCGGCGACCTCGGTGGCGGTGAACTGTTCGGTTTTGCGGCCGAGGCGAAGTTCGCCGTCGCCTGCCACGCGCAGATTGCGCACCCACTGGACGTGCCCGCGCGGCGCGACCAGATAGCGCTCGCCGTCGGCGGCCGTCATCACGTTCACCATGGTGGTGCGCCATTCACCGCTCTTGCGGCCGCGCACGGCCAGCAGCCGCGAACCCATGATGCTGATCCCCAGCTTTGGCAGCAGGTTGGCGATCTTGTTGACGATCGGATCGATGCCGGTCGGGGGGAGGTGGCGGGTCGCGTTGTCCATGATGATCACTCCTGAAACTGTGAGCACTGCTCTCTGTTGAGTACAAGCAAGCGCCACCCGCGACTCAAAGTCAAGAGCAGTGCTCACAGTTTCCGAAGACCCCCTCTTCGGTGAAGTATTGCCGCGATGGAATGTAGTACGTATGCTACATCTCATCGAAGGTCGATGACTGGGAGGACTCATGACTTCGAACAACAACGTCGTTCTCGATGTCGCGCAACTACGGATGCGATACGACGAGACAGACGTCCTGCACGATGTGACGTTTCAAGCCGAGCGCGGGGAAGTACTCGTCATGCTCGGACCCAATGGCGCGGGCAAGACCACCACGATCGAGATCCTCGAGGGGTTCCGCAGGAGGTCGGCCGGCCGGGTCGACGTGCTGGGGGCCGATCCCGAACACGGTGACGAACTCTGGCGCGCCCGCATCGGCGTCGTGCTCCAATCCTGGCGTGACCACGCGAGATGGCGGGTGGGCGAACTGCTCGGCCATCTCGGTGGGTACTACCGGCCGTATTCCACAGACCGCGTCGTAAGACCATGGGACACCGATGAACTCATCGAGCTGGTCGGTCTCACCGAACAGCGCGATGCGAAGATCGCCACCCTCTCGGGGGGTCAGCGACGCAGACTCGATGTGGCGATCGGCATCGTCGGCAGACCGGAACTGCTCTTCATGGACGAACCGACGGCCGGCTTCGATCCCGCCGCCCGCCGCGACTTCCACGACCTGGTGCATCGACTGGCCGATCTGGAGGAGACCACCGTCCTGCTCACCACCCACGACCTGGACGAAGCCGCGAAACTGGCCGACCGGATCCTGATCCTGGCGGGTGGTCGGATCATCGCCGACGGCTCCCCGGAGGAGCTCAGCGCCGCCACCGCGGGCGAGGCCGAGGTGCGCTGGACCCGCGACGGTCAACGTTTCGTCCACACGACGACCGAGTCGACCAAATACGTCCACGAACTGTTCAAGCAGCACGGTGAACTGATCGAGGACCTCGAGGTGCAGCGCGCGTCGCTGGAGGACACCTACATGGCGCTGGTCCGCCGTTTCGAATCCGGCACGGATGCCGAACCCGTCCGTTCACTGCAGGAGGTCACGCGATGAATCCCACGCTGGTAGCGATCAGGGGCGGCCTGGCGGCGATGTGGATCGAGCTGCGGCAGCTGTACACCAACGGGCCGAGCCTGGTGGGCCAGTTCCTCACTCCCGCACTGTTTCTGATCGCGATCTTCTTCCTGCGCGACCGGTCCTACCAGGACACCGAGCTGTCCCTCGGTGAACTGGCGGTGCCCGGACTGCTCGGCGGCATCATCGCGTTCAACGGCCTGTACGGGATCGCCGAAGTCCTCGCTCTCGACCGGGAGGACGGAACCTTGTTGCGCGCCAAGACGATTCCGAACGGCATCCTCGGCTACTTCATCGGCAAGATCGGCACGACCGCGGGCGCTGTACTCGTCCAGCTCGTGGTGGTGCTGGCCATCGGTGCCGTGATCGTCGGCGGCTTGTCGACGCCGAGCGGCGCCTTGATCACACTGGCCTGGGTGATCGTGCTCGGGCTGCTGGCCACCCTGCCGATCGGCGCCATTCTGGGTGGGTTGATGGTCGGCGCCCGCGAGATCTTCCTGCTGACCCTGCCGCTGATGGGACTGATCGCCATCTCCGGCATCTGGTACCCGATCACCGCGCTCCCCGGCTGGGTGCAGGGACTGGCCCAGCTCTTCCCGATGTACTGGCTCGGCCTCGGCATGCGCTCGGCGCTGCTGCCTGCCGAGGCGGCGGCGATCGAGATCGACGGGTCGTGGCGGCACCTCGAGACCGTCGCGGTGCTCGGCGTATGGTCGATCGTCGGGTTGCTGCTCGCGCCGATCGTGCTGCGGCGAGCGGCCCGCCATGAGTCGGGATCCAGCGTGGCCGTCCGCCGCGAGAAAGCGATGCAGCGTGCCTTCTGAGGTCATCTACAACCGCATCGCGATGTTGCGTGCCGAACGCGGCATCTCGCGGCGGGACCTGGCCGAAGCGCTCGGCGTGCACTACCAAACCGTCGGCTATCTCGAACGCGGCGAATACAGCCCCAGCCTGCACCTCGCCCTGCGACTGGCGGCCTATTTCGAGGTAGCGGTGGAAGTGGTGTTCTCCACCGAGCCGTTCCCGAGGTTGGGATCAGGCGCCGAGACCGCGTGAACACCCGAAACCGTTCGGCACCACGCCGAACGGTTTCGGCATGTCATCCGCGAAATACCCGCAGCGTCGATTCGGACGCGTCGACCGCTCGCTCCCAATAAGACGAAACCGACTCGGCCAGCACGGTGTCCACACCGACAGCGGTACCGGTCGCCACCACATGCCGCGCGCCGGCGGCCATCATCCGCAGGTACGCCGGATCGGCAGGCCCACCGTCCTCGGCCGTTCCCGCCCACGCGGCGTACAGCTCGCCGACACTGCCCAGTGAACGCTGGGCGTAGGGCACGAACCGAGCCATCTCGAAACCGGACCGGTCGACGATCGCCAGCGCCTGTTCGTAGCCGAGCAGCAAAGGCAGAAACAGGGCGAGCACGGCCTGGTAGAAGACCTGGGCAGCGCCGTCATCCGCACCCAGATACTCCGTTGCCGCCAAGGGCCGCAACAACTCTCGTTGTTCCTCGAAGACCGCAGGCCGGCCGCTGTAGAAGATGAAAGCCGCCGGTCCAGCGAGCTCGTGCGGCTGAGCCATCACCCCACCGGCGAGAAACTCGCCACCGCGAGCCCGGACGAACGCCGCGCCCTGCCGAGTCCGCTGCGGCGAATCCGAGGACAGGTTGACCACGACCTTGCCGGTCAGATCGACGGAGCCGAGAACCTCGTCCATCGCGTCGTAGTGGGTCAGGCTGAGCAGGATGAGCTCGGCCGCAGCCACCGCGTCGGCCACGGTCTCGGCGCGATGGGCACCGAGACCGTCGGCCTTGCCGGGGGTGCGATTCCAGACCGTCACCGCGAAACCTGCGGCGAGGTAGGTGCGCACGATCTGCTGCCCCATCGGGCCGAGGCCGATGACGGTGACCGCATCGGCCGCCCGGCCCGAGATCGGCATCAGGACGCCTCGCCGCGGAACAACGCGTACGGCGAGATCTGCTTGCCGGTGGCCTCGGAGGCGGCGACAGCCTTGCGCCAGAACGACTGGGCGAGGTGGGACAAGCTCGCGTCGACGCCTGCCTCCTCGCTGGCGTCGATGATGTGCTGGGCGCCCGCGTCCATCATCTTCAGGTGCGAGAGCTCCGCGAAGCCGCCTACCTTGTTCGCCTCGGCGAACTGTTCGATGAAGAACGGGTAGGCGCCGGCGGAGCGGACGGCGAACGGCACGAACTGGTCGATGCTGTGACCGGAGTTCGCGATCATCGCCGACGCCTGGTCGAACGCCAGCAGCCAGGGGTGGAAGGTGATCAGCAGGGCCTGGTAGAAGATCTGGGCCAAGCCGTCGTCGGCGCCGAGGTATTCCTGCGGGCTGAGCGGGCGCAGCAGCTCGGCGTGCGCGTCGAATACCGCCTTCGGGCCGCTGTAGAAGATGTAGGACGAGGGGTGGACGATATTGTCGCCCGCCGACATCACGCCGCCGGAGAGGAATTCGGCGCCTCGCTCACGAACCCACTTCGCGCCTGCCCGCGCCTTGTCCGGTGAATCGGAGGACAGGTTGGCGATGACCTTGCCTGGCAGCTGGTCGACGGCCTGACCGAGCACGTCGTACATGGCGTCGTAGTGGGTCAGGCTGAGCACGGAGACCTCGTTGGCGGCGAGCGCGTCGGCGACGGTGTCGGCGCGCTTGGCACCCAGCGCCACCAGCGCGTCGACCTTGGCGGTGCTGCGATTCCATACCGTCACCTCGACGCCTGCTTCGAGGAAGGCCTTGACCATGGCCTGGCCCATCGGGCCGAGGCCGAGAACGGAAACGGAAGCGGTTTGCTCGGACATGTTGTAGCCCTTCGATACTCGACAACTGGATGGTTCGGCGCCGCATTCCATGGTGGTCGGCGCGGGTATCGTCGGGAAGACCGAACGTTCGGGTGTGGTTGCTTACCTAGAGGTTCGAAATACGGTCAGAAGGGTGTGCCGAGGATGAATAGTGACGCAGATCACGATGTGTGTGGCATGAGCCTGGCCATCGATGTCGTCGGCGGCAAATGGAAGCTGCACCTGATGTGGGTGCTCGGCGCCGGGCCGCAGCGGTTCGGCCAGATCCGGCGGATGCTCGACGGTGTGAGTGAGAAGGTGCTCGCCGAGAACCTGCGTCATCTGGAGAGCACCGGCGTGGTGCACCGCGAGATCTTCCCCGAGATCCCCCCGCGGGTGGAGTACTCGCTCACCCAGCTGGGCGAAACCCTACGCCTGGCACTGGAGCCGCTCGAATCCTGGGGCGACGAGCACCGCGCGGCGTTGAGCACCGCCGCCCGAACGTCCGCCCCGGCGCCTTCGCCCTCGGCGAATCGCGCGGTGGGTATCAGCGCGTCATAGCAAGTGTTCCACGGCGATTCGCTCGCCGATTCGCTCGAGCAGGTTCGCCGCGGCCATGATCGAGCGCGCGGGATCGGGCTCGAGGTCGCTGAGCGGGTAGCAAGCGGCGAACCCGGCGGCTCGAATCTCCCCGGGCGACAGCAGAGTTCGGCCCACCGCCGCGACTACCGGCACCCCGGCCTTCTTGGCCGCAGCCGCGACCCCGACCGGCGCCTTCCCGTGCATGCTCTGATGATCCAGCGAGCCCTCGCCGGTGACAACCAGCGTGGCCCCGTCGACCAGCGTCGTGAAGTCCAGCAGCTCGAGCAGCACATCGATCCCGCTCCGCACCTGCGCCCCCAGCACCGCGAGCACCCCGAACCCGGTACCACCCGCCGCGCCCGCACCACCGATCTCGGCATAGCCCGTACCCAGCACGGCGGCCCAATTGGTGAGCCCTGCTTCGAGTTTCAGCATCTGCCGAGGATTGGCCCCCTTCTGGGGCGCGTACACCGCCACCGCCCCGGCGGGTCCGAGCAACGGATTGTCCACATCGCAGGCAAGCGTGAACTGAGCCGTCGCGACCGCCGGATGCAGCCCGGCTCGATCCACCGAGGCAACCTGCTCGAGCATCGTGGCCACATCCGCGACCCCCGCCAGTTCCCGCCCCTCCCGGTCGAGCAGCCGTAACCCGAGCGCCCGCAACAATCCGGCCCCGCCATCGGTCGACGCACTCCCACCGAGCCCGAGCACGATCTCGCGAGCCCCCGCGTCGAGCGCGTGCGCGATAGCCACCCCCAACCCGAAGGTGTCGGACCGCAGCGGATCCAGCCGCCCACCCGGCAATTTCACCAGCCCGACGGCCGCCGCCAGCTCCACCACCGCGGTATCGCCGCGCACCGCGTACACCGCCGTCGAGACCTCCCCGGTCGGCCCGGGCGCAGCGAGTTCCACGCGCTTCCACCCCGACGCCACGAACGCGTCGACCATCCCATCGCCGCCATCGGCGACCGGCACACACCGCACCTGCGCCCCCGGCGCCCGCCGAGCGATCCCACGTCCCAGCGCCTCAGCGACCTCAGGTGCCGACAGCGAACCCTTGAACTTGTCCGGTGCAAGCACAACGAGCGGTCCACGAGTCACCTGTTCCGCCTCTCCGTGTATTCAGCGTGTCGTTCGGGAGTTTGGCCGTTCGCTCTCGGTCTTGGGTTCAGGCCGCAGCGGCTCGGAGGTGGTTGAGAAGTTACCCATGTTCCCACTTGCTCAGTGGGTTGTCCTCCCGAACACGGTAGCGTCGACCCATGGCGACCGAGGTCCGCAACAACACCGCGCTCGAGCGGTTCGAACTCACCGCCGACGGTCAACCCGCCGGCTACATCGAATACCAGGACACCGGCGACGAACGCGCGCTCGTCCACACCGAGATCTATCCCCGGTTCGAAGGCCGCGGACTAGCGAACATCCTGGTCGAGTCGGCACTCGACGCCAGCCGCGGCCAAGGCTTCAGCGTGCTGCCGATGTGCCCGGTGGTTCTGCATTTCATCACCACCCATCCCGATTACATCGCCTATGTCCCGCAGCGAGCCAGAGAGTTGTTCGGCCTACCTCAGTAGTGCGCGACGGCCCCGTCGACAGCCAGTTGCAGCTCTTCTTTGACGAGCCTGGCGATGTCGGCGGGCCGCTGCGGCAACTCGAGAATCGGCGCCCGGAAGTACGCGACCCCCGACACCACGTCGGCAGCGGTCGTTTCGACGGTAGCGTCGCGGTTCCCGTAATTCATGCCGATGGCGACCAGCGCGGGCGCGGCATCCAGTTTGGCCGCACGGAACGCGATATGCCCGATCCCGCTACCGACCGCCTGCACCTTGGTGTGATCTACCTCATTGCAGGTCCCCTCGGGGAAGATCGCGAGGTGGTCACCGGCGGCCAACCGCTGCGCGCACACATCCATCATGCGCTGACCTGCGGCATTGACCGCCCGAATCCCATGATCCTTGCCGCGGAACACCGGGATCCCGCCCATCATGTCCACCTTGCGGCGCTGCTCGGGATCGATGAAGAGCTCGTCCTTGGCCAGCACCCGGATCCGCCCGATCTTCGAGCGCAACGGTGAGCGCCACGCCGTCGCCGCGATCGTGTACGGGTCGCTGGTGGACAGATGGTTGATCGCGAAGATCACCGGACGCCCACTGCGGACCAGCGCCTTCAGCTGCTGTTTCGCGCCATCGGTGAACATCACGCGCGGCCGGAACCGCCGGGCCAGCACCGCGTACGAAGCCAGCGCCTTCCACCTGTTCTGCTGATGCCGCAGGTAGTAGTCGTACACGGCGTCGCTGTCGTCGAGCAGGACCTCGGGCAAGTGCATAGCGCGACCCTACCGGGCGATCCCACGGGCACGCGCGTGAAGAAATTCCGGTTCCGATCCGGTCCGCGGGAAGCGCGTACCGCCGCTCCAATGCGATGATGACTCGGTGGCAGGCGGAGACGACCCGGACGAGCGCCGGACTCGCGACGGGCACGGTGACGATCGGCGGCGCGGTCAGCCCGCGGTGAACGTCCGGGCGGGCAACCTGCTGGTGTCCGCGATCGACCTGGTGGAACCTACTTTCCGGCGCACCGTGGTGTATGTGATCGAGCACAACGACGCGGGCAGCCTCGGCGTGGTGCTGAACCGGCCGAGCGAGACCCCGGTCGTCGATGTGCTGCCCGCCTGGGCCGACCTGGCCGCCGCCCCGACCGACCTCTACATCGGCGGCCCGGTCAAACGCGATGCGGCGCTGTGCCTGGCGGTGCTGCGCGCCGGCGTCGACATCTCCGATATCCGCGGGCTGCGCCGGGTCGACGGCCGGGTGGTGCTGGTCGATCTGGACGCCGACCCCGCCGAGATCGGCCCGCTCATCGAGCAGATCCGGATCTTCGCCGGGTACGCGGGCTGGTCGATGGGCCAGCTCGACGGCGAACTCGACAACGACGACTGGATCGTGGTGTCGGCGCTGCCCTCGGACCCGATCGCCACCGACCGCCATGACCTGTGGGCCGCGGTATTGCGGCGTCAGCCGTTGCCGCTGGCCCTGCTGGCGACACACCCGATTGAACTCGAACGCAACTGACGCCGTTACTCCTTCGACGAGCAGGAGTGACTCATGAATTACGACGAGCAGTGACCAGGGCCGCCGATGAACGATGGTCGCGACGAATTGATGCGCGCGCTCTACGCCGAGCACGCACCCGCACTGTGGCGTTTCACCCTCGGGCTGGTGCGCGATCCCGGCCGGGCCGAGGACATCGTGCAGGAGACGCTGCTGCGCGCCTGGCAGCGCCCCGCCGTACTGGAGCAGACCGAAACCTCACCGCGCGCATGGCTGTTCACCGTGGCTCGTAATCTCGCGGTCGACGAGCATCGCAGCGCGAGGCACCGCCGCGAGTTCGGCACCGACACCCCGCCGGAGCAGGTGAGCCCCGACCAATCGGATCGGGCGCTGGACGGCTGGCTGGTCGCCGACGCACTGAGCACGCTGAGCCCGGACCATCGCGAGGTGATCGTGCGGGCCTACTATCGCGGCCTCGGCATGGCCCAGATCGCCGACGAATTGGGCATCCCACCGGGGACGGTGAAATCGCGCCTGCACTACGGCATGCGCGCCATGCGACTGGCGCTTCAGGAGATGGGGGTGACGAACCGATGACCGACCTCGCCGACGAGTACAGCACCTGGGACGCTGCCTATGTCCTCGGTTCGCTCGGTGCCGCTGAGCGGCGCGAATACGAGACGCACCTGCTCGGTTGCGCCCACTGCCAGCAGGCGGTCGCCGAACTGTCCGGGATGCCGGGCATGCTCGGTCTGGTCGACCGCGATACCGCACTGTCGATGATCGAGGCGCCGGAGCCGGACGCGCCGCAGGTCCCCGACCTGCTCCCGGCACTGGCCGCGGCCGCCGAACGGCGCAGGAAGCGGCGGCGCTGGGTGAGTGTCGGGAGCGCGGTGGCGGCTGCCGCGGCCGCGGTGGCGATCGCGATTCCGGTCACGATCACCATGGCGCGCTCGGACACGCCGACCGAACAGATCGTCGCGGAGCAACAGATGCAGGCGGTGGAGCAGACCCCGGTGAGCGCGCAGGTGAAGCTGGTCCGCGACGGTGACCGCACACGCCTGGTAATGACCTGCCGCTACGCGCCGAGCGCCTACGGCTCCGGCTACACCCGAACGTACGGGCTGGTGGTAACCGCGGGTGAGCAGCGGTTCGAGCTCGACCAGTGGCCCGCGGGACCCGGCACCGAGCTGACGGTGGATCGCACCATCGACGCCCCGCCGGATTCGATCAGCAAGGTGGAGATCACCTCCGTCGATTCCGGCCGGACCGTCCTGGTCGCCCAGGTCTGAACGCGCAAACGGTCCGGTCTCCGCGAGGAGACCGGACCGTTCGCGCGACAGGCTACTTCGCTTGCTTGCCGAAGATCGACTTCGACCACAGGAAGCCGCCGCCCGCGATGACCGCGCACCAGACCAGCGAGATCCAGCCGTTGGCGCCGATCTCGGTGCCCATCAGCAGTCCACGCAGCGTCTCGGTGATGGGCGTGAAGGGCTGGTACTCGGCGAACTGGCGCATCCCGACCGGCATCGTGTCGGTGGCGACGAGGCCACTGCCGAGGAAGGGCAGCAGCACGATGGGAAATGGTGCGTTGCTGGCACTTTCGGGGGTGGGCGAGAGCAGGCCGAGCGCGATGGCCAGCCAGGTGAAGGCGAACGTCACCAGTGCGAGCAGCCCGAACGCGCCGACCCACTCGACGACGTTCGCGTTCGGCCGGAAGCCGACCAGCATCGCGACGGCGGTCATCGCGACAACACCCGCCATCGCCTGGATGAGCGCTCCGAGCACGTGCCCGGTGAGCACCGAGGACTGCGAAATCGCCATCACCCGAAAGCGATTCACGATCCCCTTGCTCGCGTCGGTGGCGATCGAGACCGCTACCGACACCGTGAGATAGGCGGGCAACAGCAACATCATGCCCGGTGCCAGATAGTCGATATAGCTACCGCCCGAGGACTTCTCGAGCGCCCCGCCGAAGACGTACTTGAACACCAGCATCAGCACGATCGGCATGATGATGATGCTGAACGTCATGCTCGGGTAGCGCTTGACGTGAATCATGTTGCGCCGCAACATCGTCATCGTGTCGGCGAAGACGTAGGACTTGGACTTGGTCAGAGTGGTCATCGCAGTGACTCCTGCTCGATGGTGGCGCGCCTGTTGACATTGGGCATGCTCGGGCGGCCTGCGTGGTCACGCTCCGCTTCCGCCTCCGGCCGCTGACCGCTCATGCCGGTGAGGGTGAGGAAGACGTCGTCGAGATTCGGGGTGTGCACGGAAATGCCGCCCGCTTCGATGTTTTCGGCATCGAGCAGGTCGAGCACGGCGCGCAGGGAACGCACGCCGCCGTCGCTCGGCACGGCGAGGGTCAGCCCGTCGGTGCCCTCGACGAGCTTCGCCGTCGAGCCGAACGCGCGCTGGGCGGCTGCCACGTCGGGCTGATCGGTGAAGTCGATGCGGATGTGGCCGCCCGGGATCAGCCGTTTCAGTTCCGCCGCGGTGCCCTCGGCGACGATCCGGCCGTTGTCGAGTACCGCGATGCGATCGGCCAGGTGGTCGGCCTCCTCGAGGTACTGGGTGGTGAGGAAGACGGTGACGCCGAGATCGTCGACCAGGCCGCGGATGATCTCCCAGATGGAGCGGCGGCTGCGCGGGTCGAGGCCGGTGGTCGGTTCGTCGAGGAAGATCACCCGCGGATTGCCGACCAGCGTCATCGCCAGATCGAGCCTGCGGGTCATGCCGCCTGAGTAGGTGCTCGCGGGCTTGTCGGCGGCCTCGACCAGGTCGAAGCGTTCGAGCAATTCGTCTGCCAGAGCGCGGGTTTCGCGGCGCGGTAGATGGTTCAGGTCGCCCATCATGTGCAGGTTCTCCCGGCCGGTCAGCAGCTCGTCGACCGCGGCGAACTGCCCGGTGACGCCGATCAGCTCACGCACCGCGCCGCGCTCGGTCACCACATCGTGGCCGCCGACGGCGCACTCCCCCGAGTCGCCGGCGATCAGCGTGGTGAGGATCTGCACGGTGGTGGTCTTGCCCGCGCCGTTGGGGCCGAGCAGGGAGAAGACGGTGCCCTCGGCGACGGTGATGTCGATGCCGTCGAGAACTGTTTTGTCGCCGTAGGCCTTGTGCAGGCCGCGTGCGGTGATGGCCGAGTTGACCATGATCGTCCCTTTCCACAGGATTGCATTCATTGCTGCGAATATGTGCATGAGTTATCGACACAGCCCCCAGTGGCTGCGGTTCGGGTGTTCGGTGTGTGGTTGTGGTCGAGGAGTTAGATGTCGAGTTCCTCGATCTGCGGGTGCGCGACGATGTCTTCGACCTTGCGGAACAGCTTGTCGGGGATGCGCCCCTTCAGTGCCTTCAGGTCGTCGAGAATCTCGTATTCGTAATCGCCCCAGTCCCAGGGCCGGTCACCGATGCCGAACATCCGGCGCCAGTACTTCCAGTCCTTCATGTCACCGGCTGCCTCGCCGGTCGGGTAGTCCTCCCACCGCGCGATGTGCGTATGGAGCACCAGCTTGCCCTTGCGGCTGCGATAGACCTTCTGGTCCACCACCTCCCCGTCGCCGATGTCGCGCCATTCGCCCAGCAGGGAGCCGAGGAAGCGCACCTGCCGAACACCGTCGCGACCCACCTGCAAGACGACCTCCTCGAAGCCGGCCTCGCGACCTTCTTCCAGCTCGATGAGCCTGCGCAGCGCGCTGACCACGGTGCTGGAGAGGTTGCCGCCGACGAGCTCCTGAGCCCGCTGGAACACGGGGAGATCGTCGTCGGATACGTAGATCGTCTTGTTGGGCATGAACTCACTATACGTATATGTGTACGTACACACAAGGGTTAGTTTTCGCCCACCCTCTGAACTCCCCCTCGGCCCGCCTCGTAGTCCAGGCAGACGCGGTGCACAACGGCGTCACATTTCGTCGCGGAGAAGGAGGGCCGATGCCGGACAGAGTGGTCGACTACCTGGTACGAACGGTAGCCGACCGGGGAATCACCCAGATCTTCGGCGTCGACGGCGCCAATATCGAGGACCTGTACGACGCGATCTTCGACGCGGGCGGTTCGCCTGCCGGAATCGTCGCCAAGCACGAGTTCTCCGCGGCCACGATGGCTGACGGGTACGCGCGCAGCACCGGCGGGATGGGGGTCGTCGCCGCCACTTCGGGCGGTGGGGCCATGAATCTCGTTGCTGGACTTGCTGAATCGTTCGCCTCGCGGGTACCGGTGCTGGCCTTGATCGGACAAGCTCCCACCAGCCTCGAAGGGGCAGGCGCATTTCAGGATTCGAGCGGCCTGGCCGAATCCATCGATGCGGCAGCACTGTTCGCCACGGTGAGCCGGTACTGCGCCCGCGTGACCGACCCGGCCGAGCTACCCGCCCAGCTCGAGGCGGCGATCGCCGCGGCCGAGGGTGGTGGGCCCGCCGTGCTGCTGATTCCGAAAGATGTTCAGCAACAGTCGATGCCGGACATACCAGTCGTGTCGACCGCCGAGGCAGGCCGAGACTCCCTTACACCCGGCATTTCCGCGCCCACCATCGCGGCAGAACTCGCCGACGCCCGACGCATCGGAAAGGTGGTGATCATCGCCGGTGATCAGATCGCTCGCGACAACGCCCGCGCCGAACTCGCCGAACTGGTGGCCGCGCTCGACGCCTCCGTCGGCGTCGCCCCCGATGCCAAGGACGTGTATTCCAATACCGGCCCCGGCTACTGCGGTGTCGCGGGCAGCATGGGCCATGCCGAGCTGGTCGAGGCTCTGGCGGCGGCGAGCGCCTGTCTGCTGATCGGCACCCGCCTGCCGGTCACCGCCCGCGCCGGCCTCGATGCCGCCCTCGCCGATCTGCCGGTACTCAGCGTCGGCGCACTACCGCCCTACCTGGCGACAACCCACGCCACCAGTGCGGATCTCGCTGAAACCATCACCGCACTGCTGGCAGGCCTCGGCGCGACGCCGGGCACGAGCGCGCACGCCACCGAGCTCACCGCGATGACCGTCCCCGAAGCCGCGGGGCCCGGCCTGCGCTATCGCACCGTCGTCGAGGCGATCCAGCGCGCGCTGCCCGACGGCGCCGATGTTTTCGCCGACGCGGGTAACACCGGCGCCTCGGTGGTGCATTACCTACGGGTACCCGAGCGCGGACGTTTCACGGTCGCACTCGGGATGGGTGGAATGGGTTACGCCTTCGGCGCGGGCATCGGTTCCGCCTTCGCCCGCCGCGCCGCGCCCGACGGCCCGCACCGCACCGTCGTCATCGCGGGTGACGGCTCGTTCTTCATGCACGGCATGGAGATACACACCGCGATCGAACACGACCTGCCCATCACCTTCGTCGTGTTCAACAACAACGCGCACGCCATGTGCGTTACCCGCGAACAGCTCTACTACCAGGATCGCTACAGCTTCAACCGCTTTCAACCGTCCCATCTGGGAGCGGGCATCGCGGCCATGTTCCCCGGGCTGCCCGCCCGCACCGTCTCCGACGCCCACCGGTTGTCCGACGCACTGGACCACAGCTTCGCCGCCACCGGACCCTCGTTTCTCGAAATCCTCTGTGACCCGGACGAAGTCCCCCCGTTTCTGCCCTTCTTGTCCGCCCTCGAATCATCCAGGAGCACCCCGTGACCACCAGCGCCCTGCCTGCCCTGTCCGACATCCCCGAGGAGGTGGTGCCCGGCGTCATCCGAATCGAGAACTCCGACCGGGAGACCACCACGCCGATCATCATGGACATGCTGCGTTCGGTGTATCCGCACGACCAGATCTTCGGCGATTACTGCCCCGTGCAGACCTACATCGCCGCACCGCCGCGCGAGGTCTACGAATACCTCGCCGACACTCGCTCGCTGGAGGAGTGGACCTACAGCCTGCGCGGATTCGTCGAAACCGACGAGCCCGGACTGTGGCTGTCCTACGACCGCCTCGGTGACACGACCAAATGTTTCACCCGCACCGTCGCCCATCCCGACGCGATGACCGTCGACTATCACTGCGCGTGGGACCAGTCCGAGCACCTCTGGATGATCTATCTGATGCGGGTGATCGACGCCAAGGTGGTGTTCAACAAGCCTGGTTCGGTGGTGACGTGGGTCAACTGCAAACACCCCTTCTACGACGAGAACGGTTATCCCGAAACAGCTCCGCCGAAGCGCCCGGTCTGGGTCGGCGATTTCTGGGAGATGTTCTCCGCCGGACACCAGCTCGAGCTGGACAACCTCAAAGCCATCTGTGAATACCGCGCGGCCAATGGGCTGCCGATCAAGCCGGAGTGGATGCAGTGAATACGCCGCAGGTGAGTCTGGTCGATGTCGCGAGCTATCTGCCCGGTGACCCCGTCCCGACCGACTATTTCACCCAGTTCTCACGTTCGGAGCGGATGGCGAAGAACGTGATGTTCCGTTCGCCGACCGGCCGCCACCACATCGGCCGCGACGAAACCGCCGTCGACATGGCCGAGCAGGCCTTCGCCGTGCTGCGCGAACGCCACGGCGCCGACCTCGCCGCCGAGATCGACATCATCATCACCCACACCCAGTTGCCCGATAATCCGGTGCTCGGCGCCGGGCCCGAACTGGCTCGCAGGCTCGGCGCTAAACCGTCGCAGGTGCTCGACGTGCACAACAGCGGTTGCGCGGCGTTCGTCCAGATGATGGCGATGGCCCGGATGATGATGGCCACCAGCGACGCGAAGACCGCGCTGATCGTCGCCGCGCAGAATTGCGCGGGACCGGTGTTCACCCAGCCCGACATCCGGAAACTGGCACAGGCGCCGGTGCCCGGTGACGGGTGCGGAATCGGCCTGCTGCGCAAGGACGATTCGGGTCCGATCCTCGATATCGAAACCCGGACCTATCCGGAATTCGCCGGTGATATGGACTTCACCACGAATGGTCCGCGCAAGTACTGGGAGCCGGGCGAGGGCCAGGGCTGCGTGAGCTTCTCCGAATCCAAGATCACCAAGGTGTTCGCGCGCGGCAACCGGCTCGTGCCCGAGGTGGCGCTTGCGGTGTGTGCGCGGATCGGGGTGAAGAGCAAAGATATCGATACCTTCATCACCAATCAGCCGAATCGGCTGTTCCTGCGCAACTGGCACGACGCGCTGGAACTGCCCGCCGAACGTCATCCCGATACCTTCGATCAGTGCGGAAACCTGTTCGCCGCGGGCATTCCCGTGACGCTCGACGCGGAGAACCGGGCAGGCCGGTTGGGCAACGGTTCGGTGGTGCTGCTGTCGGCGTTCGCGCACGCGGGCGATTTCGCCGGTGCGGCGGCCATTCGCTGGGGCGCCGCGCGATGACTGTGCGGCTGGTGGAACCGACCATCCCTTCCCGCCGATTCCACACCACGGCGACATCCACAGTGTTCGACCTCGGCCTCAGCGAGAACCCTTTCCCGCCATTGCCTTCCATTCTGGCGGCGGTGAATACCGCGCTGACCCAGGCCAACCGGTATCCGGAGTTCCTTCCGGAAGAACTGCCACGGGTCATCGCCGATCATCTCGGGGTCTCGCCCGACGACGTGGTGGTCGGTGCGGGGGCCACCGGTGTCGCGATGCAGGTGATGCGGGCGCTCGGTAGCGGTGAACTCCTCACCAGTACACCGACTTTCGACGGCTACCCGATCATGGCCGACATGGCCGGAATGACGCTGGTCCCGGTCCCGCTCGACACCGGCGGCAATCAGGACCTGACCGCCATGCGCCGCTCGGTGAACCGGCGCACCGGCCTGGTCGTGCTGTGCCGACCGCACAACCCCACCGGGACCGTCCTCGACGCGGCGGCGGTCCGATCCTTCCTCGCCGCGATCCCCCGCCGAGTGCCGGTCCTCCTCGACGAGGCCTACGTCGAATTCCTCGATCCGGCAGACCGTCTCGACATCCACACCCTGCTACACCAGCACCCGAATCTGCTGATCCTTCGCACCTTCTCCAAGGCGTACGGATTGGCCGGGCTGCGGATCGGCTACTGCGTCGGCCGCGGCAAGCTGATCGAACGAATCCGCAACCAGCAGTTGCCCTTCGGCATCCCCACCGCGTCCATCGCCGCAGTGCGCGCCGCCTACACGGCGGGCACCGAACTCCGCGACCGTGTCGACCACATCAACCGCGAACGAGAGCTCCTACGAATGACATTGCGTGCCTGCGGGATCGAGGTTCCCCGCAGCTATGCGAACTTCCTCTACCTGCCCGGTCCCGGCGTGGCCACCGCCCTGCGCCGCGCCGGCATCAGGGCAAAGGCCTACCCCGACGGTAGCGCCCGCATCGCGGTCGGCGACCCCGTCGCGGGCCGTGCAGTCCACGCCGCCCTCGCCGACCTGCGGTAATCAGTTCGGCAACGGAACCCGACCCGGCCCTGCCGCCGGGTCATCACGACCGGGACCTGGATCCCTCCACCAGGTCCCGGTCCTCCGCGGTTCAATCCCCGCAGTTCAGCAGCTGCTACTGCCGCCGCCGCAACTGCTACTACTGCCGCCGCCACAGCTGCTGCTGCTGCTTCCACCGCCACAGCTGCTGCTGCTCGACCCGGAGTCGCTGCTACCCGACCAGCTGCCACTGCTGCTGCCGCTGGACCAGCCGCCGTCAGCGGAACTCCAGCTGGTCGAACCCGAGCTGTATCTCCGCTGACGAGCGCGAGCCAGCTCCCGTGCCCGTCTGTTCGCGGCGATGCGGGCACGCCGCTCCGGCCTGCCCTGCGGATCGGACACCTGCTGAACAATCGCCACGATGATCATGATCGGCACCGTCACGATCCCGACCACTCCGATCAACCCGATAAGCAGCGCAAGAATCGTTCCGATCACGTCGCCGATACTCATGGGACCCCTCCTCGCTCGATCAGCTTGTCGAGGCCGAACGTAACCGCGAGTTCTTGCAATCCCCTTGCGGCCGACCTGTCAGCCGCCGCCCCCACCACCGCCGCCACAACCCCCGCCGCCACCACCGCTACTGCTGCCGCCGCCACAGCTGCTGCCGCCACCGCCGCAGCTGCTGCCGCTGTCACCGACGCCGATGGTGCCCGCACCGGCCCCACCCGCGCCCCAGCCCCGGTTGCGGCGCCCGGACGGGCCGGTGTTCCCGGACCCGCGAGCGAGCTGGACGCAACCGGTCCCGATGAAGCCCAACGCGACCGCCACGGTCAGCACACCGATCACCGGCGCGAAGACGCCGATGAATATGCCGATGAACAACAGGGCAAGCCCCGAACCGAATACCTTCATGATTCCCCTGATTCAGTCGTTACTACGGTGTACCCCAACGCTTTCAGCGCAAACGAGCCGCCGGTCCGCCTCTCTTATCTCCTCGGCTGCCCCGCCGTCGCCCGCCGACGCGCCCGGCGCACAGCGGCCGCGTGTCGTTCGTTTTTGGCTTCCGGTGTGACACCGAGCATGACGAGCCCGAACAGCACCAGCACGATCGTGGTCGCCAGTAGAACGGCTCCCGTACCCCCGCCGACCAATAGGCCGACTACAGCGACGATGAACGCCACGACAAAGAACATGATTCCTCCCCCGAGAAGAGCATCGCCGATTCCGGCGACACCGAATTGCCTACCGCTAGAGCGCAGCGCCGATCATTCGCCACCACCACCACAACCGCCGCCCCCACAGCCGCTGCCACCACCGCCACAGCCACTACCACCACTTCCGCTGCTGCCCCCACCGCCGCCGTGATGCTGCCCGCCGCCACCGCCGAACCAGCTGGCCCCGGCCGCAGACGTACCAACCCCCCACCGCCGCTTCGACTTCCGTGAACCCCCGGGATCACGAAGGATGAGAAAACCACCGACCGCGAAGACAACAGCCGCGACGACGAGCACGACAATCCCCGCGACCGCCGAATAGCTGGTAGTGATCGCCCCGACCAATGCGAGCAAGAGCCCCGCCCCGACAACCTTCACGATTCCCCCCCGATCAAGGTCCTGCCTCAGTTGTACCGGAGCGCAGGACCAGCCGCCACCGCCGATTGCCACACCGCCGACCACTCACCGCTACCCGACGGGTGCCGCAGCGGAATGCCGACGGTCAGTCCCCACCACCACCGCCGCCGGAACCGGAATTCCCACCGTCGTAGGTGGTACTCAGCGAGTCCGCGTCGTCGATCCCGCGCCGACCTGCCTTCCCACCGGTATCGAAGCGTCGGCGCTGATACCCGGACCGCAGACGACGAGCATCGCGTATTTGCAGAACCGCACCGGTCACCAGCAGCACCACCGCGATGCCCACTATCGCGAGACCGACGGGCAACGCATGGCCGGCGACAATCACACCGACCAACCCAACGAGAAACGACGCGCCGAAAATCATGAGGAACTCCCCCTGCTCAGACCGTACTTTCGTTGTACGGGATCGCAGGGCCTTCCGCCAGGTCAGTTGGCGGGCGCGCAGGTGTCGCGGAGGGAGCAGCCGCCGCAGGAGGAGCCGCAGCCGCCGACGGGCGCGGGGGGCAGCAGTGGCTCTACTGTGCGGGCTGCGGCGTTGGCGCCCGCGCCGAGGGTGAAGACCGCGATTACCGCGACCAGTGCGGCTACGCCGAGGCCGGCGAAGCCACCGGCTACCAGCACGACCAGGCCGCCGGCGAACAGCAGGGCGCCCGCGCCGACAGAGGTGGGGGCGGCGATCCGGTTCGCGAGGCGGAAATTGTCGTCGCTGTGCAGCGCGGCTTCGGTGGTGACACCGAGGAAGCGGTTGCGGGGCAGTTTGCCGAGCAGTCCGAGCACGCCGGTCACGATGGCGACCGCGGCCAGCGCGAACAACAGGAGAGCGACGACGACCATTCATGCAGGCTAGCGCACCCGTAAAGACCCGAAATCAGGGCTCCCCGCCCAGGGTGACCGGCCACACACCGCCGGTGCGCGCCGACGGGGCCGCACAGGACCGGGCGGCACGTTCTCGGCCCTTGGGAAATCACCTCGCACCGACGTTCTACGCTGTTAGACGATGTTTACCGGGGATCGGCGAGAACAAGAAGGCAGGACCGTGCAGGACACTCGTGCAACCGAGACTGACGTACCTCAGCACCGGTACAACGCCGAGCTGGCTGGGCGGATCGAGCGCCGCTGGCAGCAGAACTGGACCGAGCGCGGCACCTTCAACGCGCCCAACCCGGTAGGGCCGCTCGCCGGCGAGACGCCGACCGACAAGCTGTTCATCCAGGACATGTTCCCGTTCCCCTCGGGCGCGGGCCTGCACGTGGGTCACCCGCTCGGCTATATCGCCACCGATGTGTTCGGTCGCTACCACCGCATGCGTGGCCGCAACGTGCTGCACGCACTCGGCTACGACGCCTTCGGTCTGCCCGCCGAGCAGTACGCCGTGCAGACCGGCGCGCACCCACGGGTGACCACCGAGGCCAATATCGCGACGATGCAGCGTCAGCTGGACCGCCTCGGCCTCGGCCACGACCCGCGGCGCTCGTTCGCCACGACCGACCCCGAGTACTACCGGTGGACGCAGTGGATCTTCCTGCGTATCTACAACGCCTGGTACGACCAGGAAGCCGGGCGCGCCCGCCCCATCGCCGAGCTGGAAGAGCAGTTCGCCACGGGCGCGCGTCCGGTTCCCGACGGTGACTGGAACACCATGTCGGCGGCCGGACGCGGTGCGCTGATCGACTCGTATCGCCTTGTCTACCAGTCGGATTCGATCGTGAACTGGTGCCCAGGTCTTGGCACGGTGCTGTCGAACGAAGAGGTCACCACCGACGGACGCAGCGAGCGCGGGAACTTCCCCGTGTTCCGTAAGCGCATGTGGCAGTGGATGATGCGCATCACCTCCTACTCCGATCGCCTGGTCGACGACCTGGACACGCTGGACTGGCCGGACAACGTGAAGTCCATGCAGCGCAACTGGATCGGGCGTTCACGTGGCGCCCAGGTGCGGTTCGACGCCGACGGCGAGACCATCGAGGTGTTCACCACCCGACCCGACACCCTGTTCGGCGCGACCTATGTCGTGCTGGCCCCCGAGCACGAGCTGGTCGACAAGCTGACCGCCGATGCCTGGCCCGCCGGCACCGACGCCCGCTGGACCAACGACAGCGCCACCCCGGCCGAAGCCGTTGCCGCATACCGCAAGTCGATCGCGGCGAAGTCGGATCTGGAACGTCAGGAGAACAAGGAGAAGACCGGCGTCTTCCTCGGCTCCTACGCCACCAACCCGGCCGACGGCACGCAGGTGCCGATCTTCATCGCCGATTACGTGCTGAGCGGCTACGGCACCGGCGCCATCATGGCGGTGCCCGGCCACGACCACCGCGACTGGGATTTCGCGACCACACTCGGTCTGCCGATCATCGAGGTGATCGCGGGCGGCGACGTCGGCGAAGCCGTCCACTCCGGCGACGGCGAACTGGTGAATTCCGGTTTCCTGAACGGACTTTCGGTCGACGAGGCCAAGGCCACCATGATCGGGCACCTCGAAGCCGAGGGGCACGGCACCGGCACCGTCCAGTACAAGCTGCGCGACTGGCTGTTCGCCCGTCAGCGGTACTGGGGCGAGCCGTTCCCGATCGTCTACGACGCCGACGGTGTGGCGCACGCGCTGCCGGAATCCATGCTGCCCGTGGAACTTCCGGAGATGGAGGATTTCGCGCCGGTCACCTTCGACGCCGACGACGCGAACTCCGAGCCGTCCCCACCGCTGGCCAAGGCCACCGACTGGGTGAACGTCGAACTGGACCTGGGCGACGGGCCGAAGCAGTACCGCCGCGACACCAATGTCATGCCCAACTGGGCCGGTTCCTCCTGGTACCAGCTGCGCTACGCCGACCCGACCAACGCCGAGACGTTCTGCGCCGAGGAGAACGAGCAGTACTGGCTGGGCCCGCGCACGGCCGAGCACGGCCCGAACGACCCCGGCGGTGTCGACCTGTACATCGGTGGTGTGGAGCACGCGGTGCTGCACCTGCTGTACGCGCGATTCTGGCAGAAAGTGCTCTTCGACCTGGGCGATGTGTCCGGCAGCGAGCCCTACCGCCGCCTGTACAACCAGGGCATGGTGCAGGCTTACGCGTACACGGACTCTCGTGGCGCGTACGTGCCCGCCGCCGAGATCGTCGAGCGTGACGCGAAGTTCTTTTGGACCGGTGCCGATGGTGTCGAGATCGAGGTCTTCCAGGAGTACGGCAAGATCGGCAAGTCACTGAAGAACGCCATCTCGCCCGACGAGATGTGCGATCTGTACGGCGCCGACACCTTCCGTTTCTACGAGATGTCGATGGGTCCGCTGGACACCTCGCGCCCGTGGGCGACCAAGGATGTCGTCGGCGCGCACCGCTTCCTGCAGCGCGTGTGGCGTCTGGTGGTCGACGAGGAGACCGGCACGGTGAAGGCCACCGACGCCGCCCCGTCGGATGAAACCCTGCGCCTGGTGCACCACACCATCGCCGGTGTCGACGGAGACCTGGCCGCCCTGCGCGACAACACAGCGGGCGCCAAACTGATCGAGCTCACCAACCACCTCACCAAGAACTACCCCACCGGTGCACCCCGCGCGGCGGTGGAACCCCTGGTGCTGATGCTCGCTCCGCTGGCCCCCCACATCGCTGAGGAACTCTGGGAACGCCTGGGCCACAACACCTCCCTGGCCCACGGCCCCTTCCCCACTGCCGATCCCGCACTACTGGTCGCGGATTCGGTGGAGTACCCGATCCAGGTGAAGGGCAAGGTGCGCAGCCGAATCCAGGTCCCCGCCGACGCCGACCCCGCGTCGATCGAGGCCGCCGCCCTGGCCGACGAGAAGGTCATCGCCCTGCTCGAGGGTCAAGCGCCCCGCAAGATCATCGTGGTGCCGGGCAAGATGGTCAACATCGTCGTCTGACCTCCGGCTCGAGCCGAGGGCAGCTGCCCTTGGCAACGACGAAAGACCGGCCCCCGCGCGCGCAGGGGCCGGTCTTGTCGTGGTGTCAGCGGATCGCGGCCAGCACCTGGTCGGCCATCTTCTGCATACCGGTCGCGTTCGGATGGATCGGCACGACGTTCACACCCCACACGGCAGGCTCTACCCAGCGGGTACCGATGGGCTTGCACGCGTCATGGCCGACCGAGCTCGACATGTCGACAAAGGTGGCGCCAGTCTCGTCGGCGGCTCGCTTGACCACACCGTTGAGGGTGGCCTGGATGTTGTTGATGTAGGGGACGTCGCCCTTGGCCATGGGCATCTTCAAGAAGCAGTTGCTGTTGTCGGCAGGCATGATCTGGGGATAACCCACGATGGCGACCTTCGCCGACGGTGCCTTCGCACGGATGTCGGCGAGCGTCTTCTTGACGTCGGGATATGTCTTGTTCTGGATGTCGTCGACGAATCGGCCGCCGTAGATCTCCTCGCACGGGTTGCCCTGACCGAGCGTCGCCGTTCCGGCGCTCATGCAGGCGGCGATCACCTTGATCAATGTGTTGTTGTTGTTGCCGCCGATGGTCAGCGTGACGAGTTTGGTATCGGCGTTGACCGCATCCAGCTGTGGGGTCAGACTCGGGTACTGCTTTTTGTAGAAGTGCGTGGTGTCGGCATCACCGCAGGTGACGTCGGTGAACGAGGCAAGACCGAGCGACTTCGCCACGAGGTTCGGGTAGTTGCGAGTGGTTCGCGCGCACACCGGAGTGACGTTGGGGTCAAGCGGGAGGATCCCCGATCCGGCGCTGTAACTGTCACCCATCGCGACATAGGGACTGAGACTCGGTGTCGCCTGGGCGCCGGGCGCGGCGGCCACGAGGGCAAGACCGGCCGTGAGGGCTGTCGCAAAAACCGCAGCGATCTGCGTGCGAACTACATTGACCATGCAAAACTCCTGTTTCCAACGTTCACAGTTACCTTTCGGTAACGATTGAGTGGAGGAACTGTGACACGTCACACGTGACGTGCGCAACAGGGAGAGTCGACCGGGTCGTTTACTTAACGCGGCCGGTGACCGGGCCCGCGGCACCGCTCCACTGCATCATGCAGCGAACCGCGTAGTGCACGCACAGATAGCTGTAGAGCTCCTGGATCACGCCATCCGGCGACTTCGACCGCAGCACCGCGCCCGCCCCCCGCCGACGGGTCGCGAGCACCCCGAACAACGTCTCGACGTCTGGCTGCCGGGTGTGCACTGCGACCAGCTCGTCCGCGGGTGCGGCCGCGGGATCGATAATGGTGGTCAGCAGCCGACCGGTTCGTTCCGCGCCGCCGACCGGGGCGGTTTCGGACGGGGCACACGGATACTCCACGACCCGCACCAGGATCGCGTCGCGATCATTGTGATATCCGCGCGTACCCGGGTACACATGTGATACGAAAGACCCATCGGGATAACGTTTTTCGACCGGAAGCGCGACATCTGACGCCACCCGCCACAGCAGGTCCGCCCCGGAGGATCTGCACAGGTCCCACAGATGGTGGCGCAAGTGCGCGTGATCGGCGAGCAGCAGCATCCCTGGGCACAGTGACCGCGCGACGGATTCGGTCAGGGCCTGCTCGTCGTCGCGGCAGGTCCCGAACGCGACATCGATGACCGCGCGTGAACCACACTCGACCAACCCGAGGACCCGCATCCGGGGCAACGACGGGCCCACACTGGAGGACGGCGGACCGAACTGCTCGACATTCGCCTCGCTACCCGGCAGTTCCAATGTCGATCCATCAACGCTCATCAGCCGCCAGGATCGGTAGAAACCCCCGGGAAACCGGGGATCGGCCAGTGGCACCGCCACCTTGTCGAACAGCACACGCAGCGGTTCCGGGCCCAAGCGCTTACGCGCCTGGAACAGCGCGGCCTTCGTCGGAACCACCCTCTGGTGTGGCCATCCCAATGCCCACTCGAGCCCCGCCGTGACCTTGCGCATCACCTCCTCGTACGAGGAGGGAGCGAACAGCGCCAGCGAGAGCACGTAGTAGACCACAAAACGCGCGGGCAGCAGTCGATCGCGGCGTTCGACCCGACCGCACTCGATCAGCGCCGCGTCGACGACATCGGGTGGAAAAACCCTGGTCAACACGCCTAACGCGATGAAGTCGGGCCACCGCCGATCATCCGCCGACCGCGCCGATCCACTGCGGGGCACAGCTGGCAGGATACTCGCTCTAAGTAAACTGAAAATCTTCCTGCCAGCGCCGATGGCCGCTTCCGCCGCCGAACGGAACGATCCCTGACCCTGGTCACATCGCCGGGGACACTGCCGAGCGAGCGCCGGTTCGACTCAGGCTCGCACCTGGAGAACGTCGTTCAACGTCACCAGTGACAGGTTGCGTTCCTTGATGATGTCGACGAGCTGGCCGTAGCAATGGGTGACCGGGGGGAAATTGGCGTGGCCGATGATGATCGACTGGGCGGCGAAGTACTTGTAGGCGCATTCGATCAGGTATTCCTCGGTGATGAGGCCTGAGTCGGAGAGCGAGCCGTACCACATGGTGGGGACGGTGTAGCCGAGGTCGGCGGCCACCTTGTCGACGGTGGCGTTGTGATAGCCGAACGGCGGGCGATAGAACGGGGTGCCGTCGACGCCGAAGTTGTTGCGCAGGAATGTTTTCGTGCGGCTGAGCTGGTCGGCGACCTCCGTGGTGCCGATCTTGGTCAAGGCGGCGTGATCCCAGGTGTGGTTGCCGAGCTGAATCTGGCCCGAGTCCACCAGCGGGCGCATCGCGTCGCGGTGGATGGTCCAGGATTCGTAGTAGCCGGTGACGAAGAAGGTGAAGCGGGCGCCGGTGTCCCTGGCCCATTTCACGTAGGCGCCAACGACTTCGGGGCTGGCTCCGTCATCGACGGTCAGTGCCATGGAAAGACCCTGACCCGGGAGCGCGGTGATGGGTTTCGGGGGAATGATCGACTTCGGGCCGCCCGGCGGGGGCGGGAGCAGGGGCTGTGCGGGGGCCGGAACGGTTGGCGGCGTGGGGATCTCACCGGCGGACCCGGCCTCGACGGTCTCGCCTTCGGCGGTCGCGCAGCCGGTCAGCGCCACGGCGGTACCCGCGGCCAACATCGCCAGCATTCGACGTCTGTCCACTTACCAACCCCTACTCGAAACCGGGTGCACCTCGCCGCGAGCCAGGGCACGATCAAATCAGCGGGACGGTACCCACCGAATCCATCGAGCACCTGAACCAGCGGATACCTCTGTGCGAATTCCAGCGTCGGCCCCATGGACGCGGTTACCGGCGACCATACCGAATCGTATGGTCTCTTTCAGCGGGGACGCAGCACGATCTCGGTCGGATGCCCGTCACGCGGTGTGTCGAGGGCGGTTCGCACGGCACCGGCCACCGTCTCGGCGGTGAGGAATTCCTCCGGCCGGTACTCACGACCCTCGTCGGCAACGATCGCGCGCTGCATATCGGTGTCGATGCGGCCGGGGAACAGCGAGGTCACCCGCAGCGATGGCTCCTCTTGACGCAGCGCGTCAGCGAAAGCGCGCAGCCCGAATTTGCTCGCCGCGTAGGAACCCCAACCAGGATGCGCGCGCAGACCCGCACCCGAATTGATCAGCACCACATGCCCGTTCGCGGCGCGCAACGCGGGCAGCAACACCCGCGTCAGCTCGGCGACGGCGATCAGATTGACCTCGAGAGTTTCGCGCCACTGCTCGACCGAGGACTCGGCGACGGTACCGAGATCGGCGATGCCCGCGTTGTGAACGAGGACATCGAGCCGCGAGATCCGCTCGGCGGCCGCCGCCACGGCGGGGTAGTCGGTGAGCGGCACGGGCCAGCCGGTCGCGTCGGGCAGCTCGGTGAGAATCGGCTTCAGCGCATCGGCGGAGCGGGCGCCCAGCAGCAGGTCATGGGTGGGCGCGAGCTCGCGGGCGATCGCGGCGCCGAGTCCGCGGCTCGCGCCGGTGATGAGAGCGGTCGGGGCGGGAGTACTGGTCACCGTCATGGGTCCCACGCTAGCGGGCACGGAGATCTCGACAGGCTGACCGTTTCCGCAAGCGGATGACAGCACCGACTAGTACCGTCGGACTATGACCGATCCCCGGTACAACTACGGACCAGACAACCCGCAGTACCACCAGCACCCGGGTCAGCCGCAGTACGCCCACGGCCAGGGTGAGCCGCAGTATCCCCACCAGGGCGAGCCGGAACCCAAGGTCAATGTGGGCAAGCTGTGGGCGGGCGGTATCGGCACGGCCGCTGTCGCCGCGTTGCTGGTGGTGGTCGCGATCATGCTGATCCGCGGGGTACTCGGCATCGCGATCCTGTCGCCGGAAGGCGCGGGCGCGTACGGCACCGTCTCCACCACCTCCTACGCCATCGCCGCCGCGGGCGCCGCGCTGCTGGCGACGGCTCTGCTGATGGTGTTGCTGCTGGCCATGCCGAGCCCGCTCACCTTCTTCACCTGGATCTGTCTGCTCCTCACCGCCGTCGCGGTGATTCTGCCGTTCACGCTGGTCGCCGACCTGGATGCCAAGATCGCGACCGCGGTGATCAACCTGGTGGTCGGCCTGTGCATCACCACCATGCTCAGCTCGGTGGGGTCGGCCGCCCAGAACACGCCGCGTCAAGCCGGGTACTGATCGTCACAGTGCCGCCGAGATGCCAGCGGGTCTGCCCAGCCGCAGAATAGATAGATGACCGACCCAGGTTTCACCTCGACGCAGCTCGCGGCCCGCGCCGCCTACCTCCTGCGCGGCAACGACCTGGGCACGATGACCAGCGCCGCGCCCCGCCTCTACCCGCACATGTGGAGCTGGGACGCGGCGTTCGTCGCGGTCGGGCTGGCGCCGTTGAGCGTGGAGCGGGCCGTGGTCGAGCTCGACACGCTGCTGTCGGCGCAGTGGAAGAACGGGATGATCCCGCACATCGTCTTCGCCAACGGTGTCGACGGGTATTTCCCCGGGCCCGCGCGCTGGGAGTGCCGCAAGCTGGCCGCGAACGCACCCGACGGCCCCGACACGTCCGGCATCACCCAGCCGCCGGTGCACGCCATCGCCGTGCAGCGCATCCTCGACCATTCCCGCAGGCACGGCCGCTCCACCCGCGCCGTCGCCGAGGAATTCCTGAACCGGCGCTGGCCCGATCTGGTGCGCTGGCACCGCTGGCTCGCGCATGCCCGCGACCCCAAGGAAACCGGGCGGGTGACGCTGTACCACGGCTGGGAATCCGGGATGGACAACTCGCCGCGCTGGGACCGCGCCTACGCCAATGTTGTTCCGGGGAAGGATCTTCCGCCGTATCGTCGCGCGGACACCTCGATCGTCTCCGACCCGACCCAGCGTCCGAGTGACCGCGAATACGACCGCTACCTGTGGCTGGTCGAGCAGATGCGGCGCGCGAACTACGACGATTTCCAGCTCACCTCGGTGATGAGTTTCGCCGTGGAGGACGTGTTCGTCTCGGCGATCTTCGCGCTGGCCTGTGAGGTGCTGGCCGACATCGGCGAGGAATACAAGCAACCGCACGCCGACGTCCGCGAACTACACGGCTGGGCCGAACGTTTCCGCGCGGGCGTGGTCGCCACCACAGACGAACGGACCGGCGCGGCAAGGGATTACGACGTCCGCCTGCAACGCTGGATCAGCACCGAGACCCTGGCCATGTTCGCGCCGCTGATCTCGGGTGGCCTGTCCCGCCACGCCGAGCGGGCCCTCCTCAACACCTTCGAGGGCCCTCGCTTCTGCGGGCACCCCGACCTCCGCTACGCCCTGCCCCCATCGACCTCCCCCGTTTCCGGAGACTTCCGCCCCCGCGAATATTGGCGCGGCCCCGTCTGGCCGGTCATGAGCTGGCTGTTCTCCTGGGCCTTCGCCCACCGAGGCTGGGCCGAGCGCTCCTACATGCTCCGCGCCGAAGGTTTGCGCCAGGCCAGCGACGGCAGCTTCGCCGAGTACTACGAGCCGTTCACCGGCGCTCCACTCGGCAGCATGCAGCAATCCTGGACCGCCGCTTCGGTTCTCGATTGGCTCGGCTAGTCCTCGCCGATGGCGGCCTGCCATTCGACGGTGATGCCGAGTTCGCGCGCGAGAGTCGATGCCAGTCCTTCCGGGTCGCCGCCGTTGATGGTGGCGCCGCGCAGCGCGGTGATGCCGTAGATGCCGGTGAGGTCGCAGTCTTCGAAGCGGAGGTTCTGCTGGATGCGGGCGCCGGTGAAGCGGGCGCCGACGAGGTTGCAGCGTTCGAAGCGGACATTGCGGAACTCGGTGCTCTGGAAGTCGGCTTGACGTAGGTCGCAGTCACGGAAAACCACTGTGCGCATCCGCGATTGGGCGAAGGAGGACAGGTCGGCGCGTGTGGAGTCGATCAGCACGTCGCGGAGAACGCCCGCGGTCCACGACAATCCGGTGAGACGACCGTGCTCGATCAGGGTTTCGATCATCGAGGAGTCGTCGGCCTGCACGTTGGCCAGATCGCAGACACGCAGCGTGGATTCGGCGATGGTGCTGTGGCGCAGGGTGCTCGGAAATCGAACGCTGTCGAACAGGCAGGCTTCGACGCTCACGCCGGAGACGTGCCTCTCGGCGAAATCCGCTTCGCGATATTCGACGTCGGTCACGGTCAGTTCGTCGATCGGGTCGTCGCCGGGCGAGACCGCCGGGCGCAGCGCCCCCGGCTTCGCCACCGCAGGCTCGAACCGCACCTCACGCTTGCGCGCCATGCCCACCACTCCCTGTCAGCCGATGTCCGCACCAAGATACGGGCACGGACCGACAGGCTTTCCGTAACTATTCACAGACACCCACCAACACCACTGGTCACTCCAGCAACAAGCCACTACGGTCGACGACCATGGACACCAAGCGCTGGAGTTCGACGGTTCGTGGTTGTATTGCGCTCGTCGCCCTGGTCTTCGCGCTACCGGCTACCGCGCAGGCGGAGCCCAGCGGGCCGGATGTGTCGTCCTGGCAGCATGTGGACGGCCGGATGATCGACTGGCACGCGGTGCGCGCGGCCGGACATCAGTTCGCGATGGTGAAGGCCACCGAGGGCCTGCACTACGTCAATCCGTTCTTCGTGCAGGACAGCATCCTGATGCGCACCGCCGGGGTGGCGCGCGGCACCTACCATTTCGCCCGCCCCGAACTGCCGCCCGAACCGCAGGCCGCGATGTACGCGGCGACGGTCCTCGGCCAGAACGGCCCCCTCGACCTCCCACCGGTGCTCGACCTGGAAACCTCCGGCGGCCTCGCCCCCGCCGACCTCATCGACTGGACCCAGCGCTACCTCGACGCCCTGCAATTCCTCACCGGCCGCACGCCGATCATCTACACGTATCCGAACTTCTGGAAGACAGCGATGGCCGACACCAGCATCTTCACCGGATACCCGCTCTGGATCGCCGACTACAGCGGCAACGACAAGCCAGAAGTCCCCGGCAACTGGCCCACCTGGACCTTCTGGCAAACCACCGACCGCGGCGCCGTCCCCGGCATCGGCGGCGCCACCGACGTCAACATCTACAGCGGAGCCCAGGGCGACCTCGCCGACTTCGCCAACATGTCGGGCTTGTTCAGCAGTAGCTGAGCCGTCAACGAACGTTGGGGAAGTACGGGCTCACTGCCATACAAGGCACCGGAGTGGCCGTGCTGGGCGAGAGCGCGTTGAGCACGAAGCGCCACGCTCGTTCGCTGTACATAGTCGCCAGATGCTCCGACATGTCGGCCGGACATCCATCCTGGAGAGTGATATTGGTGACGTTCGGACCGGAAAGATACTGCTGGTCGTACGGGGTCACGATCTGGTCGTATTTAGTGACGATCGTGGTGTAGGTGACGCCAGGTCGCGTATCGCCTGCCCCGTACACCTCCGTGGACAAGCCGTCGCCGATCGCCTGCTGGGTCAGCGCGGGCGCGACGGAGCCGAGGCCGTCGTAGATCCACCACCCCACCGGCGGAATGAAACTGCGCAGGAACGCGATCGTGCTCAACGTGGTGCCGTGATTGCTGGGCGAGATACCGACCATCTTGTCGACCTTGGCGTCACCGCCGAGCACGTTGAGGTAGTACAGCGGCATGATTCCGCCACCTTGGGAGTGGCCGACCAGGTCCACCTTCGCGGCGCCGGTCGCGGCGAGCACCCGGTCGACCATAACGGCCAACTCGCGCGCCGAACTCCGGATGTCACCGAGAGCCTGCAACGGGACCTGGCCGGGCAGCCAGGCCATGTTGCCGTAATTGAAGGTGAAGACGCAGTAGCCGTTGTTCTTCAGGTAGGGCGCCCCGGCCTGAAACGCGATCGCCTGCGAAGTCGACGTGGAGTTCCCCAGCACCACCGGATTCGGGTGCTCGGCGCTGGGTCGACAGTTCCAGTCGTTGGCACCCGGCGGTGCCTGAGCGGGAAACAGGCCCGCGGGCAGGATGCCCGCCCCCAGATCGAACGGCACCGGCAGCGGCCCTGTGACAGGTTCCTGCGGTTGCGCGGCGGCAGGCCCTGCCGCCAGCGCGAGAACCGTACCGAGCGCCACAACAACACTGTTGACCCATGCGCGCATTTCAAAGCCCCACTAACCCGCTGCACGTGTGGCAGCAACCTGCCGCAGCTTACCCACGCCAGTGACACACGTTACAAAAGGCAGGGCCGATTGTGATTGGCCACAAAAGGAGACAAGCGCTGTTCGGGTGATCGCCGCCACCCCGAGATCGACCGTGAAACGACAAGACCGCTACTCGCCCAGCCGAGTAGCGGTCTCGTCAGCGGATCGGTGGCCGGCTAGACGCCGATCCGACCGCCGTTCTTCTTCCAGACCACCGCGACCGAGGGGCGGGGTTGGGAAGCGCCGCCGTCGGGCCAGCTCGACAGCGGCTTCTCGATGGAGGCGTCGTCGGACTCACCGGGGTGCTGCACGCAGACGATGACCTGCTTCTCGGTGACGATCGGGCCGCAGGTCTCGCCACCGCGGGGGACGGTGAGGAACTGCTTGGTCTCACCGCGGTTGGGGCCGTCGAGGACCACCGAGAACAGGCCGTCGTTGGACTTGAGCGCGTTGCCGTCGGTGGAGATCCACAGGTTGCCGTACGGATCGAAGGCCAGGTTGTCCGGGCAGGAGATGGGGCTGACCTTGGACTTGTCGAAGCCGCTGAAGTAGGTGTCGGCGGTGGTGGGGTCACCACAGACCAGCAGCAACGTCCAGGTGAAGCCGGTGCCGGTGTGGTTGTCGGTGAGCTCGAGGACCTGGCCGTTCTTGTTCAGCTTGCGCGGGTTGGCCTCGTCCACACCTGGCTTGCCGTCGGCGCCGCGGTTGGAGTTGTTGGTCAGCGCGACATAGACCTTGCCGGTCTTCGGGTTGGTCTCGAAGTCCTCGGGACGGTCCATCTTGGTGGCGCCGACCTTGTCACCGGCCTGGCGGGTGAACACCGCGACCTCTTCGGCGGACATACCCTCGACCAGGGACTTGCCCTTGCCGTCGGCACCGGTCTCCAGCAGCGGAATCCACTGGCCCTTGCCGGTGAAGCCGCCGTTGGGAACCTTGCCGGAGCCGTCGATCTCGGCGGCGTGATCGCCGGTCAGCTTGGCGACGTACAGGGTGCCCTCGTCGAGGATGGTCATGTTGTGGCGCATACTCGACGCGCCGACGCCCGGCTGCACCTTCTTGGTCGAGACGAACTTGTACATGTAGTCGAAACGCTCGTCGTCACCGCTGTAGGCCACGACGCTGCCGTCGCCGGTCACGTGGATGGTGGCGGCCTCATGCTTGAACCGGCCGAGCGAGGTGTGCTTGACCGGAGCCGAGCTCGCGTCCCACGGGTTGACCTCGACGACGTAACCGAAACGGTTGACCTCGTTGGGTTCGGCCGCGACATCGAAGCGCGGGTCGAAGCTCTCCCACTTGCGCTCGGAAGCCGCGCCCTCGATGCCGTAGCGCTTCAGGCGCGCCGCGGCGGCGGGTTCGGTGACGCTCGCGGCGTTGCCGAAGTACTGGTTGAAGTTCTCTTCACCCGAAAGCACTGTGCCCCAAGGGGTTACACCGCCAGAGCAGTTGTTCAGGGTACCGAGCACCTTCGTGCCGGTCGGGTCGGCCTTGGTCTTCAGCAGCGCACTACCCGCGGCCGGACCCTTGACCTCGAACTCGGTGGTCGCGGTGATACGCCGGTTGTACTTGCCGAACGCGGGCTTCAGCTGGCCCGAGCCAGACTGCCCGTGCACCTCGACGACGCTGAGGCCGTGCGAGGCCAACGCGATGTCGAACTGCTCACGGGTCGGCGCGTCTTTCTTGTAGCCGCGGAACATCATCGGCTCGGTGCTGTACTCGTGGCTCACGACCAGCAGGTACTTGTCTGCCTGGCCCTCGATCGGCAGCAGTCCGGCGAAGTCGCAGTTGTACCCGAACTGCTTGGCCGCGGCCGCGGGAGTCTGCTTGTCGAAGTCGAACGCCGGTGCGCCTTCGATAACCGCGTCACCCCAGCGGATGAGTACGGACTGCTCGTAGCCCTCCGGAATGACCAGCGCGTCTTCCTTGTTCGGCGCGACGGCGGTGAAACCGGTGCCGGTGCCGGGCGAGCCGGTGGGGCTCGAGCCGGTGTCGGAGCTGTCGTCGCCACAGGCGGCCAGCACGCTCACCGCGCCGACTCCGAGCACGACGGCGGCGCCGCCCTTGATCAGGCCACGGCGGTTGAGCCCGGCGACGATGTCACCGAAGTACGCACCGTCGGAGGTGTTGGGCACCTCGTGGAAGCAGGCGTTGCCGCACTTGTATTCACAGGTCAGGGCGGCGCGTGCCGACTGACCGTCGTGCTTGACGAACAGGGCGAGCGGTTTCGGACTCACGGTGACTCCTGAGTAGAACGGACTTCGGGCACCGTAAGCAGCCCAAGCGAGCCATCGGGAACGCATAGATGAACGGACGACCAAAACTCGGCGCGCGCTGTGACCGATCACGGATGGATCAGCGATAGCACGCGCCGAGTGAGTATGCGGTTGTCATCAGGCGTTGACCGGAAGGGAGATCACCACCTCCTGCTCGTTGCCGGGCAGGTAGTGCACCTGCACTATCCGGCCCACCTGGACCGCCCCGACCGCCGACGGGGACAGGTACTTCTCGGCGCGGGTCTCGAAAGTTGTGCCGTCGGGGCGGGTTACCACCAGGCCGAGCGCGATCTCGGTGTAGCCGCCGCGGATGCGACCGGGGACATCGAGGCTGCGGACCACCGCCTGGGCGGCCAGCCCGCGTTCGGCGATGTCGAGCTTGCCACGGGTGGTGATGCCCTTGCGGATGAGCGATTCGTTCATCGCCCGCTGGGCGGCGCCGTTGTCGCCGGAGCGGTCGACCTCGACCTTGTCGGTGCGGCCCGGCAGATACCGGACCGGCAGGACGACGCCCGGCTGCAGCAGGGCCAGTTCGGTGAGCGGAACGATCATCTTGGCGTGCGAATCGAAGACCTTCCCGTCGGCGCCTTCGACCCGGAAGGCGATCTTGACCTGGGGCTGGTCGTTCACCGAGACACCGGTCTGGCGGAAC
The DNA here is from genome assembly GCF_042719755.1 of Nocardia sp. NPDC058519. Taxonomy (NCBI): domain Bacteria; kingdom Bacillati; phylum Actinomycetota; class Actinomycetes; order Mycobacteriales; family Nocardiaceae; genus Nocardia; species Nocardia sp. NPDC058519. The sequence goes on along the minus strand of NZ_JBHXNK010000012.1, from coordinate 120,051 downwards.
GAGGTAATGGTGCCGATACCGACCGCGGCGTCGCGGAACTCGCTGCTGTTGCGGCCGGTGAAGGCTTCGAGGATGCCGTCGCCGGTGAAGGCGAAGACGATGGGGACGATGGTGAACGCGATGATCGGCAGGGCCATCTGGGGACCGACCCAGCCGAGCATCGCGCCGGTGTATTCGTCAGGGGTGTAGGTGATTCCGTAGTAGAGGTAGTAGCCGATGGCGAGGATTCCGAAGGCGACCGCGGCCGCACGCAGCTTGGATTTCATGATTCTCCTTGTCTAATTGCGGCTGGTGCCGCGGTTCTCGGCGCTTGACTCCGCCTCTTCCCTCCCTCCGGGCACTCCTTCGTCGCACCCTCCGGTCAGTCCAGAGGCGGAGGCGCGCCGAGAACTGCGGTGTGTGCCCGGGTCGCAGATGAGGTCAGGCGCCGACGATGGTGGAGCAGGCGAAGGTGATGTCGAACTTGGTCGTGGACGGACCCGCCAGCGGGTTGGTCATGTCGGCGCTGATGCCCTCGCCGGTGATGCGGTAGGTGTTGCCGTCCTTGGCCAGGGTCGCGGCGCCGCCGGGCTGGCCGTTGCCGTAGCCGACGGCGTAGGGCAGGCCGTTGGCGCCGCCCTGGCTACCGCCGATGGCGACGGCCTGGACCTTCTCGCCTTCGACCGACGCGCTGACCGAGAGGCTGCCGTAGGTGGCGTTGGCCGTGTCGGTGAGCGCGAGGGCGAGGGTGCCGCCCTGCTTGGCGCAGGTGGTGTCGAACTTCGCGGTGAATTCCTTGCCGCCGACGCTGGCGGTGGACTTACCGGCGGCCGGGGCAGGCGCTGCCGATCCGGGGGTGCTCGGGGAGGCGGTGCCCGCGTCGTCGCTGCATCCGGTGACGAACAGCGCGGTGGCGGCGGCGGAAGCGGCGAGGGCGGCGATCAGCTTGGTGTTCATGGTGGTTCCGTTTCTCTCGGTGTCGGCGGGTTGGTAACCCGTTGAGAGAAAGGTAGAAATCCCGCGCCGCCTACCGATCCCAACTTTCGCGCTGCACAACCGCCGCACCGGCCGCGGAAAATACCTATAACCTGGTCGGATGCGGAGACCGCGCGCCATGGTGCTCGATGAGGTGTGGCGGGGACTCGACGGTGTCGACGCGTTGAGTGGGGCCGATGGTGGGCCGTTGCGGCGGACCGTGAAGTTGATTCTGGATCCGCTGGTGCTCCGGCCGATGCAGCACCCGGTGCTGGCTTCGAGCGTGCTCGACGAGGATGCGATCGCGCTGCTCACGGCGTTGGTGCACGCGCAGTCCGATGCGCTGCGGGCATGTGCGGCGTGGTTCGGCGTCCTGAAGCAGGTGCGGCGCCGGCTGCGGATCACCGAGGGCAACGCACAGGATCTCTACTTCCAGCGCTGTTTCGAGCTGGCGACCGTGGCCGGTGCGCCCGCGGGGGAAAGCGGGCACGCGAGGGCCGCGGCGATGCTGCGGGAAGTCCACGACAGCACCGGCGGGCGCACCACCGCAGCGCTGAAACGCCATGTCACCGAACCACATCGAGCCGCCGAGCTGGCAGAACTGCTCGGTATCGCCTGGGCGCGACGCCCGCTCGCCCCCTACGGAGCCCGTGACCTGGCAGCCGAACTGACCGAGCTGCTCGAAGCCTGCACGCTCGCCCATTCGGGTGATCCCGCCGACGCCGGTCCCTTGTTCGACGACCTCCTCGACAACCGCGCGGGCACCCACCGCGGGATCGCCTTGTGGCTCGAACATCCCGATGCCGGCGCCGACGACCTGGGGCTCACCACGTTTTCCAGCCCACAACGACCCGAGCTGGGCGCGTCCGCGTCGACCGCGAGTCTCGGTCTGCCCTTCGACCGGACCGTGTACGAACGGGTCTTCACGGTGTTGCAGGGCAGCATCGATCGCACCGACCTGCCCGAGATTCCGGCGCTGGTGACCCGGGAGATCTCACGCAGTTGTTCGCCGTGGGGTCTGCTCGATGAATCGCTGCGGATCGCCGCGGCGGCGGGGTCCGAACTGGCGCTCGGTCTGGCACCGATCGACACGGCTGTCGAAGAATCCCGTGAGGCAGGCCGGGGGCCGTCATCGCGCGCGCACGAGGTGGTCAACAGTCGCTGGCGACGGGAAGGGTATGTGTTACAAGCGCGTCGGTACGCGGTCCATGTGGTCGACGGCCGGTCGGGGCCGCTCGCGGCGGTGGCCGCCGAGTTACGTACACCGTGGCGGCCGTATTCGCGCAGGTTGTGGGTGCGGTTGCACGGTCGGGACGTGCGTGAGCTGCCGGTGTTCGATCCCGGTGAGCTGTGGGATCTGCTCGACGGTGTCGCCCGGTCGGTGATTCTGGACCACCGCACCCGGGTCAAACAGGCGCTGACCGCCGACGCCGCGAGCGTTATGGAAGCGAGGGCCAGCTGATGACTGTCGTCCATCTTCGCCATGCGGAGCCCGGCCTGCTCGTCATCGCGCCTGACGGGGCACCACTGGTCACCGATGCCGTGCCGGGGCTCGATGCGCTGGTGCTCGAAGTTGCTGGGGGACATCTGAGCTGGAACCTGCTCGACAATGAGCTGGTACCCGGCGCGGTGCTCGATGATGTCGAGGCGGCGCAAGACTGGGTGTGGGCGGTGTACGGCGAAGAGGTCGCACTGGCTGTCGCGGACAATCACGCCCGAGCACTGACAGCCGTGCCTGCTCGGCCGGAATCGGCGGCGGCCCTGCGTCGACTCGCCTATGCGCACTGGGCGAGTCGGTGGTGGCCCGCGTCGACCGTCGACGGGATTCCCGCGCTGGATCCCCGGCTGCTGCACGAGGAAATCGAGGTGCTCACCGAGCAGTGCGAGATGATGGTCGACGAGCGATCCCGCGAGCCGGTGGCCGACGTGGCGGAGACCGCCGAAGGCGATGCCGAGTCGATCGGTCGATCGCGTGGTCGCGCTGAGGATTACGCGTTGGCGGCCGGTGGCGCGGATTCCTCCGACGGGCTGATCGTCGCGCGGGGTAGTGGTGGCTGGGACTGGCGGCGTTGCCCGCCCGGCATTCTCGACGCGGGCGAGCAGGCCGTGTCGTGGCAGGTGGCGCGGGCGGCCGGGGTATCGACGGTGCGGGTCAGTGTGGTTGCCGCACCGGACTGTCCGCGCGTGGTCGCCGACCATCTTCGGCCGTATGCGCGGGTGAGGTCGGCAGGCACGGAGTTCACGACGCCCTTGCACCTGAGCGGAGACGCCTGGACGGGAGCGGTGCGAATCCCCGGACAATCGGAGATATCGCCTGAGATAACCGTTTTCGTTCCCGGAGTCGGTCCGGCCGATCCGGTGGACGAGTCGGCGGTTCGCGATCGAATCCGCCGGTTCGCCCGCCGTCGCCTCACCGAACCCACCGGCGAACCACGCCTGAGCGCCGAAACCGACGCAGCCGAAACGGACGAGGACTTCTGATGACCGCGAGCAGGAGCAGATAGATGGCAGCCACCGGAAGAACCTCGGAGGGCGACGATGCGCAGCTCACCGCGGGGTATGCGGCGTATCAGCGTGGCGATGTGGTCGCGGCGCTGGAGATGTTCGAGCAGGCGGCCGACGGTGCGGCGCCGCGGTTGCGGAGCGCGGCGCTGATCAATGCCGCGAGTATGGCCGATGAGCTCGGCGATCACCGACGGTCGGTGGTGCTGTTCCGGACGGCACTCGCTGAAATGCCCGAGGACGCAGCGCATCAGCGTCCTGCGGCTTTGGTGAACTTGTCGCAGGCTTTCCAGCATCTGGGCGAGTTCGATGCCGCGCAGGATGTACTCGAGGAGGCGCACGCGCTGCTTACCGACAGCACCGATCAGGGGCTGTTGCGGGTGGCGTGCCTGCTGTCGCTGACAGCGGTGGCGTTGCACCGGCAGCAGTGGGCGCGCGCCGGCGCTTTGGCCACCGAATCTCTCGGTGTGACAGAGCGTTTCGCACCGGAACTGGCCGGTCACCCGTTGATGAATCTGGCAGCCAGCTCCTTCGAAACCGGACGGTGGGAGCTGGCCATCGACTTCGCCCAGCAGGGGGTGGCTGCTTTCCTCGCGGCGGGCGAGGAGGCCTCCGTCGCCGAGTCGCGGCAGAATCTGGCCACCATGCTGGTGCGGGCGGGCCATTTCGACGACGCCGAGGAGCCGTTGCGGGCCAGTCAGGAGTTCTTCGAGGCAGGCGAATTGGGGCATTGGTCCGGCATCGGGGCCAAGACGATGGGCTTTCTCGCCGAACGCCGGGATGACTTCGGTACGGCGCGTGGGCATTACGAGCGGGCGCTCGAACGGTTCGACTCCACCGGCGCGGTGGTGGACGCGGCGGATGTTCGCCTGCGCATGGCCACCCTCGCCTGTGCCGAGGGTGATCTCGCGGTCGCCGAAGAGCTACTCGACGCGTCGTTCGCGGTCTACGCCGGCCACGGGCTCGGGATGCACTGCGCCCAACTCGACTACTGGCACGCCGAACTCCTCTACGCCTCGATCGAGCAGGCGGCACAACCGGATTCGGAACTACTGGCCCGCGCGGTCTCGCTATCGGTCCCGGCCGCCCTGGCCATCGACGCCGTTCGCCACACCCTCCCCAACGGCAACCAGCGTGAACACTGGCACCGCACCGTCGCCGAACCGGCCATGCGCCTGGCTTTCCACTGCGCCGCCCTTTCCGGCAACGGTCAGCTGGTCAGCGACCTGATCGATACCCAATGCGCGGGAACAACTCTCGATCTGACCGCCTACACCGACTCCGGCACACCCACCCTCGATTTCGAGTTACTCGATCCGATGCCCGCCGAGCAGATAAGCACGCCCGCACTACAACTCGGCGCCGCACTCGCCGACGTGGCGGCAGCGGCGGGAATCCCCGTCGCACTCCCACCTCGACTCACCGACGGTGATCGAATAGTGCTGGCGGACTTCATCACCTACGCCGAACAACGCTACGGGCGCTCGGTCCGCGACCGACGGGTACTCGCGCTGTGATCGCCCAACCGCCTTCCCCGAACACACCGACCGCGCTCATCAGAATGGCCGATGCGGGCGATGTCTACGTGTCGTGGCGATGGGTCGACGAGGCGCTCGGACGCGGTGTCGCGACACTGCCCCGCGATCAGGTGCGTGAGACGTTGCGGATGCTGGCCGAGGCCGTGCCCGATCCCACCCGGTCCGAGGATCTGCGGCGCGTGATGACCGAGGGCGCGCTGGTCGACCCAGCCGCGGAAAGCGCTCTGGCGCAGGCATTATCACGCACCCTGTTGCCGTATGGACTGGCTGTGCAGCTCTATGAACTCTCACAGCGCGGGGTTCGGCCGCATCTGCGGATTCAGCCTTCGCCTCGGCTGGCGCAGGTGCCGTGGGAGATCATCGCCCCCGATCCCGCGATCCGGCTGCTCGATATCGCCGATGTGAGCCTGCTCGCGCCGGTGTCGGTGGTTCACGCACCGCAGCGAATCGTGCGCCGCTGGAAGGACACTCACGCTCTGCCGGTGGTCGCGGTGCTCGATCCTCGGGTGCCCGGATTCCGCGCCGACTCAGAGCTCGGCTCGGTGCTCGGCCGACCGAGTGCGCAATCCCTGGTGGCCGAGCACTTCGGCCGCTACGGCGATCGCGTAGTCCCCCGTGCCGACGATCCCGTGGAGCTGTTCCGCCGCGCCGACACCGACCGCGACTGGCTGTCCGAAGTTCTTCGGGCGGGTGCGAGCCGACTCGTCTACGTCGGCCATGTCACCGCCCCCGCACCGGAATCCGGCCAGAGCGAACACGCCGAACTCCACCTCAGCTGCACCGCGGGCACCCGGGGCTTCGCGGCGACGAACCGCACCCACCGGCCCCTCTCGGCGAAAGACCTCCTCCTCGGCACCCACTCCCTCGACCCGTCCCCGATATCCGGCTGCGACCTCTGGCCGATGCCGAGCCGCGTCGCCCTCATCGCCTGCGAGAGCGGCGGCGACCTGCGCTTCACCGAGGCCCTCGGCCTCACCACCGCGGCCATGGCGGCAGGTGCGGAACTGGTGACGGCCACCCGCTGGCCCCTCCCCACCGACCACGCCTTCCACACCCTCACCCCCACTACGACCTACCCACTGCAATCGGCCATCTGCGCCGTGGACACCGCCCACGATTCACCCACACCCATCCCCACCCTGCTGACCTGGCAAAGGTCTCGGCTGGCCGCATGGCGCGACGCACCGGCGCCCGAGAACTCACCTCTGTTGTGGGCCGCCTTCGCCACCGTCACCGGCTGAGCGCACGGCTATTCGGGAAGTCCCAATCCCGCTGCGAGAACCGGCCACGACCGGTAGAAGGCATCACGCCAGTAGCCCCAGGAGTGCGTGCCGCTCGATTGACGATCGAAGGTCGCGGGAATCCCCAACTCGCCCAGCCGGGTCTCGAGATTGCGGGTGCACCAGTTGACAGCGGCCTCGATGATGCCGCCGACGACGAGCTGATTGGCCAGGCCGAACGGCGTCGGATTCATCATGTACGGGTCGTCGATGCGGTCGTGCGGGCCGGGCAGACCGGAGGCATCCGAGACGAACAGCCTTGTGCCGCGAAGCTTCTCGGCGTGGACGACGGGGTCGTTGGCCACCCAGGCAGGGTCGTCGTCGGCACCGTACATATTGCGGACATCGCCTCCACCGTAGGTCTCCACGACCAGCTTGGTGAACTGCTTGCCGATCGGGTCCGAGATCTGCGCGCAGCCGCTGTAGCCGGCGACGGACTGGTAGAAGCCCGGCCTGGCCTGCGCCAATTGCAGGACCGCGGTGGCGGTCATCGAGTTGGCGGCGATGGCGTTGACGCCGTTGGTGCCGAGGGCCGCGTCGACCAGGGGTGGGAGTTCGTCGAGGAGGAAGGTGCGCCATTTGTTGCGGCCCAGCGCGGGGTCGTCGTGCTGCCAGTCGGTGTAGTACGCCCAGGCGCCGCCGATCGGCATAACCACATTGACGTCCTTGGTCGCGAGGAAATCGCCGACGTCGGTGTTCTGCCACCAGGTCGCGCGGTCCTCGCCGCCACCGGCGCCGTTGAGGAGGTAGAGCGCCGGGCGCGGCACGGAGGCGTCCGCGGGGCGCTGCACCTTCACGGTGATGGCCTTGTTCATCGCGGCGGAGAAGACCAGCATGGTCAGATTTCGATCATCGACCCTGCTCGAGATGATGTTCGAGCCGTTCGCGGTGGTCGGCGTCGCGAGGAGCTTCTTGGCTTCGATGATCGGATCACCGCCCTCGGCCAGGCCGTTGCCCGCGCCGAAGGTGGCGACGCACGCCGCCAGCACGCTGCCGACGACACCGAAAGCCATTGTGCGCCTGAATGTTTTGCCCATCGGCCGAAAATTCCCCATCCATGAGTCGGCAGGCATGACGCAGGCCGCAGGGCACAGACAGTATCCGGGGAACCGATCGATCGTCGAGCCGGTGGTAATACGGGCAGCCGGCCCCGCCCGAGGCGGGGCCGGGCCCAGTGGTCAGTGATCGTCGTAGTGGCCCGCGTGCGCGGCGTGGCGGTGACCGTCGTGGATGTAGTCGACGTGGTCGCCGTGCGGAACGGCGACGTGCCCACAGCCGGGACCGTGCTGGTGAGTGTGGGCGGCGTGCTCGACGTGTGCGGAGGTCTCGCACTCGTCGAAGTGGCCCTCGTGTTCGCGGTGCAGGTGGCCGTCGTGGACGTAGTCGACGTGATCCTCGTGCGGAACGGCGACGTGGCCGCAGGTGGGGCCGTGGACATGGGTGTGCTGCGGATGTTCGGCGTGCGTGGTGGTCATCGGCTCTCTCTTTCCGGTTTCCCGGAACTCGGTCCGGTACTGATCGAATGGAGCTGAAGCACTTCCGACATTAGCAGTTGCGCATGCGTTGCTGTGAGGCCCCTTACCTGGTCAGAGGACCTGATCGAGGAAGCGGCGCAGGCGTGGGGTCTTGGCGTCGTCGAACAGGGCGTCGGGGGTGCCGGTCTCCACGACGACGCCCTGATCCATGAACACGACACTGTCGGAGACCTCGCGGGCGAAGCCCATCTCGTGGGTCACCACGATCATCGACATGCCGCCAGAGGCGAGGTCGGCCATCAGCGCGAGTACCCCCTTGACCAGCTCCGGGTCCAGCGCGGAGGTGGCCTCGTCGAAGAACATCAACTCCGGTTTCATGGCCAGCGCGCGGGCGATGGCCACGCGCTGCTGCTGGCCGCCCGACAGCGAAGCGGGCCTGGCGTCGGCCTTGTCGACCAGGCCGACGATCTCGAGCTGTTCGATCGCCAGCGCGCGGGCTTCCTCAGCGGACAGGCCGCGCAGTTTGCGTGGGCCCAGCACGATGTTGTCGGCGACGGTCTTGTGGGGGAACAGGTTGAACTGCTGGAAGACCATGCCGATGCGCTGGCGCAGCTTGTCGGGGTTGTCTTTCAGTACCGATTTGCCGTCGAGTAGCACGTCACCGGAATCGGGTTCGTGCAGGCGGTTGAGCACGCGCAGCAGGGTCGATTTGCCCGAGCCCGACGGGCCGATGACGGTGGTGGCGTGACCTGCCTCGACGTGGATGTCGACACCACGCAGAATGTGGTTGTTGCCGAGCGTGAGCTCGAGCCCGGTGCCGGTCAACGATGCACTCACGCGCCTCGCCCTTCTGTGATGACTGCCTGCTCGATCGGGTCGGCGGGGGTGGGTTTACCGGTGCGCATGCGCTGGTCGATGTAGTTGACCAGGTGGGTGAGCGGGATGGTGAGCACCAGATACATCAAGCCTGCGGCGACCAGCGGGGACAGGTTGCCGGTCTGGGCGTTGAGGTCGCGGCCGACGGCGAACAGCTCGCGCTGGGAGGCGAGCAGGCCGAGAAAATAGATCAGCGACGAGTCCTTGATCAGCGCGATGAACTGGTTCATCAGCGCGGGCAGCACCCGGCGCACGCCCTGCGGGATCACCACCAGCGTCATCGACTGGCGGTATCCGAAACCGATGGCACGCGCGGCCTCGAGCTGACCTGGCTCCACCGACTGGATACCGGAGCGGAAGATCTCGCCGATATAGGCCGACGAGAGCAGGGCAAGCGCCACCGCGCCGAGCCAGTACGGGTTCCCGCCGGTGATATTGCGGACCACCGGACCGATGCCGAGGCCGATGAGCAGGATGATCACCACGGCGGGCAGGCCGCGGAAGATGTCGGTGTAGACGCGGGCGGGCCAGCGCAACCAGCGGGTGCGGGAAATGCCCATCACCGCGAGCAGCATGCCGATCACGGTGCCGAGGACACCCGAAACCACTGCCAGGATCAGGGTATTCGGCAGGCCGGTCTTGATCAGATCGGGAAAAGCCTTGCGGTACAACGACCAGTCGAAGAAGGTGTCCTTCAGCTGTTGCAGGGTCGACTTCTGCGCGACCTGTTCGGTATCGGCAGGCTGATTCTCGGCCGCGAGCGCCTTGAAGTCCGGGAGTTGGGGTGTGGGTGCGGCTTTCGAACCGGGCTTCCAGCCCGGCGGGAGCTCGCGCGGCACCCAGTCGGCGTAGAGGCGGGCATAGGTGCCGTCGGCGATCACCGCGTCCAAACCGGAATTGAGCGCGTCGATCAGTGGCTGGTTGTTCTTCGCCACCGCGTAGCCGACGAAGTTGTCGAGGCTGAAGGTGTTCTGCGAGACCACGATTCCGTCACCGGGCTTGATCGCGCCCTCGGCCTGCGCCGACGGTGCGACCCAGGCGTCGACCTGGCCGGACTTCAGATTCGCGTAGGCGGTGTTGTAGTCGGGGAACTTCACCGGATCCAGCTTCAGCTGGTTCACCACGAATTCGTCCTGCACGGTGCCCTGCACCACCGCGATGCGCGAGCTCTGGTTCAGGTCGCCGAAGCCCTTCACCGCGCTGCCCTGCGGGACGACCAGGGAGAAGTAGCCGAAGTCGTAGCCGTTGGTGAAGCCGACGAGTTCGCGGCGGGCGTCGGTGGTGGTGATGTTGGACGAGCCGACATCGAAGCGCTTGCCCGACACCTGGGCGAGCAGCCCGGCGAACTCGGTGCCGGAGAACTCCACGCGCAGACCGAGTTTCGCACCGATCGCGGTGAGGAGTTCGTTGTCGAAGCCGGTGAAGGCGCCCTGGCCGTTGACGCAGATGCTCGGCGGCGCGTCGGACAGGGTGCCGACACTCAGGGTGCCCGGGTTGAGCAGACCGAGTTTCGCGGTGTCGATCGAGTCGACCGGTGCCGTTGTCGCGGTGGTGTAGCGGTCGGCGCCGGCCGTCTCGCCCGCGGCCAGATTGGTCGGCGCGGCGGCGGCAGCCGATGGCCCGGGTGGGGAACAGAGATCGCGCGCCGAGCTGCTGTCGGAGCCACCGCAACCGGTCGCCGCGACACCGACGAGGAGCAAGAGGGCAGCGATCCGCGCCCGAGTTCGTACACCTGCCATGCCGATAGACCCTAGTCGCAACCTTGCACATCGAAGGTTGCGCATCGCGGCGCCACGGGGTGGTCAGGGCTTATGCGAGGCCCTCGAGCAGCGCGGGGTTCACGTCATCTCGCCATTCGATGGCGCGGTGCACCTGGGTGAGGTCGTAGTCGGGACCGGAGACGCCGACGGTGAACAGGGTGGCACCGGCGTCGTGCAGCGCCTTCGCGCCGTCGCGCCCGCGCCACGGCACCGAGCGTTCGATTCTGGACTCATCGGTGCCGACTTCGGCCGCATGCTCGGCCAGCACCTTGTTCTTCTGCACCAGGGTCGCCGCGTCGGAGAAGGAATGCCAGATGTCGGCGTACTCGGCGACCAGCCGCAGCGTTTTGCGCTCACCACCGCCGCCGATGAGGATCGGAATCTCCCTGACCGGTGCCGGATTCAGCTTCGCGAGCCGGGCCGTGATGCGAGACATGCTGTCCTTCAACAGGTTCAGCCTGCTGCCCGGTGTGCCGAACTCGTAGCCGTATTCGTCGTAGTCACGCTCGAACCAGCCGGCGCCGATGCTGAGGATCAGCCTGCCGCCGCTGATGTTGTCGACCGTGCGCGCCATATCGGCGAGCAGGTCGGGATTGCGGTAGCCACCACCGGTGACCAGTGCGCCGAGCTCGACGCGCTCCGTCTGCTCGGCCCACGCGCCGAGCATCGTCCAGCATTCGAAATGCGCGCCCGCCGGGTCGCCGGTGAGCGGGAAGAAGTGATCCCAGTTGAAGACGATGTCGACCCCGGCGTCCTCGGCCCGCAACACCGCGTCGCGGATGAGGCCGTAATCGGGCGCGTGCTGCGGCTGAAGCTGGACTCCGATACGGACCGGACGACTCATATCGCTGGCTCCTCGATGGCTCGGGCTGGCCTTCGCGACCGAGGCTACCCGGCGCCGTTATCGGCCGCTACGATCCCCAGCGACCCACTACTCGGATCGTCCGGCACGTTCCTGCCGGGATGGGATGTTGATCTACGCATGGCTACCGTGACTTTCGACCGCGCTACCCGGCTCTATGCCGGTGCCACCAAACCCGCGGTCGACGCGCTCGACCTGGAGATCGCCGACGGCGAATTCCTGGTACTCGTCGGCCCCTCCGGGTGTGGCAAATCGACCTCGCTGCGCATGCTGGCCGGCCTCGAGGAGGTCAACGGCGGGTGCATCCGGATCGGCGACAAGGACGTGACCAACGCCGAGCCCAAGGATCGCGATATCGCGATGGTGTTCCAGAACTACGCGCTCTACCCGCACATGTCGGTCGCGGAGAACATGGGTTTCGCGCTGAAACTGGCCAAGGTGTCCAAGGCCGAGCGCGACGAGCGGGTGCTGGAGGCGGCCAAGCTCCTCGACCTCGAGCAGTACCTGGATCGCAAGCCGAAGGCGCTCTCGGGCGGGCAGCGTCAGCGGGTGGCGATGGGGCGCGCGATCGTGCGGCAGCCGCGGGTGTTCCTGATGGACGAGCCGCTGTCGAACCTCGACGCCAAGCTGCGCGTGCAGACCCGCACCCAGATCGCGCAGTTGCAGCGCAGGCTCGGAACCACCACGGTCTACGTCACCCACGACCAGGTCGAGGCGATGACCATGGGCGACCGGGTCGCGGTCCTCAAGGACGGCCTGCTCCAGCAGTGCGCGTCGCCGCGCGACCTGTACCGCGATCCGGCGAACATGTTCGTCGCCGGATTCATGGGTTCGCCCGCGATGAACCTGTTCACGCTGCCCGTTCACGACGGAACCGTCACCATCGGTGGATACCCGGTGCGGGTGCCGCGTGCGGTGGCCGACGCGGGTGAGGGCTCGGTGGTGCTCGGCATCCGCCCCGAACATCTCGAGGTGGGCGACGGCGGCCTCGAGATGGAGGTCGACGTGGTGGAGGAACTGGGCTCCGACGCCTACGTCTACGGCCGCGCCCTGTCCGCGGGCGTCAGCGGCCAGACCGGCGAAACGATCGTGGCGCGCGTGGATTGGCGCAACCCACCCTCCAAGGGCGAACGCCTCTGCCTGACCGCCGACCCCGAACACGTGTACTTCTTCAGCGTCGACGGCCGACGCCTGCGCTGAGTTGACGTGCTGAGCAGCTGATCACCAGGTAAGCCAGTGATCAGCTGTTCTTGTTCTTTCGGCGTTCGCGGAGGTAGTCCTCGTTGACTCGGACGGCCAGTCGTTCGAGGGGGATTTCGGTGCCGTCGGGGGTGCGCAGATCGGCGCGGACCGGGGCACCGGTCTCGGCGTCCACCCGGAGCAGGGGTGGGGGGCCCGGTTGGAGGTACGCGTCGCCCCATTGCCAGAGGGCCACGACCGCGGGGAGTAGGTCTCGGCCCATTTGGGTGAGGGCGTATTCGTGGCGGGTGCGTTTGCCTTCTTCCTGGTAGGGGCGTTTTTCCAGGAGGCCCGCGGTGGTGAGTTTGCGGAGCTGGGCCGCTGCGGCGGCGTCGGTGATGCCTACTCGGCTGGCGAAGCCGTCGAAGCGGCGGGTGCCGTAGTAGGCCTCGCGCAGGATGAGCATCGCCGAGCGGGTGCCGATGAGATCCATCGCTCGGGCGATGGAGCAGCCCGCCGTGTCCCATCTGCTGAGATCGGCCAGAGGTCCTTCCATCACGGCTGCCATGAGAGACATCATAGCCAATCTGACTTGAGTCGATGATAGTTAGGATCTACGCTGGCTATTGTCAGATAGAGCCAGCATTGGCGAAAGAGGACTTCCATGCGAGACGCGGTCATCGTCGAAGCGGTACGCACCCCGATCGGGCGGGGCAAGCCGAACGGCGCACTTCACGATGTTCATCCTGTTGATCTACTGGCGCACAGCCTGCGGGCGGTCGTCGAGCGCAGCGGGATCGATCCCGTGCTGATCGACGATGTGATCGGCGGCATCGTCACCCAGGTCGGGGAGCAAGGGGCGAATATGACCCGGCGGGCCGCGCTGGCCGCCGGGTATCCGGAATCCGTGCCCGCCACCACGGTGGATCGGCAGTGCGGTAGCAGTCAGCAGGCGATTCACTTCGCGGCACAAGGGGTTATCGCGGGGGCCTACGACATCGTGGTCGCCGCGGGCGTGGAATCGATGGGGCGAGTTCCCATGGGCGCCAACCTGGTCGGTGCCACCGATCTGTCGGGTATCGCGTTCGCGGAGCGGTATCCCGATGACCTCGTCCCGCAGGGGATCAGCGCCGAGCTCATTGCCGCGAAATGGGGTCTGACGCGGACCCAGCTCGACGAATTCGCGCTCGGCAGTCACGAAAAGGCCGCTCGGGCAACCAAGGACGGACTCTTCGCCGACGAACTCGCGCCGATCAACGGGCTCGACACCGATGAGGGAATCAGGGTCGGCAGCACCATCGACACGCTCGCGAAACTGAAGCCCGCGTATTACGACCCCGCGATGGCTGCGCGCTTCCCGCAGATCGGCTGGGAGATCACCGCCGCCTCGGCCAGTCAGGTCAGCGACGGCAGCTCCGCGGTGCTGATCATGTCCGGCGAACGCGCCGAGCAGCTCGGCCTGCGTCCGCTGGCCCGGCTGCACAGCTTCTCCGTCGCGGGCGACGACCCGTTGCTGATGCTCACCGCGGTCATCCCGGCCACCGAAAAGGTACTGCGACGGGCGGGTCTCGAGATCTCCGATATCGACCTGTTCGAGATCAACGAGGCATTCTCACCGGTTGTGCTGGCCTGGGCGAAGGAGACCGGTGTTGATATGAACCGGGTCAACGTCAACGGTGGAGCAATCGCACTCGGACACCCGCTCGGCGCGTCCGGGGCGCGGTTGATGACCACGCTGGTGCACGCGATGCGCCAACGTGGGGCACGCTACGGGCTGCAAACCATGTGCGAAGCAGGCGGTCTCGCCAACGCCACCATCATCGAACGATTGTGAACCGAAACGGCGGCGCTCACGCGAGCGCCGCCGTCCGGCGAGACCTCTACGATCGGTCGGGTGAACGCCGACCTGTTTGTTTATGCGATTCCGTTGCGGACGCGGTTTCGGGGGATCACTGTGCGGGAGGGGATGTTGATTCGGGGGGAGTTGGGTTGGGGGGAGTTCTGCGCGTTTCCGGAATATGGGGATCGGGAGGCGGCTGGGTGGTTGGCTACCGCTGTTGAGCAGGTGACGGTGGGGTGGCCGGTGCCGGTGCGTGATCGGATTCCGGTGAATTGCACTGTGCCCGCGGTGGATGCCGGGCGGGCCGGGCGGATTGTTCGGGAATCCGGATGTGCGACCGCGAAAGTGAAGGTGGCCGATCACCCGGACTCGTTGGCCGAGGATCTGGCGCGGGTGGCGGCGGTGCGGGCGGCGATCGGGGAATCGGGGGCCGTTCGGGTCGACGCGAACGCGGTGTGGGATGTGGAGACCGCTGTTCGCAATATCGGCGAGCTGAACAGGGCTGCTGGGGGTTTGGAATATGTCGAGCAGCCGTGTTCGACGATCGAGGAATTGGCCGAGGTTCGGCGGCGGGTTTCGGTGCCGATCGCTGCCGACGAATCGATTCGGCGGGCCGAGGATCCGATGCGGGTAGCGGTGGCGGGGGCTGCTGATGTGGCGGTGCTGAAATGCACTCCGCTGGGCGGGGTGCGGCGGGCGTTGGCGGTGGCCGGGGCGGCTGGGCTGCCGACTGTTGTTTCGTCGGCGCTGGAGACCAGCGTCGGGCTGTCCGCGCAACTGGCGTTGGCGGGTGCGCTGCCCGATCTCGAATTCGCGTGTGGACTCGGAACTCTCGCGCTGTTCGAAGGCGATCTCGTCGCGGAGTCGCTGCTGCCGGTAGATGGATGGTTGCCCGTTCCCACCACACCACCCGAACCCGATCCCGTATTGCTCGACAAATACCGGCACCCCGATCCCGACCGGGTCGACTGGTGGCTGCGGCGATACGAGCGAGTCAGCGCCCTGCTCGAGAACCCCTCGCCCGACTAGCCGAATCGAACACCACATCCCGCGAAGGTCGCACGGATGAGCAGCGCGGCCTCCGGACCGATCACACCGTCGACCAATTCGGCATAACGGGTACAGAATTCGGGGCCGTGGGGGGCTTGTGCCGGATCGGGCGACAGGTGGTGGGCGATTTCATGCAGGACCACCAGTTCGCGCAGGGCCCAAGCGGTAGAGCCGGTGTGTAGCGGAACGGCCAGGACGGCGGTTTCGGGCTCGTAGTGGGCTGCTGCGGCACCACCACGGGCGCGGACACGGACCGATACGGCGGCCCGTTCCCATTGCGCACGAACCCAATTCAGCGCCAGCACCTTGTCCACATAGGTCTGCACCGATTCGACGGAGGCGAAGCGTCGCTCCACCGGCAGGGTCAGCTGGGAGCCGTAGACCTCCACCGTCCGATGCCCGAACTCGTCGGCACGATCGAACACCCCACGCACCAGCTGCTCACCGTCATAGACCTTGGCGCGCTGACTGTCGCGCCGCCGACCCGACTCAACCTCGGACACGAACTGTTCCGACCCGGCCGGCCGCTGTGCGCGACTGGGTGGTCGCTATCCGGGGACGGCGCGCAGACATCATCTACCGGTGAGCTTTCCGCGAGCGGCGGGCAGCTCTGGCGAGGTACCCAAACGGGCGGTGCGGCCCGCGCGGTCGCCCGCGCGACGGGCCGCGGCGGAATGACCCGTGGAAGTTTGGGGGCCTCGCCACGTTCCGCGCGCTTCGGAGGTCGCGGTGTAGAAGTCGGTGAGCGCGACCTCCTTGTCGCGCAGAGCCAGGGCGGTGCCGGTCGATTCGACGACGGATTCCTCGGCGACGACTTCGGCTTTCACCTCGGCGAGGCGCGCGCCGATCCGGGCGGCGAAGGCCATCTGGAAGTTCAGCCGCGCTGTCACCCCAGCCACCGGCACCTCGACTCGGCGGCGGACGGTGCGGCCGAGCCTCTTCTCGGCGACGACTTTGACGACCGTGGCCTCGCGGTAGGCGCCTGATTTGATGTAGTGGTCGGAGGCTCGCACCATTTGAATCAGCAGGCTCGCGTAGAGCGCTTCGCAGGTATCGATGTCGGCGGCGAAGCCGTAGGCGTAGACCTGGGCGGAGGTACGGGCGACATCGCAGCGAACGTCGTTGGCGCCCGCGATCGCGACGAACAGCTGGACGTAGGTTCGCAGGCCCTTTCGGCCCGGTTCGCCGATCGGGATGATCCGCTGCACCGGCGCCGACCTGCGCTCGCGTGACGCGACATGCGAGCGCGCGACGGCGAGATCGATCGAGGACTTCGTCGCCAGCCGCTGGGCCGCGGCGAGGAAGGCTTCGGCCTCGTGCGCGTTGTCGGTGGACTCGGCCTTGCGCAGCAAACCACCGATGCGGGTGAGCATCCGATCGGGAGTATCAGCGGTCGAAGGACTTGTCACAAGCATTGACCCTAAGCCACCCCGCCGACAGAAAACTGTGTAAGTCTTTGCCCGTTCTCGGCCGCCTCGATCTGGACTGACCGAAGGGTGCGACGAAGGAGTGCCCGTAGGGAGGGAAGATCGAGGCCTCAGGGCCGAGAACACGCGGGCCCCGGCCCGCCGCAAATACTGTATGTTGCCTGTTGCACCGCACGGTGTGCTGCTGCTCACGTCTTGACCCTGGAGTGTCTGCGATGGCCTTGAAGTTTGTCCCCAGAGCGACGATGGCTGCTGCCTCGATCGCGTTGCTCACCGCAACGTTCGCCAGTGGTTGCTCCAGTGACGACGGTGGCAACGCGCTCGACCAGAACCTGACGGGCCGCGGCCCGATCACCTACGTCGAAGGTAAGGACACCACCGAAACCGGTGTGGTCAAACAGCTCATCGACCGCTGGAACGCCGCGCACCCGAACGAGCAGGTGACGTTCAAGGAGCAGTCGGCCGACGGCACCCAGCAGCACGACGACCTCGCCGAGCACTTCCGTGCCAAGCAGGACGGCTACGACGTCGTCGCCCTCGACGTGAAGGACACCGCCGAGTTCGCCGCGAAGGGCTGGGTCCAGCCGCTCGAGGGCAATTTCGCGATCGACACCGCGCCGCTGCTCGCGCCGACCGTGGCCAGCGCCACCTACAACGGCAAGCTGTACGCGGCGCCGAAGAACACCAACGGTGGCCTGCTGTACTACCGCAAGGACCTGGTGCCCAACCCGCCGAAGACCTGGACCGAGATGCTCGGTCAGTGCCAGGTGGCCCGGGACAACAACATCGGTTGCTACGCCGGTCAGCTCGCCCCCTACGAGGGCCTGACCGTGAACACCTCCGAGGTCATCAACGCCTTCGGTGGCAGCTTCGTCGGCGCCGACGGCAAGACCCCCACCGTGAACAGCCCGGAGTCGAAGGCGGGCCTGAAGGTCCTCGTCGACGCCTACAAGAACGGTGACATCCCCAAGGAAGCCATCACCTTCAAGGAAGGCGAGAGCGCCAGCGCGTTCGAGTCGGGCAAGCTGCTGTTCCTGCGCAACTGGCCCTACCTCTACGCCCAGGCCTCCGCCGACGGCTCCGCGGTGAAGGACAAGTTCGGCGTCGCCCCGCTGCCGGGCAACACCGGCGTCGGCGCCTCCACCCTCGGCGGCTACAACGCCGCGATCAGCGCGTTCTCCAAGAACAAGGCCACCGCCGCCGACTTCGTTCGTTACCTGATCAGCGAAGAGGCGCAGCAGATCATCGCCTCGGGCTCGCTGCCCTCGGTGCGCTCCTCGCTCTACGACGACCCGGCCCTGATCGCGAAGATGCCGTACCTGCCCACGCTGAAGGAATCCATCGCCAGCGCCGTGCCGCGTCCGGTGACCCCGTTCTATCCCGCGGTGTCGAAGGCCATCCAGGACAACGCCTATGCTGCCCTCAACGGCACGAAGTCCGTCGACGACGCGGTCGCCGGCATGCAAAAGGGCATCGAGACCGCCGGTTCGTAGCGGTACGCGCAGCGGACCCGACCAGACCGTAGGAGAGTAGTAACGGTGTCGGATCCTTCGGGAGCCAAGCAGCGCGGGCTAGCGCTGGAACTGCGACAATCCGGCAAGGCGTGGCTGTTCGTCGCGCCCGTGCTCGTCGCGCTGGCAGTGGTCATCGGGTATCCGGTGGTCGAGGCGGTCTGGATGTCCTTCTCGAAGGACTCCGGCATCGACCCGGCCACCGGGATGTTCGTCGAGGGCGGCAGTGCCGGATTCAGCAACTACACGCACTGGCTGATGCAGCAGTGCGGGTCGATAATGGGCACGGTGTCGTGCCCCACCGGCACGCTCGGCTCACAGTTCTGGTCGGCCGTCGGGATCACCCTGTTCTTCACCGTGGTGACGGTCTCGCTCGAGGCTCTGCTCGGGCTCGGCATGGCCATGGTGATGGGCAAGACCTTCCGCGGCCGGGCGCTGCTGCGCGCGGCCGTGCTGATCCCGTGGGCGATCCCCACCGCCGTCACAGCGCGGTTGTGGGAGTTCATGTTCCAGTACGACGGTGTCGTGAACCGGGTGCTCGGCACGCACATCCTGTGGACCTCGGACGTGTGGGCGTCGCGGTTCGCGGTGATCGCGGCCGACGTGTGGAAGACCACGCCGTTCATGGCGCTGCTGATTCTCGCTGGGCTGCAGGTGATTCCGGCCGATGTGTACGAGGCCGCCAAGGTCGACGGCGCGTCGGCCTGGCAGCGGTTCCTGCACATCACGCTGCCGCTGCTCAAGCCCGCGCTGCTCGTGGCGGTGTTGTTCCGCACCATGGACGCGCTGCGCATGTACGACCTGCCCGCGATCATGACGCTGGGTAACCCGTCGACCAACACGCTGTCGATCCTGGTGGTCGAGCAGGTGCGCCAAGGTCCCAACAGCGCAGCGGCACTGTCGGTGATCACCTTCCTGCTCGTCTTCGGTATCGCGTTCGTCCTGGTGAAGGTGCTCGGCGCCAACGCTGTTCGCACGCAGGAAGAACAGCGGAAGGCGAACTGATGACCATGTCGATGACGAAAGAACCTGCCGCCGAGCCGAAGACGCTGCCGGTGCAGCCGGTGTCGTGGCGCAAGCGGATCGGCACGGTGCGGCTCTATCTCGGTGTCGCCATCGTGCTGGTGTGGGGCCTGGGCCCGTTCTACTGGATGGCCGTGGTGGCGTTCCGCGACCCGGCCCACACCTTCGACAGCACGCCGTGGCCCACCCACGTGACGCTGGAGAACTTCCGCAACGCCTTCGACACCAGCCGCGGCAACGACTTCGGCAAGGCACTGCTCAACAGCGTGATCATCGGTTCGGTGACCACCGCAGTGGCGCTGCTCCTCGGCGTACTCGCGGCCTACGCGCTGGCCCGGATGACCTTCGCGGGCAAGTACCTGATCTCGGGGCTGATCCTGTCGGCGTCGATGTTCCCGGCCGTGGTGCTGGTGACGCCGCTGTTCCAGCTGTTCACCGATATCGGCTGGATCGGCCAGTACCAGGCGATGATCATCCCGAACATCTCCTTCGTGCTGCCGATGACGGTCTACATCCTGGCCTCGTTCTTCGCCGAACTGCCGTGGGAGCTCGAAGAGGCCGCGCGCATCGACGGTGCGAGCAAGTTCCAGGCCTTCCGGTTGATCATGCTGCCGCTGGCCGCGCCCGCGGTGTTCACCACCGCGATCCTGGCGTTCATCGCCTCGATCAACGAGTACCTGCTGGCCAGGTTGCTGTCGGGCGACGACACCAAGCCGGTGACGGTCGCCATCGCGAGTTTCTCGGGCAACGACCCGCTGGTGCAGCCGTACGCGGCCATCATGGCGGCGGGCGTGATCGTCACCGTGCCGCTGGTGATCATGGTGCTGATTTTCCAGCGTCGCATCATCTCCGGTCTCACCGCGGGCGGCGTCAAGAGCTGACCTGCCGGGTTCTGCCGCTACCGCCGGGTAGAGTCGCCTGCACCGATATCGACGTCGGTGCAGGTGAGTTCTTCTGCTCGCTCCGAAAGGAGATGGTGTGGCCTCCCAGCGCGGGCGCGGGCGTTCCGATGAGGACGCGCCGTACACCTCGATTGCCGGGTTCCGCGATCCACTCGCGAAGGAGCAGAAGCCGAGCAAGGGTGCGGCGCGACGGGCTCAGGCGGCGCGCCTGGCCGCCACCGAAGGGCCCCGCGACAAGGGCGCCGCGCGACGGGCACAGGCTGCCCTGCTCGGCACCGACGACCAGCCCTCGGAACGCAAGCCGCGCACCAGGGGCCAGCGCATCCGGCGGCTGCTGCTCGCGTTGTTCGTGATCTTCGTGTGTGTGCCCGCGCTGCTGTTCGTCGCGGTGTACTGGAGTTCGGAGATCCCCGAACCGGCCGAGGTCGCGGTCGAGCAGCCCGCCACCGTGCTGGCCGCCGACGGCACCACGGTTCTGACGAAATTCATTCCGCCACAGGGCAATCGGATACCCATCCCGCTCACCGATGTGCCGTATCCGGTGCGTGACGCCGTGCTGGCGGCCGAAGACCGCACCTTCTATACCAACGCCGGGTACTCGACCAGCGGCTTCCTGCGCGCCGCCCGCGACAATGTGACCGGTCAGGACTACGCGGGCGGCGGCTCGACGATCACCCAGCAGTACGTGAAGAACGCCTTCCTCAGCTCCGAACGCACCGTCACCCGCAAGATGCGGGAGCTGATCATCGCGGCCAAGATGGCGCGGCAGTGGAGCAAGGACGAGATCCTGTCCGCCTACCTCAACACGATCTACTACGGGCGCGGGGCGTACGGGATCGCGGCCGCGTCGAAGGCCTATTTCGACAAGCCGGTGCCGGAGCTGACCCTCGCCGAGGGCGCGGTGCTGGCGGCCGTGATCCGCTCGCCTTCGGTGCTCGACCCGGAGAATCATTTCGATCAGTTGCGAGCACGCTGGCAGTACGTGCTCGACGGGATGGTCGAGATGAGCGTGCTCGCGCCCGGCGACCGTGACGCGACGGTGTTCCCGCCGATCATCCCGCTCGACGATGTGCCCGCCGAAGCGACGACACTCGGACCGGAAGGACATATCCGCACCCAGGTGCTGCGCGAATTGCGGGCCGCCGGCCTCGACGACGCCGACATCAACACGGGCGCACTGCAGATCACCACCACCATCGATGCCGCGGCGCAAGCGGGCGCGGTCGATTCGGTACGTGAACGGTTCTCGTGGCAGCCGCCGGAACTGCGCTCGGCGGTGGTGTCGATCGATCCGCGCAGCGGGGCCGTGCGCGCCTATTACGGCGGCGAGGACGGGGCCGGGTTCGATTTCGCGCAGGCACCGCTCCAAACAGGCTCCGCGTTCAAGGTTTTCGCGCTCGTCGCCGCCCAACGGCAGGGCATTCCGGTGACGCGGGCGATGGACAGCTCGCCCATCACCGACCGCGGCACCGAGATCACCAACGTCGAAGGCGACTCGTGTGGGCGCTGCTCGCTCGCCGAGGCGCTCAAACGCTCACTGAACACCAGCTTCTACCGGCTCACCATGACGATGGCCGACGGCCCGCGCTCGATCGCCGAGGCCGCGCACCTGGCAGGCATCCCCGAGTACATTCCCGGCGTCGACGGCGTCACCCTGGCGGAACCGGACGGCTACCCGCTCAACGGGATCGTGCTCGGGCAGTATCTGGTGCGGCCCATCGACATGGCGTCGGCGTATGCGACGCTGGCCGCCTCCGGGGTCTATCACCGGCCGTACTTCGTGCAGAAGGTGAGCACCGGTGACGGCCGGGTGCTGCTCGACCGCAGCTGGGAAACCGCGACGGGCAAGCGACATTCGGAGCCCGAGCAGCGGATCTCGGCCGAAATCGCCGATGCGACTACGTCGGCGATGCTGCCGATCGCCAACTACTCCAACGGCCACGGGCTCGCCGAGGGCAGGCAATCGGCGAGCAAGACCGGAACCACCCAGCTCGGCGAGACCAAGGACAACAAGGACGCGTGGATGGTCGGGTACACGCCCTCGCTGTCCACCGCGGTGTGGGTGGGCACCGAGCACCCCCAGCCGCTGCGCAACGGTCGCGGTGGGGCCATCTGGGGTTCGGGACTGCCCGCCGACATCTGGAAGCAGTCGATGGACGCCGCACTGGCGGGGACACCGGTCGAGCAGTTCGACACACCACCGTTGCCGAGCCCGCCGCTGGTGCCGGTGCCGGGTACCGGGACGGCGCCGACGCAGGGCCGTGGCTTCGACATCTTCGGTCCGCCGACGAACTCGCCGAACAATCCGCCACCGCCGCCGTTGATCATCATCCCGCCAGCACCGAACCCGTCGGCCCCCGGTGAGCTTTTCCCCGGGCTCGGGGGTGAAGGGCCGCGATAGATCACGAGTTGGCGCAGCCGGACCCGACTACCCTAGGGACATGGCAACATCGTTGCCCAGAGCGCGAACCGCCCGACCAGGGGTCGACTGATCCCGGCGCGGAACCTGTCGGACCGATACGGGAGGATGTGCGGTCGGTACCGACATGCGACGACACTAGACATAGGGGCTACGCAGGTGGATTTCAATGTCGTTGACCGTCCCGAGACGCTGATCGCGGGCACGGTGCTTCGCAGCCCGGCGCTCGCCGTCGAGGGGCCGCGCCGCGCCAAGGTGGTCGAGGCGTGGGCGAACCTGCGGACGAGAACGTTACCGGGGCCGGTCGCGACGGGCTATGTCGATTTCGCGCCGGAGATCAACTCCTACCTGACCCACATCGTCGGATACGAGTGCAAAACTCTCGCCGACCTACAGGTGGGCGATGTGCTCGGCAAGATTCCGGCGGGCCGCTACGCGCGATTCGTGGCCAGTGGCGACAACCTCGGCGACACCATCGTCGGGCTGTGGCGCCAGGTGTGGGACGCGGAGGCAGCGGGTGAATTCGTGCGCGCCTATACCGGCGATTGCGAGCAGTATCCCGACGAGCGCACGGTCGAGATCTTCGTTTCGCTGACCGATGAGAAGGACAGCTGATGGCCGTGGATTTCGAAATCGTCACCCTCGACGACGGTTTGATCGCGGGTCTCACCGTGCCGCTGGCCGGGCGCGAGGTGACCGCACGCGATCTCGACCTGGTGAATTTCACCTGGGATAGGTATCTCTCGCGGGAGAAGATGGTTCCCCGCGCGGCTGCCTACATCGGGCAGAACGATCATGCGGTGGCCGTGCTCGGCTACGAGGTCGGCGGGCTGGAGGACGTCGACCACGGCGACGTGCTCACCCGCATTCCCGCGGGGCGCTACGCCAAGTTCGTGGTCTCGGACAAGCCCTACGATCTGCTGCGTACCGCATGGGCCCAGGTGATCAAGGCCGAGAACGCGGGCACCATCACTCGCTCGCACACGGCGGAGCTGGAGCGCTACACCGGCCCGACTTCGGTCGAGGTGTACGTCTCCCTGGATTAGAACTCCCTGGATTACAAAGAAAGCCGGTGTCGCACGAAAGTTCGTGCGACACCGGCTTTTTCGTTCAGTGATTAATCGGCACCGATGATGAACGCCTCGAGCTGAGTGCGCGCGACATCGTCGGCGATCTGCTCCGGCGGGGACTTCATCAGGTAGGCAGAGGCCGGGATGACCGGTCCGCCGATGCCGCGGTCCTTGGCGATCTTCGCTGCGCGGACGGCGTCGATGATGATGCCTGCCGAGTTCGGCGAGTCCCACACCTCGAGCTTGTACTCCAGGTTCAGCGGGGCGTCACCGAAGGCGCGACCCTCGAGGCGCACGTAGGCCCACTTGCGGTCGTCGAGCCACTCCACGTAGTCCGAGGGACCGATGTGGACGTTGCGGTCGTGGACCTTGCCCGCGAGCGAACCGGTGAGGTTCGACGTGACGGCCTGGGTCTTGGAGACCTTCTTCGACTCCAGCCGGTCGCGCTCGAGCATGTTCTTGAAGTCCATGTTGCCGCCGACATTGAGCTGGTAGGTGCGATCGAGCACCACGCCGCGGTCTTCGAACAGCTTGGCCATCACGCGGTGGGTGATGGTCGCGCCGACCTGGGACTTGATGTCGTCGCCGACGATCGGGACACCGGCATCGGTGAACTTCTTCGCCCAGACCGGATCGGAGGCGATGAAGACCGGCAGCGCGTTGACGAAGGCGACGTCCGCGTCGATCGCGCACTGCGCGTAGAACTTGTCGGCCTCTTCCGAACCCACCGGCAGGTAGGAGACGAGCACGTCGACCTTGGCATCCTTGAGCGCCTTGACGACGTCGACCGCGGGGGCCTCGGACTGCTCGATGGTCATCGCGTAGTACTTGCCGATGCCGTCGAGGGTCGGGCCACGCAGGACCGTCACATCGGTCGGCGGCACATCGGAGATCTTGATGGTGTTGTTCTCGCTGGCGAAGATGGCCTCGGCCAGGTCGAAGCCGACCTTCTTGGCGTCGACATCGAACGCGGCCACGAACTTCACGTCGCGCACGTGGTAGCTACCGAACTTGACGTGCATGAGGCCGGGAACGACCTGGTTCTCGTCGGCATCCTTGTAGTACTGCACGCCCTGCACCAGCGACGATGCGCAGTTGCCCACACCGACGATCGCGACGCGAACTTCGCCGGACCCAACCTTGTTGACATCACTCATGGCCGCTCTTTCCCTCTTTCTGTGGTGCCGCCTTCGTCGATTGCTCCGCCGCAATCAACTCGTTGAGCCAGCGCACTTCGCGCTCGCTTGATTCCAATCCGAGCTGGTGGAGCTGGCGGGTGTAGCGATCCAGCGAGCCGCTGGCCTTCTTGATCGCTTCCCGCAGACCCTCTCGGCGCTCCTCGACCTGGCGTCGCCTGCCCTCCAGAATTCGCATTCTCGCCTCGGCGGGAGTGCGGCTGAAGAAGGCCAGGTGAACGCCGAAACCGTCATCGGTGTAGTTCTGCGGACCGGTGTCGGCGAGGAGTTCAGAAAACCGTTCCCGCCCAACCGGCGTGAGCCGGTAGACGCGGCGCGCACGGCGCGCGATCGCGCCCTCCGGAAGCTCCTCGGCGATCAACCCGTCGGCCTGCATTCTGCGCAGCGTCGGGTAGAGCGAACCGTAGGAGAAGGCCCGGAACGCTCCGAGCAGGCCCGTCAACCGCTTGCGCAGCTCGTAACCGTGCATGGGCGCGTCGAGGAGCAGGCCGAGAATCGCCAATTCGAGCACTGCCGACCTCACTCCCTGACTATGACGACCTGACAGGCCGAACAGACCTAACCGTGGATGCGAGTTCCAACTATATCGGAGCGATACATCTACGCACAGTCGAATGTGACGCAGGCGTCATTCCCGCAGGTCAGCGCAGTGGGGTGAACTGGCGCTTTTTACGGGTGCGTCGGCGTCAAGCATGCTCGACGCCGCTGGGCGATCGATGTCACGTACCCGCGAGACCGGATGGGCGACCCCCGATCGAGGTCTGCCGGGCATCCGCGTGCCGCGCGTCGCCTCACCTGCGAAAACACCCGGATCTGCCCCGAAATAGCCGGAGTGGTCAGGGAGATCGGATCAAACGATGCCGTGGGCACGCGTATGCGAACCCCGCTACTCTGGTGATCGTGCGAATTCAGCGGCAGGTGGTGGACTATGCGCTCCGGCGCCGGTCCCTGCTGGCCGATGTCTACGCGGGGCGGGTCGGCGTCGCCGAGGTGTGCGACGCGAATCCGTATCTGCTCCGGGCCGCCAAGTTCCATGGCCGGGGCAGCGAGGCGACCTGCCCGATCTGCCGGAAAGAGCAGCTGACGTTGGTTTCGTGGGTGTTCGGCGATGGGCTCGGCCAAGTGGCCGGGTCGGCGCGAACGCCCGAGGAACTGATTCGGATGGCCGAGGCGAACGAGGAATTCTCGGTGCATGTCGTCGAGGTATGTCGCTCGTGCAGCTGGAACCATCTGGTGCAGTCGTATGTGCTCGGCACGGCTCCCGCCCCCGCCAGGCGACGGACGAGTTCGCGAGCCCGGCGCTCTGCTGCCGAATGATGGCTTGCGCAGCGACGGGGCTGCCCGGTGACGGGCGGCCCGCACAAGTGATGGTGGCCACCGCGTGATGCGCCACTGTTCGGGGTGCACCCTCTCCGCGCCGGTACTCCGGCGCGGATGTTGTGTGCCCGAACCTTACAAGTTATGGAGATCTGGTCAGTGAGTTCGCCCTACGAGTCCTCCCCCCACGGCGATGATCCGCGCGGCGGCCGTCCGGCTCGGGGTGCGCAACCGGGTCTCCCCCCACAGTCGGGTGATCGGCCCGGCGGTCCCCCGCCGCGTCGGCCGATGCCGCCCGCGGGCCCGCGCCCGCAGGGTGCGCCCGGTGGTCCCGCGCAGGGTGGGCGTCCGCAGGGTGGTCCGGTGCCTGGAGGGCGTGGTCCGCAAGGGCCGCCGCCGAATCGTCAGCAGGGTCCCCCGCCCGGTGGGATGCCACCGCGTCGGCCTGGTCCGCCCCCGCAGCGTCCGGGTGGACCGCAGGGTGGACCCGCTCCGCAGGGTGCGCCCGGTCAGGGCAGGCCGCCGCAGGGCAGGCCCGCGCAGCCGGGCCGTCCCGGCACGCCCGCTGCCGGTGCCACCCAGAAGTTGCCGCGTCCCGGCGGCCCCGACGAGTCGACCGTGCGTTCGGGTCAGACCGGTGCGGGCCGGGCCGTGCGTGGTGCGAACGAAGACGTAGCGCGGACAGCTCGCGCGGGCGGTGCCGCCGCGGCCGCGCGGGCCGGTGCGGGGCGACGCCCCGGTGGCCCTACGTCCGGTGAACGTCGCGCCACCGTGGGTGGCCCGAGCACCGGTGAACGTCGTGCCGCGGGTGTGGGTGGCACACCACCGCCGACCGGTCCGCGCAGCCGCCGCGCCGGCGGCGGGGGCGACGACGGCTCGGGTAGTGCTGGTGCGGTGAAGAAATCGCCGTGGCGGATCGTTCGCCGGACGCTCTATGTCCTGATGGCCCTTGCCATCGTCGTGCCGAGCGCGGTGTTCCTGGTCGCCTACACGGCGGTATCGGTGCCGAAGCCGGGCGATCTGGAGACCAACCAGGTAGCGACGATCTTCGCCAGCGACGGCACCACCGAGATCAGCAAGGTGGTTCCGCCGCAGGGCAACCGCACCGAGGTCTCGATCGATCAGATCCCGCCGCACGTGCGCAATGCCGTGATCGCCGCCGAGGACCGCGACTTCTACACCAACCCCGGCTTCTCGGTCTCGGGCTTCGCCCGCGCCGCCCGCGACAACATCCTCGGCAAGGAAAGCGCCGGTGGTGGTTCCACGATCACCCAGCAGTACGTGAAGAACGCGCTGGTCGGTGACGAGCGGTCGATGACGCGCAAGATGCACGAGCTGGTGATCTCGGCCAAGATGGCGCGGCAGTGGAGCAAGGAAGACATCCTCGCCGCCTACCTGAACACCATCTACTTCGGTCGTGGCGCGTACGGCATCGACGCCGCGTCCAAGTCCTACTTCGGCAAGCCGGTGCAGGAGCTGACCGTGGCCGAGGGCGCTGTCCTCGCCGCCACGATCCAGCTGCCCTCGATGCTGGATCCGGAGAAGAACCCCGAGGGCGCGAGGACGCGCTGGAACTACGTGCTCGACGGCATGGTCGCGGAGAACAACCTGCCCGCGACGGAGCGTCAGGGGATGCAGTACCCGCAGGTGGTCTCGCTGGAATCGCTGGGCGACAAGAACAACGACGAGGGCCCGTCCGGCCTGGTGAAGAACCAGGTGCTCCAAGAGCTCTCGACCGCCGGCATCAGCGAGCAGCAGCTGAACACCGAAGGCCTGCAGATCACCACCACGATCGACCAGAAGGCGCAGGACGCCGCGATCAAGGCCGCGCAGGGCAAGCTCGAAGGCGAGCCGGAGAACCTGCGCACCGCGGTGGTCTCGGTCGACCCGCGCACCGGTGCGGTCCGCGCCTACTACGGCGGTAGCGACGGTCAGGGCTTCGACTTCGCCAATGCCGGTCTGCCGACGGGTTCTTCGTTCAAGGTGATCGGCCTTGCCGCGAATCTCGAACAGGGCGTTCCGCTTTCGCAGCTCTACGACAGTGGACCGATCACCGTCAACGGCATCAAGATCGGCAATGTCGAGGGCGAGGGCTGCGGCATGTGCACCATCGCCGAGGCGCTCAAGCGTTCGCTGAACACCAGCTTCTACCGCATGCAGCTGGACATGCAGAACGGTCCGCAGAAGATCGCCGATATGGGCCACAAGCTCGGTATCGCGAAGGAGCTGCCCGGTGTCGGCGAGACGCTGACCGAGCCCGGCGGCGTGGGCCCCAACAACGGCATCGTGCTCGGCCAGTATCAGTCGCGGCCGCTCGACATGGCCTCGGCGTATGCCACCCTGGCGGCGTCGGGCGTCTACCACGCGCCGCACTTCGTGCAGAAGGTCGTGACCGCCGACGGGCAGGTGCTGCTCGACCGCGGCGAGCCCGCCGGTGAGCAGCGAGTGAGCGCGGCCGTGGCCGACAACGTCACCGCGGCGATGAAGCCGATCGCGGCGTACTCGCGCAACCACAACCTGGCCGGTGGCCGGGAGTCCGCGTCCAAGACCGGCACCCACCAGCTCGGCGACACCGGCAACAACCGCGACGCCTGGATGGTCGGGTACACCCCGTCGCTGTCGACCGCGGTATGGGTCGGCACCGAGCAGGGCGACCCGCTCAAGAACTACGGCGGCGGCAGCATCTACGGTTCCGGTCTGCCTTCCGACATCTGGAAGGCGACGATGGACGGCGCGCTGTCGGGCACGTCGAACGAGTCGTTCCCCAAGCCCACCCCGATCAAGGGCCAGGCCGGTGTGCCGGAATGGTCGGCGCCCTACACCGCGCCGTCCACCACCGCTCCGGCGATCGTGCCGCCGGTGATCGTGCCCTCGCAGGTCGAGATCCTGCCCGGCATCCGGATTCCGGTGCCGGGGGTGCAGCAGCCCGCGGTGCCGCAGTCGCAGCAGTCGCCTGCTGAGACCGGTGCGGGCCCGCTGCCCGGTCAGCCGACGGCAGGCCCGGATGGCTCCCCCGCGACGCCGGGAAATGGCAACGGCGGGTCGACCAGACCGAGTAACGGCGCCTCGGGCAACGACAACGAGAGCAGCGGCGCGGGAACCACGCCGACCCGATCCCGGTAGCCACCGGTAGCCTCGGATGTCGTGACCGATCAGCAACTCGCGGACCAGCCGGCGTCGAGTGGTACCCGGCCGGGCCGCGAGGTGGGGTACGTGGCGCCCGCCCGGCTGGCACCCGACCTGCGCTCGATCGATGCGCGGGACCGGCCCAGCCGCAACGATTCACTGACCGCGCAGCTCTCCACCGTGATCGGCGGCCCGGTCGGCGATCACGCGCTGATCGGGCGGGT
The DNA here is from genome assembly GCF_042719755.1 of Nocardia sp. NPDC058519. NCBI lineage: Bacteria > Bacillati > Actinomycetota > Actinomycetes > Mycobacteriales > Nocardiaceae > Nocardia > Nocardia sp. NPDC058519. Next base: position 90,520 of record NZ_JBHXNK010000012.1, on the reverse strand, counting down.
GCGGTTCTGGACGCCGCTGCGGGTGCTGTTCGCCTTCACGGTGATCTTCCTGGCGCTCGGCTGGACCGCCAAGGCCGGCTGCATCCAGCAGACCAGCGACGGCGAGGGTGGCCTGATGCTGGACTGGAACAACGGCCGCCAGTACGTGGCCATGTGCTACTCCGACACGGTGCCGCTCTACGGCGCCGAACGGCTCAACGAGGGCGCGTTCCCGTACAAGAAATCCTGGACCGAATCGACGCCCGACGGTGGCACCGAGACCAGATACATGGAGTATCCGGTGCTTTCGGGCCTGTACCAGTACGCGGCGATGCAGATCGGCAATGTCTGGGATCACCTGCCGCTGCCCGGTGCGCTGTCGGTGGTGGTGTACTTCAACGTTGTCGCACTCGGCCTTTCGGTCGGGTGGCTGATCACGGTGTGGGCGTCGTCGCGATTAGCCGGGCGCCGGGTTTGGGACGCTGCGTTGATCGCGGTGTCGCCGTTGGTGATCGTGCACATGTTCACCAACTTCGATGCTCTCGCAACGGCTTTCGCGGCGACGGGGCTGTTGGCGTGGGCGCGGCGTAAGCCGGTGCTCGCGGGCGTTCTGCTCGGACTCGGCGGGGCGGCGAAGTTGTATCCGCTGTTGCTGCTCGGGCCGATCGTGGTGCTGTGCATGCGGATCGACCCGATGCAGCGTCAGCCCGCCGCACGGGCCGGGCTGCGGTTGCGCGATGTCGACAGTCTCGAAAGCGCCCGCATCTGGTTGCGTGAGACACCGGCGAGGACACACCTTTTCGCATTGCGCCCGCTCGGCGCGGCCACCCTCACCGTGCTCGCCGCCGCGGGAACATGGGCTGCGGTGAACCTCCCGATCGCGGCGCTGTACCCGGATGGCTGGCGGGAGTTCTTCCGGCTCAACACCACTCGGCACGCCGACCCCGATTCGATCTACAACGTGATCACCTCGTTCACCGGCTGGACTGGCTTCGACGGCCCGATCGGGCACGGCGAACCGCCCACCATCCTGAACACGGTCTCGCTGCTGGCCTTCGTCGCCGCCTGCGCGGGCATCGCCTACCTCGCGCTCACCGCGCCACGGCGCCCACGCCTGACCCAGCTGTGCTTCCTCGTCGTCGCGGCCTTCCTGCTGACGAACAAGGTGTGGAGCCCGCAGTATTCGCTGTGGCTGGTGCCGCTGGCGGTACTCGCGCTGCCGCATCGGCGAATCCTGCTGGCCTGGATGACGATCGACGCACTCGTCTGGGTACCGCGGATGTACTACTACCTCGGCGAGGACAACAAGGGCCTGCCGGAACAGTGGTTCACCGGCACCGTCGTCCTGCGCGACCTGGCGGTACTCGGATTGTGCGCGCTGATCGTCTACGAGATCCTGCGCCCCCAGAACGACGTCGTCCGTCGCGACTTCGTCGACGACCCGGCAGGCGGCGTACTCGACCGCGCCCTCGACCCACTACTCCCCTGGCTCCCGGAATTCCTGCGCCCGAGGCAGGCAACGATCAGCTCCCGACCCGTGTCGGTGCTGAACTGACCGGAACCCCGGTTCTACATTCGTAAGTAGCGGGCCTGGAGTTCGGGCTCGGCGGGGAGCATGTCGAGGTCGAGTTCCCAGGCGTTGCCTGTCCATGGGTCGAAGAGCGGGGTGCCGGGCATGGTGGGCAGGTGTCTGCACGACTGGGCCAGCAGGTCCACCGGGCCGTCGCCGAATTCACCGCTACCGCTGCCGACTATGACCAGGGACAGGCCGATCAGGTCGCCGCGGACCATCAGTTGGCCCAGGCGCACCACATCGCTGCCCTGGTAGCCGTGGGGGAAGTCGGCGGCGACGAGGATGCGGTGTTCGGTGGGGGGTACGGCTTGTCCGCTGTTGTAGGCGATTTCGGCGAGTTCGGCCGCGTGGGCGAGCTCGGCGAGGCGGGCGGAGATGTCGCCGTGGTCGGCGATCACCGGGCCCGCCAAGAGTGGGGCGAGGGGGGCGGCGAGGGTGCGCAGGCCGCCGGTGAGGTCGATCAGGTCGACCTTGGTCGGCTTGTCGGGGATCGCGGCGACGAGGCGGGCCACCAGTGCGCCGATCACGCGTGCGGCCGCGCCGGTGGATTCGGTGTCGACCCACAGCGGCCGATTCAGCGGCACCGGAACGCAATACGGCACGCGAAGGCCGCCGCGGTCGAGCGCGTAGAGCTCGCCGAGGCGGATGCCGTCGCTGCGGGCGGCGCGGGTGGTCCATGCGGGAGCGAGCCAGGAGGCCAGCGCGGCGGGCATGGAGGCGTCGGCCTCGGCGATCTCGTGGCCGAGCTGGTCGCTGTCGCGACGGTGGTCGGCGTCGGCGAGGGCCACCAGGTCGTCGTGGCGACGTTGCGCTTGGGCGCGAGCCGCGTCGGCGGCGGGGGTATTACGGGTCGCCGGGTTCGAAACCGCTTCGGAGAGTTCCTGATCCAGGCGTTTGGTCGCGTAGTCCCGGGCCGAGACGAGCGCGGCGGCCGAGCGGGCGGCGTCTTCGAAGATCATCCACATGCGTTGCAGGCCGTGGTCGACCTCGAGCGGAATGCCCGATGTGGGTACGGGTCTCGCGACCGTCTCGGTGGGGGCGCTCGGCGGTGCCAGTGGTGCGGGCTGCCACGCCTGCGCCGGTGCGGGCTCGGGCGCGGTCACGCCGTGCGCGGTGAGCAATTGTGCCGCGCCGCCCGCGTAACCCTGACCGAGCGCCCGCAACTTCCAGCCACCACCGCGCCGGTACACCTCGAGGCAGATCAGCGCGCTCTCACCGGACGTGGGCGCGATGACGAATTCAGCAGCCGGACTGCCGTTTTCGTACAGCGCGGCGGTGACGGTGCCCAGCGTCTGCCCGCCGACGACGAACAGCAGCACAGCATGCGCGTCGGACCTGATCTGCGACAGCGTGAGATCCACCGCCGCCCCGGCGAAGCTCACGCCAGGTGCCGCGGGCCGCGACGCGCACACGTGATCGTGCACGTCGCGAACCCGCAGATCCTCGCCGACCACCAGCGCGCCGAGTTCGACGGCGCCTGCGGTCTGCGCGGTGAAGCGCACGGAATCAGCGGTCAGAGCAGTGTTCTGCCCCGCCTTCAGGTGAATCACGGTGTCTGCCCTGCTCTGTCGCGGTTTTAGTTGCCGCCGAGGAATCGGCCCAGTTGGGGCACCGCTTCGCCGGGGTGCTTGGCGTTGAAGCCCTCGCCGAGCGCCTGCATCTTCCAGTCGCCGCCGACGCGATACACCTTCGCCATCGCCATCGCGGTGAACGGCATGCCGCCCGCGAGGGTGTAGCGCGCCAGCTCGGCGTTGGTGGTGCCGTCGATCAGGCGGCTGAACGCGTTCTGCACCTGCTCGAAGGAGTGCCCCTTGTAGGAGGTGACGATGAACAGCAGTGTGCTGATGTGCGCCGGGATCCTGGTCAGGTCGACGAGGATCATCTCGTCGTCGCCCTCGCCCTCGCCGGTGAGGTTGTCACCCTGGTGGCGCACCGAACCGTCCTTCGACGACAGCTGGCCGTAATAGGCCACGTCGACGAGGTTCTGGTCGGCGAACAGGCAGACCGAGGCGTCGAGGTCGATGTCGACGGTGCGGTTGCCGAACATCCCGCGCGTGCGCACCGGGTCCCAGCCGAGGCCCATCTTCACGAAGGTCAGCGCGGCGCCGCCCTCCTTGCGCAGCGTCACCCGCTGGCCCTTTTGCAGGCTGACCGGGCGATCCTTGCTCAAACTGATCTCGGCGGGCGGCTGCTGCGGCGCCGGTGGCGCACCCTGCGCGGGCGGCGGGAAGCCCTGTCCGGGCGGCGGCGGGTAGCCACCACCGGGCGGCTGCTGGGCCGGGCCGGGCGGGGGCGGATAGCCACCACCGGGCGGGGCGTAGGTGGGCGCGGGCTGCTGCGGGTAGCTGGGCGCGGATTGCGCCGGGTACGCGGGCGGGGCCTGCTGCGGCGGGGGCGGCGGCGCCTGCTGCGGGGCGGCCTGCGCGGGCGAATCGTCGACCTGCACACCGTGATCGGTGACCAGTGCCGCGAAACCACCGGCGTAGCCCTGGCCGACAGCGCGCACCTTCCAGCTGCCCTGACGGCGGTACAGCTCGAGCGCGATCACGATCGACTCGGCGTCGAGACCATCGATCTGGTAGCTGAACAGCTGGTTGCCCGATGCGTCGGAGACGATGGCGGTGGGCGGGGCGAAGCGGCCGAAATTGCTGTTCGCGTCGTCGAGGGTGATCACCGCGCGGATCTGATCGATGTCGGCGGGTACCGCGGGCAGCGAAACAGCAAGCGAGGCAGGCTGACCCGCCGGCCCGGGGCGCAGATCGACACCCGGTCCACTCGGCTGGTTGTAGAAGACGAAATCAGCGTCGGTGCGGACCTTGCCCTGCTCGGTCACGAGGAGAGCGGACAGGTCGGCCGGTGCGGTGACCTGGAGCGAGATCACCACGTCACTGACGGCCACCGGGCCGTTCTGGCCCTTGGCGAGTGTTGCAGACAAGTTCGACCCTTCGCTTGTCGTTGTGGGGTGTCGACGAGACTCGCCTGCCACTCTACGAGAAACCGGGCGCACGCGTCCGGGCGTTGTGCCGCGGGCACACATTGTCCGGCGTCGCGGGCGGAGTTTCGCCTGATCGGTTAGGGTGACGACGCAGTCGGACGGCGGCGGTTCGCCGCCTATTCAGAGGGGACAGCGGAGCCTGTCATGGCGCAATTGTTCGAACAGTCGAAGAAGGTGATCGAGGCGCAGCTCGCGGGGACGAGCATCCGCGCGATCGCAGGCTCGATGGTGGCCTACGAAGGCAATGTGCAGTTCAAATCGGCCGGGTTCGGCGGCGGCGAGGGCGTGCTCAACGGCCTCAAGCGCCGCGCCACCGGCGAGAAACTGTCACTGATGGAGTGCAACGGCAACGGGCGCGTGTTCTTGGCGGTGAACGGCCAGAACGTCACCGTGGTGAACCTGAACAACGAGACACTGCAGGTGGAGTCGCAGCAGCTGCTGGCCTTCGCGGGCAATCTGCGCACCGATGTGCGGTTCGCCGGGGTCGGCGGGATGTCGGCGGGCAGCGGGCTGTTCACCACCACGGTCAGCGGTCAGGGGCAGGTGGCGCTGCTGTCGGCCGGTGGGCCGCTGATTCACCTCGAGGTGACGCCGCAGTATCCGCTGATCGTGGATCCCGACGCGTTCGTCGCTTCGCGCGGAAATCTCAACCAGTCGTTCGTCACCGATGTCTCCTGGCGGACGATGGTCGGCCAGGACGCGGGCGAGGCATTCTCGCTGCGGTTCGACGGCCAGGGTGTCGTGCTGATCCAGCCGGCGGAACGGTAGGGGCAGGCGATGTTCGAGAAGGTCAACAGCAAGGTCGTGAAGGTAAACGTCGGGCAGGCGGGCGGCGTCGTCGCCCGCTCCGGCGCGATGCTGTTCTACACGGGTCAGGTGGCGTTCGCGCCGCATCAGATTCCCGGTGCCGGTCAGGGCATGGGCGGCGGTGGTTTGATGCGGATGGCCGGGCAGATGATGGCCGGTGAGCACGAGCGAACCATGCTGGCGCAGGGCAACGGCGAAGTCCATTACGGATTCGCCGGGCTCGAAGTGCACGTGGTGCAGATGCAGCCGGGCGCGGTGATGCGAGCCGAGGCTTCGCGACTGCTCGCGCAGTCGGCCGGATTGCAGGCTTCCGTGGTGTCGGTGGCCAGTTCGGGTGGCGGCGGCGGTGGGGGCGGCGGTCTGATGGGCGCGCTGCGCGGTGCCGCCGCGGGTGTCGCGACCGGCACGGGCATGTTCACCACTCAGCTGAGTGGACAGGGTTCGGCGGTACTGCTCGCGCACGGTGGATTCCTGGAACTCCAGGTGGGCGGACCGAATCCGGTCGTTGTCGACCCGCAGGCGTTCGTCGCCGCGTACGGCAATGTGCAGACCGAACTGAAATCCGCGATGAGCTGGCGCGACGCGGTGGGCCGCGGCGCGGGCGAGGCGATGCAATTGCATTGCCACGGACAGGGTGTGGTGTACGTGCAGGCCTCCGAAGAGAAGTTGTGAACCGATGAGCGAAATCCTCTCGCCGATGAATCTCGGTGCCAGCGACAACATTCCGGGTAACAGCTACGCCTACTGCATCGACCTGACCGGGCCGTGGTTCATGCGCAAGGGCGCGATGATCGCCTACTACGGCCAGATCGAGTTCCAGATGCTCACGCACGGGCTGCAGGGCGGCCTGATGCACATGGTGAGCAGCCAGTTCTCGGCGCCGCTGTTCGCGGGCGACTACGTGGTGGCGCAGGGCCACGGCAAGCTGATCATCGGCGACCGCGGTTACGACATCAATTCCTATGACCTCGAAGAAGGCAACCTCACCATCCGTGGTGCGAATCTGCTGGCCTTCGAGCCGGGACTGGCGCTCAAGCAGTCGATCGTGCCCGGGTTCCTCACGCTGATCGGCACCGGTAAGTTCCTCGCGTCGTCCAACGGGCCGGTGATGTTCGCCGAGCCGCCCCTGCGCGTCGACCCCGAATCCCTTGTCGGCTGGGCCGATTGCCCTTCGCCCAGTCACCACTACGACCAGGGCTGGATCGGCAGCTTCCTCGCGGCGGGCGCGGCCAGGATGGGCGCCAACTCCGGCGAGGAGCGTCAGTTCGACTTCACCGGCGCGGGCACTGTGCTGATTCAGTCGACCGAGAAGATCATGAGCGACAACGCGCTGGTCCGCACCATCGAGGGCCAGCTCCAGAGCGGAGTCACGGTCGGTGGTCTACAGCGCATTCAAGGTGTGATCGCTCAGCAGCTGGCTGGTCAGCCGCAGCAGTACTGAACGCGTCGAACCCGGGTGCCGTTGCGGCACCCGGGTTTTCGCCGGCTAACCGACCGGCACAGTGACGCGCTGCTGCGCGGTATGGAACCAATCGAGGATTTCCTCGCCTGCGAGGATTCCCGTTGCCGTGGTGATCGTGAGGTTGGGCGCGGTGAAGTTCAGTTCTTCCAGTTCGCCGTGGCGCGGGCGGATCGCGGCATCGGCCGCCTTCAGCATTTCGGCGTCCAGTGCGCCGTCACCCGCGGTGAACAGGGTTGCCCCGGTGGTCAAGTCGCCGGATTCGGTCAGCCTTCGGCGAACCTCGGCAACGGCGAGACTCTTGCAGACGGCGTCGGGCATGGTGTAGATCTTGCGGCCCTGCTGGGACGCCGACCAGCCGTTGGCGCGGCACCAGGTATCCCATTCGGCGAGGAAACCGGCGGGGACCTCGTCGGGGAGGACAACCAGGTAGCAGAACAGCTCGTCGGCCTCGCGGTACTTGGTGACCCAGGAATCGTCTGTGCGCGAACGTAATTCGGCACCGACATCGGCAAGAGTGGCGCCGGACGCGTTGACCTGGTCGTCGATGGCGACGCGCCACGCGGGGTCGGGAATGCCGTCGACGAGGATGTTGCCACCGTTGCTGGTGATGGCGTAGCGCCAAGGCGCACCAGGGAGGGTGATGCGCTGGAACTGTTCGATCGTGCGGGTGGTCGTGGGAATCACCGGGGCGATGTCGGCGAGTTCGCGCAGGGCGGCGACGGCGGTGGTGGTCATGTAGGAGAGGGGTTCGCCCTCGTAGTACTCGACACACTCCTTCGCAACGGCCTCGGCACCACCGAAGCCGTTGCGGGAGAAGATCATCGTGCGATCCAGATCGGTCGCGAAGAGGGACTCGGCGGTCACCGGGATAGCTCCTTGATCAGGCCCATACAGGAGTAGGCCAGGTCGGGGACCACTTCCACCGGGACATTGCGCGCCGCGGCGAGCAGGCGGATGTGGGCGTGCTCCGGTGCGTCTGCCTCGCGGACCAGCACCCGCCACGGTACCCGGCGCAACAGCACGCGAGTGGTCTCGCCGACGCCGGGCTTCACGTAATTGACTGTGCTGATGTCGTATTCGGCGCGGACCTTCTCTACCGACGCCCACCCGGACCAGTCCGGGGTGCGGTCGGAATCGCGGATCGCGGCGACGGCGGCCGGGACCTTGTCGCCGATCGCGTCGAAAGCCGCTGTGACGGTGTCGATCAGCTGGTTCGAGACATCGGAGTCGATCAGGTCTCGGTAGAACTTGGCACCGTGGAACTCGCCGGGCCCGATCAAGGTGTCGTTGAGGACCGTTCGTGAAACCAGCCCTGACACTGTCGAATTCAGACAGGCGGAGGCGATGAGGAAGTCGTCGCGGGTGCCGTAGGTCCGCACGCAGTTGGCGGGATCGGCGAGGACGACGAGCTCGTCGTTGAACCGGGCGCCACCCGCGGCGTGATACGCGTCGAGAGCGGCGGTGAGTTCATGGGTGATCGCACCCTTGCCGGTCCAGCCGTCGACGAAGACGATCGAGGACGGATCGTGGTGGCGGGCGAGGTAGTCCAGGGCCACCGCGTCGATGCCGCGGTCGCGCACGATCGACACGGCGTAGTGCGGGACGGCCAGCGCGGGGCGGCCGATACCGCCGGCCAGCCAACGGCGCATCAGCACGCCGACGGGGGTGCCCGCCCGCGCCAGCGAGACCAGCACGACGTTCTCGCCGCGTTCGGCGATCACGAGTTCGGCCACGGTCGCCACTGCCAGCGCCAACCGCTCGGCGCTGTCGGCCAGCACCCGATCGAAGAGCTCGCGGTACTCGGCATCGGGCTGGAACTCCACCGGCAGCGATTCCGCGTAGTGGGCATGACCGGCCTGGATACGCCGTTCGCGTTCGGCGACGTCGGCTTCGAGATCGGCGTCGGAGAGATCCTTGAGCAGCCACGAAACATCCTCGGGCGCATAGGAACCGAACTCGGGGCCCTGTAGGGCCACGGGGAGATCAGCGGTCGATTCGGTTCGGACCGCCGGATCCGCACTCGCGGAAGCGGTGTGAGACGCCGACACAGACGCCTTCGCGGCGACCGGCTCAGCGGTGCGGCCCGCATGCAGCGCGCGGGGATCCGCGCCCGGGAGCACCGCGATCAGGACATCGGCGCCCGATGCGGTGAGGACGTCGACCAGGCCGCCGGGGGCGACGAGTTCGGGGGTGTCGGCGGGGGGATCGATGACGACCAGCAGGACGGGGTCTGCGTCGGGCCACTGCGCGTTGTACAGGTAGCGCTGGGCAGTGGGGTCCGGTTCCGGGGCGGTGAAGCGAAAGCCGCGGCGCAGCGGGTAGCCGGGATCGTCGAGGACGTATGCCGGTGAGCGGGTGGTGGTTTGGAAGCGGGCGGGGGTGCCCGCGTCGGCCAGGTCGGCGGCCAGGCGCAGGGGCAGGTACATGAGTTCTTCGTGGCCGATGACGATGACCGGGCGCCCGGCGAACTCGGCGTCGAGGCGGGTGTTCACCTCGTCGGCGATGGATTTCAACGCGACGTCGAAGGCAGCGGAATCCGAGCGCAGGATTCCGTGCCTGCCACCCTCGGGAACGTCCGCGGGCCAGCTCAATGGGATGCGGCCGTACGAACCCGGTCGGTCTGCCACCGGATTCAGCTGCGGATCGGGCAGGGCGGTCACCGTGTCGATCAGCCCGGATGGCAGCTCGGTGCTACCGGACGCCAGGCAGACCGTGTCGATGCGCGCACCGAGTTCGGTTGCGGCAGCTTCGAATTTGGTGCGATCGGCAGGCGTACGCATATCCACCAGCGAGGCGAGCACGTAGTGCGCGCGGGGCGCGAAGGCGTGCAGCGCGCGGACCGCGTCGATGGCGGTGTCGCCGGTGGAGATCTCGTCGTCGACCAGCACCAGCGGGAGATCGTTGGCGAAGATCGCGGCGGGCGCGGGCTGGAGCAGGTGCGAGGTGGCGTGCGAATGGCCCTCTTCGAAGCCGGTGAGCGTGGTGGCGCGCGACTCGTGCCTGCGGGTGGAGTGCAAGTAGCAACCCGCATCGATCCGCGCGGCGACACAGTGGCCCAAACCGGTGGCGGTCTCGGCGAATCCGAGCACCACAGCTTCACGATCACCGAGTACCTCGCGCACGAGATCACCCAGCCGGTTGCCCGCGCCGATCACCACGCGCGGGTCGGTCGGCAGGTGCTTACCCAGCACGGTGGACACCAACAGGTGCGCCCGGCGTGGATTGCGGCGCAGGCCGGGCTGCACCAGCTCAGCGATCGACAGGTCGGCCGCCGGTGCGTCGAGCGACGCGGCGAACGATTCACCGTGATGCAGGCGAATGCCCAGATGAGCCGTGGCCCATGGAGTTTCGACGCCGTTCATTCGGCGATCATCGCTGTCAGCAAGTCCACGAAAGACACTCCCTTGTTCGCGACCCCGAACGCACGGGCCCGAACCAGCGTCTGGCGGGCCCAACTGCGGTGCGGGCGCATCTCGTTCATCTTGTTGCGGTATTCCGAGGCCGCGACGCCACCGACATCGGCCTCCATGATGTCGAGCGCGTCGGCGTACTCCTCGTGGGTCACCACCGACAGCGCGTGTACCACCGCCACATGCGAGGGGTGGATCACCGTTTTGCCCTGGATGCCGTTGGCGCGGTCGAGGGTGATCTCGCGCAGCAGGCCGTCGAGGTCGCGGCTCACCAGGTACTGGCGGAACTTCACCGCGTCGGATTCCTCGAAGGGCGCGCTGCGCAGCTGCGGCCGGAACATCCGCTCGTGATCGGCGAAGTACTCCCACACCGGTCCGGTGATGATGAAGCCGGTGCCGTCGACGCGCCCGAGGTAGTTGACGATGTCGGCGATCACGTCGGCGACCACCCGCACGTCGTAGATCGTGAGGTCGCGGTCGCGGCGGATACCGAAGGTCGAGCACATGTCGGTGGCGCCGATCCGCACAGCCAGCAGCTGCTCACGGTGCCCGGCGAGCAGTTCGGCGATGCGTGAGAGCTGCTCGTCGCGGGTCTGGCGGTGCACCAGGTTCGCCGATTCGAGCACCGGCATCGCGTAGACGGGACGGCCGAGCTCGCGGTTGGCGTCGTCGAGGGCGGCCAGGTAGGCGGGCCCGCTGACAGCGTCGAACTTGGGGAAGACGAATCCGGTGAGCACGTCGGCGCCCGGCCCGAGCGCGGCGACCAGCTCGCCGACCGAGGCCGCGTCGCGGACCCGGATGAACAGCATCGGATTGGCGGCCTCGCTGCGTGCGAGCAGATCCAGGGTGTCCACGGCGTGCTGTTTGGCGGCCTCGACCTGGTGATCGGCGACGGCGTCCTCGAGGTCGATCACCATCGAGCACACCCCGCGCTCGGCCCGCCTGCGGATCGTCGCGGCGAGATCGGGGCGGGTCGCGGGTACATACAGCGTGGCGCCGAGCGCGGTCGCCAATAACTCCCGGTCTTCGTGGCCTTGTATCGGCTCCGGTTCCACCAGGAACAACTCCCGGCTGCGGGGACCCTGCAACTGCTGGAAATGGCGCAGCGGCACCTGCTTACGCAAGCAAACTTCCGGTGCGATGGCGTAGCCCGCGGTCATTCCCCCCACCTCATCTGTCGACCCATTGTCATTTCTACTTTTCGGAAGCTTGTTTTCTGATGCGCTCGACCACACCGGCGATGAACTCTGCGACGGTACCCAGCTCGGTGACATACGCCCAATAGTCTGGATGACGACCCGTCAGTCCGGCAGTGACGCGGTCGAGGCGTTCTGCTTGTGCATCGAGAACCGAGCCCCACTCGGCGACCAGTCCTCGGTCGACCGCGAGCATCTGCGCGTCCCGCAGCCGGAATCGTACGGTGCGAGCCTGAGCTCCGGGGTCGGTACGTACCTCACGCAACAATTCGAGGCGCCGGGTGACGGCGTCGACCAACTGCTCGGCCTCGGCGAGGTACTCGCGTGCGGTGGCGGTCAAATCAAGGGCGGTCTCCGGATCACGATCGGCTGCCGCGACGCGCGCGCCGACCAGCGCTTCGTCGGCGGCGTCCATGCCACGACGGCTTTCCCGCTCATTGTTGGTCAAGTCCGCCGAACTCGCAGCACTGAACTCACGAAGCAGCGCGGAGTAGGCCGGGCCGAGCGCGCCCGCGCGATTGCGGACCGCGGCCAGCCTGGTGGTCACCGAGGCGATCCCGTTCGCGGCAGCCGAGGCACGAGAAGGCGCCTGCGCCAATGCATTCGACAATTCCGCGGTCGCCTGTTGCACCTGTGCCGCTGCCTCGCGCGCGCCCGCGACAGCCGTGCCGGGATCGGTCGAAGAGGCTGTGATCAGAGCCTCATTCAGCCTCCTTACACCAGTGGAGATCGAGGGGTATTTCGTGAATCCGGACGACTCCGCCGCGGCCAGTACCTGCTCGGCCTCGGCACGCACATGCGTGAGCAGTTGCGGCACCGACGCCCGCACGGTCGCGGCTTCGGCGAGGCCGTTGCGGTGCGCGTTGTAGAAATCGTCGACCCCGCGTGCGGCGTCGTTCAGCTGCCCGACCAACGCGTCGGCTCTGGCCCGGCCGTCCGCGATCGGGGTGCCCGCGGCCTCGGCGGCGTCGAGCTCATCGGTGTAGCTCAGGTACGCGCCCGCCGCGGCGTAGCACCGCGCGCGCACCGGCTCCCAGATCGCGCCCATCCGGCGCTCGGGGAAGACCTGCTCACTGGCCACCACGCCCGCCTCCGCCGCCGTTTGCCTGCGATCCATATCCAGAAAGGCGGCCGAGGTAGCGGCCCGAGCCCCGCTGATCCACTCATGATCCGCCCCCGATCTGAACCATCCGCGTCTGCGAGGTGTCACCGGCACATCCCCTTTCCGAACCGCGCATGCGGACCACGTCGCTCACTGCCGTCGATGGTAGGAGATTCCCCCCGTTAACCTGGGCTGCAGACGGTTCCTACGCAAGATCCGCGAAACCTATTACTGTCGTAGCGGTACCCGGCGATTCGGACATGCTGGGAAACGACACACCGGACTAACCGAAGGGATTCCCGCATGGGTGTCAGTCTGTCCAAGGGCGGCAACGTTTCGCTGACCAAAGAGGCTCCGAACTTGACCGCTGTGTCGGTCGGCCTCGGCTGGGACGTGCGCACCACCACCGGCACCGACTTCGACCTCGACGCCAGCGCCATCGCGACCGGCGCCGACAAGAAGGTCGTCTCCGACAAGCACTTCGTGTTCTTCAACAACCTGAAGTCTCCCGAAGGTGCCATCGAGCACAAGGGCGACAACACCACGGGTGAAGGCGAAGGCGACGACGAGGTCATCGACGTCAACCTCGCCAACACCCCGCCGACCATCGAGAGCATCTTCTTCCCGGTATCGATCTACGATGCCGAGACCCGCTCGCAGTCGTTCGGTCAGGTGCGCAACGCCTACATTCGCGTGGTCGACAAGGCAAACGGCACCGAGCTCGCCCGCTACGACCTGTCCGAGGACGCCTCGACCGAGACCGCTATGGTCTTCGGCGAGCTGTACCGCAACGGTGCCGAATGGAAGTTCCGCGCTGTTGGACAGGGTTACGCCTCCGGCCTGTCCGGTATCGCCCGCGACTACGGCGTCAACGTCTAGTCATCATCGCGAACAGGGGGCTCGACACATCGGGCCCCCTGTTTGTGCGAAACAGAAAGGTCCCTCCGCGTGATAACGCGCATCTTCGGCCTGTCCATCGCCATCACGGTGGTCTCGCTGGTCGTGGCCTACCTCTACGGTGGCTTGACCGCTCTCGCACTGTGCGCCATCCTCGGCATTCTCGAGGTGTCGCTGTCGTTCGACAACGCCGTCATCAACGCCACCGTCCTGGAACGGATGAGCGAATTCTGGCAGAAGATCTTCCTGACCATCGGCGTGCTGATCGCCGTGTTCGGTATGCGTCTGGTGTTCCCGCTGGCCATCGTGTGGGTCACCGCCGGACTGAACCCGATCGAGGCCTTCGATCTGGCCCTCAACCCGCCGCCGAACGACGCGGCCACCTTCCCTGACGGCAGCCCGAGCTACGAGACCCTGCTCACCGACGCGCACCCGCAGATCGCGGCGTTCGGTGGCATGTTCCTCGCGCTGCTGTTCCTGAACTTCATCTTCGAAGAGCGCGACATCACCTGGCTCAGCTGGCTCGAGAAGCCGCTGGCCAAGGCAGGCAAGCTCGACATGCTGTCGGTGGTCGTCTCCGGTACCGGCCTGGTGCTGGTCGCCGAATTCCTGGCCAAGGACGAGGACCGCTCGACCGTGCTGGCCGCCGGCCTGCTCGGCATGATCGTCTACATCCTGGTCGACGGACTCGGTTCGATGTTCCACACCGAGGAGTTCGAAGAAGGCCCGAAGGGCGGCCCGTCCACGCTGGTCAAGGCGACCGGTAAGGCCGCGTTCTTCCTGTTCCTCTACCTGGAAGTGCTCGATGCGTCGTTCTCCTTCGACGGTGTCATCGGCGCGTTCGCCATCACCTCCGACCCGATCATCATCGCGCTCGGCCTCGGCCTGATCGGTGCGATGTTCGTCCGGTCGATCACGGTGTACCTGGTTCGCCAGGGCACGCTGTCGGACTACGTGTACCTCGAGCACGGCGCCCACTGGGCGATCGGTGCGCTGGCGGCGATCCTGCTCGTCTCGATCGGCGTGCACGTCAACGAGCTCATCACGGGCCTGATCGGCGTGGCGTTCATCGGCGCGGCGCTCGTCTCCAGCGTCCTGCGCAACCGCAAGGCCGAGCCCGACGCTGTGGAGGACGCCAAGGAATCCACTCCGGTCAGCTGATCAACGGCCGAAGATCCACAACGGCGGCGAGTCCCTTCGGGGATTCGCCGCCGTTGTCGTCTACGCGGGTTGCAGTTGGCGGCCCGGCGCGGTGCTCGGTTCGATGCGCGGGCCGCGCGCCCTCGCCCGCAGGAAGAGGAAGAACAGGGTGATCAACAGGGCGGTGCGCAACCACACGCCGAACTGGACGATCCCTTCCATCAGCTCGACGCCCTCGCCCTCACCCAGCGCGGCGAAGTACCGGAACACCCCCACGCCCACCGCCGCGTCGGCCACCAGATAGGCCGCGACCAGCGACCACGGCACCTCCAGCAACACCAGGAACGGAATTATCCACAGGGTGTACTGCGGTGAATGCACCTTGTGGAAAAGCATGAAGGCGGCCAGCATCGCCGCGCTCACGCCCACCCACGGGTACGCCGAACTCGGGGTCCAGCGCCGCCAGCCCAGCCACATCGCCAGCGCGAACCCACCGAAGATCAAGGCGGGCGAGGCGATCGCGACAGCGTCGTGCCAGGTCTGCGTCGTTTCCGCCGACCGGCCGAAGAGGAGCTGGTGGCCCCAGTACCAGATCGAGTTGGTGGTGATGTCGGCCTGGCGCAGCTGCTGGAACGTGATCGAGGCGCGCCAGCCCTCCACCCCGGCCAGCACGAACGGCAGGTTCACCGCCACGACCGTGACCATCGCGGCCAGCAGGGTCTGCGCGGCACCCGCCACGTCGAGCTCGCCGATCCGGCGCCGACCGCGCGGGGCGCCCTCGGTGAGCACGAACACCGCGAGCGGGAGCACGAAGATTCCGGGATAGAGCTTGAGACAGAAACCCAGCGCGAGCAGCACCGCGGCGATGATTCCGCGGGTGCGCACGGACAAGCCGGTGAGCATCGTCATCACGTAGACCGCCGCCACCGCCGTGCACACCACCGGCAGTTCCCAGTTGTGGAAGGCGTAGAACACCAGCGGCGGGCCGATCGCCCACAGCAGCGCCGCCGGGCCTGCGAGCCGGGCCAGCATCCAGGCCGTGAGCAGGGCGAACGGCGCGAGCAACAGCGCCGAGTGCCACAGGAAGTCGGCGTCGTTGTCCACCCCGATGGCGCCCGCCCACATCAGCACGCCGCTGAGTACCGGGTATTCCACCGCGCCGCCGGTCAGCGCCCCGTCGTCGGTGATCGCGCCGTCGATGTACGGGAAGACGTGATTGTCGATATCGCGGCCCAGCCACAGGAATTGGATATCGGAATAGCAGACATCCGAATCCTTGCGCTCCTCGAATACCAGACTGCGACCGGATTCATCGATCGCGCCGCCCGCGCACCTGGCCTTGTTGGCATAGGCCAGCGCGAGAGTGAGTGCACACAGCAGCATCACCAGGATGCTGAAGGCCGCGGCCCACGTCGCGCCGCGGTGTGCTGCGCGCTGTCGCGGGCCGACTGTGGTCATGCGACCACATTATGCGGCGGCGCGCCGATCACCCGTGCACACCCGCGCCGGGCATCGATTTCGCTGGTCACTACCCGCTCATGTAGCCTTGGCGGGTTGCTGACGCAACGAACCCTCCTGCCATGGAGAGTCCATGGCCGTTTCCTAGTCCACAGGAGGTGATTGGTCCGTGCGTCAATATGAAGTAATGGTCATCCTCGACCCGAGCCTGGACGAGCGCATCGTCGGGCAGTCCCTGGATACCCTGCTCACGGTCGTCAAGACCGAGGGCGGCAACGTCGACAAGGTCGACATCTGGGGCCGCCGCCGGCTCGCCTACGAAATCGCCAAGCAGGCCGAAGGCATTTACGCGATCGTCAACCTGACCGCGACCCCGGCCACCGTGAGCGAACTCGACCGCCAGCTGGGCCTGAACGAGACGGTGCTGCGCACCAAGGTTCTGCGCAACGACAAGTAGTCCGCACCCTCGAATTTGTCGGAGCCTGGCTTTAGGCTCGAGCGCAAATCCCCGAGATGCGGACTGCACCCCGAGCAGGAGGAACCCCATGGCAGGCGACACGGTCATTACCGTCATCGGAAACTTGACGGCAGACCCGGAGCTTCGTTTCACGCCCGCAGGCGCAGCGGTGGCAAATTTCACCGTCGCGTCGACTCCCCGTGTGTTCGATCGCAATTCGAACGAATGGAAAGATGGCGAGGCTCTGTTCCTGCGCTGCAACATCTGGCGTGAAGCAGCGGAGAACGTCGCCGAAAGTCTGACCCGAGGCGCTCGCGTCATCGTGAGTGGTCGGCTCAAGCAGCGCTCCTACGAAACCCGCGAGGGTGAGAAGCGCACTGTGGTCGAGCTCGAGGTCGACGAAGTCGGTCCCTCGCTGCGTTACGCGACTGCGAAGGTCTCCAAGGCCGGTCGCGGTGGCGGAGGCGGCGGTGGCGGCTTCAGTGGTGGTTCCGGCAATGCCGGTGGTGGATCTAGCGCAGGCGGCTACAACGCCAACAATGGCGGCGGACGTCCGGCCGGTGGCAGCAATGCCGGTGGCGAAGACGATCCGTGGGGTAGCGCGCCCGCGGCCGGCTCCTTCGGGGGCGGCGGCCGCATGGATGACGAACCGCCGTTCTGATCGAACGGCACTCATAGTACGGAGAGAAAAACCATGCCTAAAGCGCCCGCGCGCGAAAAGGTACTGAAGAAGAAGGCCTGTGCTTTCTGCAAGGAAGCAAAGTCCGGAATCGTCAATATCGATTACAAGGACACCACGCTGCTGCGTAAGTACGTTAGCGATCGCGGCAAGATCCGCGCTCGCCGCGTCACCGGCAACTGCGTGCAGCACCAGCGTGACATCGCTGTCGCCGTCAAGAACTCGCGTGAGGTGGCTCTGCTTCCTTACGTGTCGACCGCTCGCTGAGAAAGGGAGTCACACAGATGAAGCTCATCCTCACCGCTGATGTCGACAACCTCGGCGCCCCCGGCGACCTTGTCGAGGTCAAGGACGGCTACGGCCGTAACTTCCTGCTGCCCCGCGGTCTGGCCATCCCGGCCACCCGTGGCGCCCAGAAGCAGGTCGACGGAATCCGTCGCGCCCAGGACGCCCGCAAGGTGCGCGACCTGGATCACGCCAACGAGCTGAAGCAGGCCATCGAGGGCCTCGCCGCGGTTTCGCTGGCCGTGAAGACCGCCGACAGCGGCAAGCTGTTCGGTTCGGTCACCACCACCGACGTGGCTTCGGCCATCAAGGCCGCCGGCGGCCCCGTGGTCGACAAGCGCAGCATCGAGCTGCCGAAGTCGCACATCAAGGCGACCGGTAAGCACGGCATCGTGGTGCACCTGCACCCCGACGTGTCGGCGAAGTTCAACCTCGAGGTTGCTGCGAACTGAGTTCGCCGGAAACCACCCCTGTGCGCGCACAGGGGTGGTTTCTGCTTGCCTTTTTCAAGCCGATTTCGCGATAACTGATCGGTAGCCCATCTCGCGGTCGGCGGAGGTCGTGTTGCGCGGCTCACGGTCGGTAACTTGTTGACCTCCGGTTATTCACCCTGTGGATGACCGAGGAACACGACCGGCAGATTTGTGACTCCCGTCATATCCTGCACCATCGCTGTTTACCCAACACGCCCGGCTGTTCACCTTTACCGACACGCCGGAACTTCTTTCATCCACAGGGCCGAAGTTGGACAAACCAGGGCCTAGCAGGGCGTTTTTCCGTACTGACCTGGGTTTTCCCCATGTTTTCCACAGGCGCTGCACAACAACGGGTGAACTACCCCCAAGTTATCCACAGTTGTGTGCACATGTCGGGTTGGCGAGTCCCGAAAACGTCGCCTAGGTTCGTCGCATTGCCCTGCGGGCGGGCCCGGGAATCGCGCAGGCAACCGATTGCTGACATCGGTGTCGGTGTCCGGGAGTACAACGAGTACATCGATGTGTAACCCCCGGTTCTGCGGGCAGAGAGGACTCCCCTGGTGACAACCACCGGTGACCGCGCGCAAACCGAGTTCACGCCTGAACCCCCCGGCGAGGACTTCGGCCGTCAGCCTCCGCACGACATGGCCGCTGAGCAGTCCGTCCTCGGCGGCATGCTGCTGAGCAAGGACGCCATCGCCGACGTGATCGAGGTGCTGCGCCCCGGCGACTTCTACCGCCCCGCGCACCAGGCCGTCTACGACACCATCCTCGACCTCTACAGCCGTGGCGAACCCGCCGACCCCGTCACCGTCTCGGCCGGTCTCGACCGCCGCGGCGAACTCAAGCGCATCGGCGGCCCGCCCTACCTGGTCACCCTCACCCAGACCGTCCCCACCGCGGCCAACGCCGGCTTCTACGCCGAGATCGTGGCCGAGAAGGCCATCCTGCGCCGCCTCGTCGAAGCGGGCACCCGCATCGTGCAGTTCGGCTACGCGGGCGCCGACGGCCAGGACGTCGCCGAAGTGGTCGACCGCGCGCAGGCCGAAATCTACGAAGTCACCGAACGCCGCACCACCGAGGACTTCACCCCGCTGGAGGAACTCCTCCAGCCCACCATGGACGAAATCGACTCCATCGCCTCCCGCGGCGGCATCTCCCTCGGCGTCCCCACCGGCTTCACCGAACTCGACGAACTCACCAACGGTCTGCACCCGGGTCAGATGATCATCGTGGCGGCCCGGCCCGGTGTCGGTAAGGCGCTGGCGCTCGACACCCCGCTGCCGAAGCCCGGTGGCTGGACCACGATGGGTGAGGTTCGCGTCGGTGACGAGCTGCTCGGGGCCGATGGCAGGCCCACCAGGGTGCTCGCGGCCACCGAGGAGATGGCCGACCGGCCTTGCTACGAGGTCGAATTCTCCGACGGCACAGTGATCGTCGCCGACGAAGAACATCAGTGGACCACGCTCGCCCCCACCCTTGCACCGCATCCGGTGGTCCGGACAACCGGCGATATCGCGCACACCCTGCGCACACCGAGGGACAATTTCGCCCACATGGTGCCTCGATCCCCGCGTTCGGCGGCCCGTCAGATCGTCGATGTCCGCAAGGTCGACCCGGTACTCGTCCGCTGCGTCGAGGTCGACAACACCGATCACATGTACCTGGCCGGGCGCACCATGGTGCCCACGCACAACTCCACGCTCGGCATGGACTTCATGCGCAGTTGCTCGATCAAGCACGGCATGGCCAGCGTCATCTTCTCGCTCGAGATGAGCCGCACCGAGATCGTCATGCGTCTGCTCTCGGCCGAGGCGAAGATCAAGCTGGGCGACATGCGCTCGGGCCGCATGAGCGATGACGACTGGACCAAACTGGCTCGCCGCATGAGTGAGATCAGCGAAGCGCCGCTGTTCGTCGATGATTCGCCGAACCTGACCATGATGGAGATTCGGGCCAAGGCTCGACGCCTCAAGCAGCGCCACGACCTGAAACTCGTTGTGGTGGACTACCTCCAGCTGATGAGCTCGGGCAAGAAGGTCGAGTCCCGGCAGCAGGAAGTCTCGGAATTCTCACGCCACCTCAAGCTGCTCGCCAAGGAGCTAGAGGTTCCGGTGATCGCGATCTCGCAGCTGAACCGTGGTCCGGAACAGCGAACCGACAAGCGGCCCATGGTCTCCGACCTTCGCGAGTCGGGCTCGCTCGAGCAGGACGCCGACATGGTCATCCTGCTGCATCGCCCGGATGCCATCGAACGCGACGACCCGCGCGGCGGCGAGGCCGACCTCATCGTCGGCAAACACCGTAACGGCCCCACCGCGACCATCACCGTTGCCCACCAGCTGCACCTGAGCCGCTTCGTGGACATGGCCCGCGGCTGATCACCCTGGTGCTACGCGGGCGGCGCAGCCGCAGGCTCTCCTAAGGCCGTGCTGGTAGATGTAGTGTGGTGTTGGATCACAATGTGGCCGAGTTGGATTCGTTGGTTGCCAGGATTGGTTGCCGGTTCACCCGGCCCGAGCCTCGGTGACCCGGCTGCGGTCGTCCCGGGTCAGCATGTGCGCAGCGTTTGTCTCGGGGGGATGGAATGGTCGACTTCACTGTTGATGTGTCGAAGCTGTCCGGCTTCACACTGGATCTCCAGAACATCGGCGCCAATTTCACCGAGAACGCGGGCCGATTGCTACCGGGTCTAGCGCTACCAGCCGGAACATCCGGACAGCTGGCACAGCTGTCGCTGCCGATCCAGAAGCTGCAAACCACACTGTCCGGCGACCATCAGAAGGACACGAGCGCCCTCGGCACGCTAGGTTCCGGACTGGGGACCGCGGCCACCGCGTACAAGAATTCCGATGAGCAGCACGCTGTCTCGATCAACCAGGCCGGGGCGACCGTGACCGACGGGCAGGGTGTCGCGGCGACAAGCCCGGCCGGGGACGTCCGCCGATTCACCGGCCTGCAGGAGCCCAGCCTGCAGAACGTGGAGGAAGCCCAGTACACGGTCCGCCAGGTCGTCACCGGCTGCGTCGAGCTGCTCACCTCCTACGACGAGCCGCTCGGCCGGACCATCGGCATCAAGCCCGTCGCCGACTACCTGGCGCCGGTGGAGGCGGACTGGGAGGCGCTGCGGGGAGTGGGTAAGCGGATCGGCCTGCTCGGCATCAACGACTTCGCCCACTCGCAGAACCTGTCCGCGGGCACCGGGTGGATCCAGGCCGACTGGACCGGTGCAGCCGCGACCGCGTTCGGAGCTACCGCGACCACCCTCGGACAGTCGTTCGACACCCGCAGCATCGATCTCGATGCGGTCGCCAAGATCGTCGAGAACGGCGCGTTACTGCTCGAACGGCTCGTCTACAACCAGGCCGCGGACCTGGCGAGCTCCCTCACGAAGCGCATGACTTTCGCCAATTTCATGCTCCCCCTAGCCAGTTGGGCGCAGCTGATCGACCAGCCGATGGACGAGTCGACCAAATCTCAGATCACCTCCGCCGTCGACGCGCTGAAGAAGTCGGCCGCGACTCGCCAGGACGCGATAACGACCACGATCCAGCGGATCTCCGGCGCCCTGGGCTACGAGTCCGGCCGCACCGCCCCGGTCTACAAGGCGAGTGAATTCGAACTCCCCGAGAAGGTGATCGTCGACCTGGGCGCCATTCGGTACGGATACGGCGACAACGTGTGGTTCGAACACGCCGTCTCCGTCTGACCCGGCTACGCCGGACAGGTCAGTCGGGCGCGAATCCGTTGACCTCGAATGAAATCACGACAGCGGCGACCGCGGCAGCGCCGAGGACGAACGTCACCGTGGACGCCAGTGCGAAAACCCGGATGCGCCGCCACCAGGACAATGCCAATCCGGCGGGAATCGCGACGAGTACCGGAACCATCCACGTTATCCAATACCACGGCGAGATCGGTTCCGTGTCGCCTCGGTATTTCTTGGGAGTCGCCGTGAGCTCGGGGACGTCGAAGACGTTCTGCAGCAGCGCGACCAAGGGGAAATAGGCGATCACCGCCAGTATGCCGCCGGTGATGACTCCGAAGGTCGCTGGGACCAGTACATCATCCGTCCTGCTGTTCTTGTCAGTCATATCCCCACCTATTTCGAACCCGACCAGGAATGCACCGCACCGGAACCGTATACCAGGAACGACTTGGCAAGGCCGAGTTCCTCGCTCTGCGCCATGGTATTCACGGCGGCCTGGGCCATGTTGCCGTAGTCGGCGTCGGTATGGAAATTGTAGATATCGCAGATGTGGGACTGCTGCCTCAGTTCGATCTGATGTGATCCTGCCGCACCTGGATGGGCGACCACCACGGTGGTCGAGGCAAGGCTGTACCGGCCGAGCGATTGGACATGATCGTTCGAGATTCCGGCGACGATGACCCAGTCGGTGGACAGGATGACCTTGACGGGATTCTGGGTCTTGTCCACTTCGGTGATCGCCCGGCTTATCGCGGCCTCCTTGTTGTCGGAGATTGCCACGGGGCAGGTTGAAATCGCGGAATTGTTGTACGCGTGGCGGTCTTCGCTGATCCAACTTTCGATCGTCGATTCCTCCAGCACGTAGTCATCGCCGGTCACGCGATAATAGTGATCGAACAATTTTTTGGCGACGGGGCGATCTCTCGAGCTGAAGTAGATCCCCACAGCCGCCGCTTGAGTGGCATTGGCTTGAATCAAATCACCGGTGAAATCGCGAATTGTCTTGAATTTGCTCAAGTCGACTACTGGAAAATTTGGATGGATAGAAGTGTCGTAACTCTTGATCGGCGGCGCCTGTCCATTCTCGCCACCTTGAATTTCCTCGTGCATCACATTCTCCAACTCGCAGGTCTTCGATATTCCTGCGCGGTCCGACGCTGGTCGGGCCACTCGGACTCTACTTCGCCGGGGGTTCGATGGCCAATTGCGGTGGCACCGAATCGGTTGCGGTGCAGTGCATCCGGGTTATCGGCAGTCAGCCCGATCGCAATCCGTGCAGGGCGAGCTAGGAGAAGTGAGAACCTACACTGCCGACGGCACCAGGGTGTTCTGCCGGGCGGCGGTCCACCACTGCCCGTCCTGTTTGACCAGCACGTAGAGCGCGACCATCGCCGGTTCGGTGTCGATCAGGGTGCCGTCGGCGGTGGTGGCGCGTGCTGTCTTGTGGGCAATCGCCACGTCCGGGCGCAGAAAGACCACGTCGACGACGTCGTAGCGGACGTATTCGTCCTTCAGGAATCCGGCCAGCCCGCGCCGGTTCGAGTCGAGTAGCGCGTCGTGCCCGCTGATCAGCATGCCGACCGCGTTGCCGACCACGGCGTTCGCGGTGAACTGCGCGGTCATGAGGTCCGCGTCGTTGGTGTTGTACGCGGTCTGCGTGTCGGCGACGATCTGGCGAATCGCGGCGATGTCGGCGGTGTGGTCCACGGTGGCGTCGTCGACGACCGGGGGCTGAATCATGTTCGTGCTCATGGGAGAAACCCTCGACCCTCAACAGTGGTTCAGGTCAAGCGGGTATGGGCTGCGACTCATCTGGTGAAGTCCTGCTTTGAATTCGATTCAGCATTTCGGGTGGTAGACGACTGCGAGCACCTGGTTTCGCCGAAGATTCTCCACAAGTTCTTGAATTCGATTCAATACATGTGGCAGTCTGAGGCCATGAGCAAGATGCCATCCCGTGACCCCAGGGTTGTGATCATCGGAGCGGGCGTCGCCGGAATCACCGCTGGTGTCGTGTTAGAACAGGCCGGCTTCGAGAACTTCGTGATCGTGGAGAAGGGGTCCGATGTCGGCGGGGTCTGGCATTGGAACCGGTATCCCGGCCTGACCTGCGATGTTCCGTCGCAGATCTATCAGTTCGGCTTCGCACCCAAGCCTGACTGGTCGCAGATCTGGGCCGAGGGCAGCGAGATCCAGCGCTATCACCGCGAGGCGATCGAGACGGTCGGCAAACGCATCGCGGTGATCGGCAGCGGATCCACCGGCGTGCAGGTGGTCTCGGCGCTGCAACCGCAGGCGGCCGCGCTGACCCAGTTCGCTCGCACACCGCAGTGGGTGCTCTGGGCGCCGATGGGTCTGCGCCAGCCGCGGCTGGTGGCCAAGCTGCTTGCCGCCGCACCCGCCGCGCATCAGCGGCTCTACTCCACGCTGTTGTGGGGCTCTGGCATCCTCGCCGATATCGCGTTGAAGCCGACGTGGCGACGCCGGGCCGCGCAGCAACTCGCCCGGTGGTCGCTGACCACCCAGGTCCGCGATCGCGAGCTGAGAACCGCGCTGACCCCCGACTACGAGCCGTTCTGCAAGCGGCAGGTGCTCTCCGGCACCTATCACCGCGCGATCGGCGCCGACAACGCCGCCTTGGTGACCGAACCGATCAGCGAGATCACCGAAACCGGTCTCCGCACCGCCGACGGCACCCACCACGACCTCGACTTGATCGTCTTCGCGACCGGCTTCCACCCGCACAACTACATGCGCCCGATGAACCTGCGTGGCCGCGACGGACTGAGCATCGACGAGGCATGGGCGAAAGGGCCGCGCGCCTACCGGATGACCGCGATCCCCGGTTTCCCGAACCTGTTCACTGTGCTCGGCCCGAACTCGCCCACCGGGTCGATCTCGTTGCAGTACTCGGCGGAACTGACCGCCCGGTACATCACGCAGTGGCTGGAACGCTTCCGCGACGGCGAGTTCGAGACGGTCGAAGTGACCGAGGAAGCGACCGTCAGGTTCAACGACAGCGTCGCCGAGGCGATGGGCCCGACTGTGTGGAACACCGGTTGCAATTCCTGGTACTTCACCGAGGAGAACACCATCGACCTGTGGCCTTTCGACCGCAAGACCATGACCGCCCTGCTCACCGCACCCGACGACCGTGACTTCCTGATCGGCCACAAGGATGGAAACCTGCGATGACGACACGCTATGTCGACGTATTGATCATCGGTGCCGGGCTGTCCGGGATCGGCACGGCCTGCCAGCTCATCCGGGAGAAGACCGGTCGTAGTTTCGCGATCATCGAACGCCGCGACAATGTCGGTGGAACGTGGGACCTGTTCAAATACCCCGGAATCCGGTCGGATTCGGACATGCTGACCTTCGGTTTCGGGTTCCGTCCGTGGATCGGCACCAAGGTCTTGGCCGACGGGCGCAATATCCGTCGCTATATCGAGGACACCGCCCGCGAATACGGCGTCTTCGAACATATTCACTTCGGCCGCAGGGGGATTCGCGCCTCCTACGACAGCAGCACCGGACTGTGGACGGGCGAGGTCGTCGACGAGCGGACCGGCGAGACCGAGATCTGGACGTCGAAGTTCCTGGTCGGCGCCACCGGCTACTACGACTACGACCAGGGATTCCAGCCCGACTTCCCCGGCGCCGATGACTTCACCGGGCAGATCGTGCACCCTCAGCATTGGCCCGAAGACCTTGACTACCAGGGCAAGAAGGTCGTGGTAGTCGGTTCGGGTGCCACCGCGATCACGCTGATTCCGGCGATGGCCGATGCCGTCGAACACATCACCATGCTGCAGCGCTCACCCACCTACATCCTGGCGCTGCCCTCGGACGACCCGGCCGCGATCGCGATGCGCGTGGCCCGCGTGCCCGACAAGATCGCCTATCGCATCGGCCGCGCCCGCAATATCGCGTTGCAGCGCGCCAGTTTCCAGCTCTCGCGCACCAGCCCGGAGTTGGCCAAGAAGGCGTTGCTGAAGCAGATCAAGCTGCAGGTGGGCGACAAGATCGACATGAAGCACTTCACGCCGTCCTATAACCCGTGGGATCAGCGGCTGTGTGTGGTGCCCAATGGCGATCTGTTCAAAGTCCTTCAGAGCGGTAAGGCCGACATCGTCACCGACCGCATCGCGAAGTTCACCGAGAAGGGCATTCTGCTCGAATCGGGGCAGGAGCTGGAGGCCGACATCATCGTCACCGCGACCGGCCTGAACGTGCAGATCGCGGGCGGCGCCGAACTGGTTGTCGACGGTGTGCCGGTCAACACCCGCGAGTCGGTGCTCTACAAGGGAGTGCTGATCTCCGGCGTGCCCAACGCCATGATCATCCTCGGCTACACCAACGCGTCGTGGACGCTCAAGGCCGACCTCGCCGCGCAGTATTTCTGTCGATTACTCAACGCCATGCGCGACGGCGGATATTCACAATTCTCGGTTCGAGCCGGCGCCGACGACTTCGCTGAATCGTCCGTCATGGGTGACGCCCTGACCGCCGGATACATCAAACGCGGTGACGGTGTCATGCCACGGCAAGGACGGCGCGCTCCGTGGAAAGTCGTCAACAACTATTACCGCGACCGCGTATCGCTGGGCAAAGACGAACTACTCGACGGTGTCCTGCGGTTCGACAAAATCACCGCGTCGGCGCGGCGCTGATCTCACCTGATGCGAATCCGAAAGATGACGATGATGTCGACCGGGCGCGGGCGCCGCAAACAGTTCTACCGAGATCTTCCCGACCTGACCGTCAGCCGGGCCGAGTGCGGGGAGGTGCTGCGCGTCAGCACGATGACGGCGCGGATCGCCCCCGGCATCACGATGCGTGCCGACGCGTTTCGCGTGCTGTACCGCTCGACCGATCTGGCCGGGAACCCGATCACGGTGTCGGGCGCGATATTGATTCCCCGGCAGAGTTCCGGGTCTGTTCCGCTCGTCGGTTTCGCCCCCGGCACGCAGGGAATGTCGCGTTCGGCGTCGGTGTCACAGCTGCTCGAAAAGGGACTGGAATACGAAGGCGTGTTCATCGCGCTCGCGCTCGCCCGCGGCTGGGCGGTCGCGGTCACCGACTATCCCGGACTCGGCACGCAGGGAACCCATCCCTATGTGATCGGTCCTACCAATGGTCGCGCGGTGCTCGATGTCATGCGGGCCGCGCGCTTTCTGCTCGGAACCCGTTCCACGCAGGTGAGCCGGTACGGGATCTACGGCTACTCCGAAGGTGGGAACGCTGCCGCCTGGGCCGCGCAGCTCAACGCCTCCTACGCCCCGGATCTGCCGTTGGCCGGTGTCGCCGTCGGCGCTCCGCCGGCCGACCTCGTGGAAATGGGTAAGAGCCTCGATCGCACCGCGGGCGTGTTCCTGCTCATGTACTCGGCGATGGGTTTGGCGGCCAGCTTCGATGACCTGGATCTCGAGCGATGCCTCAATACCGCAGGCAAGCTCATGATGCCGTTCGCCCGTCGGCTGCACCCCTTGCTGCTCGCCTCGGCCGGGTTCATCCTGCCCAAATCTCGCACCTTCTATCTCAGTACCGACCCGTTCGAGGATCCGGCATGGATCGAGCGGATGCGTGAGGCGAGCCTCGGGTATCTGCCGCCGACCGCGCCCGTGCTCGTCGGCCACGGCGAGCGCGACCGGGTGGTCGCCTATCGGCAGACCGAGCTGCTCACCCAGCGTTGGCGCGAACTCGGTGTCGAGATCAGCCGGCACCGGATCCGGCTCGGTGGGCACTTCACCTCGGCACCGCGATTCGCCCGTGCCGGATTCGCGTTCCTTGCCGATCGCTTCGCCGAAGCGGACCGAAAGCCGAGCTCAGAGCTCGCGTCCTGATGCCGTGGCGGGGGGTATCGCGCTGCGCGGAGCTGGTTTGACGTCTCGGCGGGACGCGACATATCTTCAACTCGAGCGGTCTTCAACGGCTGTTCCAGGGCGGAGGTTCAGTGGCAGGCAACCGACGCGGGGAGGCGGCGCGAGCGGCGCTGCTCGACGCGGGCAAGGATGCGTTCAGCCACCAACGGTACGAGGAAGTCTCGATCGTCGACCTCGCGCGCACCCTCGGCGTCGCCGCGGGCTCGATCAGCTACCACTTCGGTGGTAAGCGCGGCTTCTATCTCGCCGTCATCGAGCAGACCTTCGACGAGTTCCGCGCCGACATCCTGGCAACGCGGGGACCGGCACTGGAGTGGCTCAACCGCGTCATCGACAGTCTGCTCGACCGGGCGGAGCAGCATCCCGGCGGCTACGAGCTGATGGTCGCCGATGTCGCCGACACCCAGGTCCGCGAGATCAGGGACCGGAGCTTCGACCAGATCACCGAACAACTGGCGCTCGAGCTCACCGGCGCGGAACCGGGTCCCGTTCTTCGCGCCGCGATCACCGGCTGTATCGCGTCGATCGAGGGCTTGGTCCTGCACTGGCTGCACACCGACGCCCTGACCCGCGACCAAGTCCGCGAGCTCATCGTGACCAATTACATCGGAGCGGTGATCAGCGCGATCCGTGTCGACCCGACCATCCGGATCCGCGAGGAGATCATGGACTCGATCCTCGCCGACCCGCAGGCGCTCGCCGAGTTCGTCCCGCCGGAACTGCGCTACAAGCTGATGGAGATCGTCATGGCCAACCCCACGATCCTGTCGATGTTCCTGCCCGTGGACCCACCGGTCTCGGCCGAAACCAACTGAACACACGCACAGAGATCGGAATCAGGGCAGGACCACCGGATCGCCGACAGATAGCGACCTCTCGGCAAACCGGTTGGGTGCGGCGGATGATGATTCGATGACCGACCCGATCCTGCAGGTGAAGTGGAAGTCCGCGCCGGAAGACCATGACTATCCCGCTGCCGCCGATTATCTCGAGCTACTGGGCGACAAGACGATGGTCGACGCGATCGTGGCCGAGCTCATGGCCGCGCCGGTGGTCGTCAAGAAGGCCAAGGAC
The DNA here is from genome assembly GCF_042719755.1 of Nocardia sp. NPDC058519. Classification (NCBI taxonomy): domain Bacteria; kingdom Bacillati; phylum Actinomycetota; class Actinomycetes; order Mycobacteriales; family Nocardiaceae; genus Nocardia; species Nocardia sp. NPDC058519. Next base: position 61,936 of record NZ_JBHXNK010000012.1, on the reverse strand, counting down.
ATTCTGCGCGCCTCCCAGCTCGATGCCCTCACCCCCGACAACCCGCATGTCCGCAAAGACCTGCTCAAGGTGAACGAGGGCAAGAAGCTCTCGCCGATCCTGCTGGTGCGCGGTGACTGCCGCCGGAACGTGCCGATGCTGATCGCCGACGGGTATCACCGCGTGTGCGCGCTGTACTGGGCCGACGAGAACATCGAGATTCCCGCCAAGATCGCCACGATGCCATGACTTTCGCGACCCTGGCGCTGGTGGTCGCGCTCGGGTTGATCGGGCCGCTGCTCGCCTTGCCGAAGCAGCTGTACCTGCCGGTGCTGCTCGGCGAACTGATCGCGGGAATCATCTTCGGCACCACCGGTCTTCGCATTCTCGACCCCACCGACCCGATCTTCGTGTTCCTCGCCGACATGGGATTCGCGCTGGTGATGTTCGCCGCGGGGACCCACGTGCCCGTGCGTGATCCGCGGGTCCGGACCGCGCTCGGCAGCGGGGCGGCGCGGGCCGTGCTGGTCGGTGTGGTCGCGGCGGTCGCGGGCTGGGCGGTGGCGCAGGCGTTCGATATCGGGCACGCGGCCGTGTACGCGGTGTTGATGGCGTCGTCGTCGGCGGCGATGGCGTTGCCGATCATCGACTCGATGCGGTTGAGCGGGCCGCCGGTGCTCTCGCTCACCGCACAGGTCGCCATCGCCGACACCGCCTGCATCGTCGCGCTGCCGCTGGTGATCGACCCGGCGAACGCGGGCAAGGCCGCGATCGGCGCGGTGGTCGTCGCGCTCTGTGCCGTCGTGATGTTCTTCGTCCTGCGCTATCTACAAAAGACGGGTGCGCAGCGTCAGATGCACGAGGTGTCCGAGGACCGGAAGTTCACGCTCGAACTGCGGGTGAGCCTGGTCCTGGTGTTCGCGCTGTGCGGGGTGGCCAGCGAGATGGGAGTCTCGATCATGCTCGGCGGGTTCGCGGCGGGCCTGGCGGTGGCCGGGGTCGGCGAGCCGCGGCGGGTGGCCAAGCAGGTGTTCGCGATCAGCGACGGACTGCTCGCTCCGCTGTTCTTCGTGTGGCTCGGCGCCCGGCTCGATCTGCGGGAGTTCGGGGAGCATCCGCGGTTCATCCTGCTCGGCCTCGCCCTCGGGTTCGGTGCTGTCGCTGTCCACTGCGCGGCGCGCCTGCTCGGCCAGCCGGTGGCCTACGGCGCGCTGGCCGCGGCACAGATCGGGGTGCCGGTGGCGGCGGTGACCGTCGGCAGTCAATTGGGGGTGCTCGTGCCGGGTGAGGGCTCGGCGATCATGTTGGCAACGCTGTGCACCATCGCGGTGGCGGCGCTGGCGGCCGGGCGACTCGCGGCGAAGCTGCCTGCCACCCCGCTCGGCCTCTGAGTCGACCGGGTTCCTGTTCGCGTCAGTAACGATCTTGCTGGTGGTCACGACATTGTTCGTGACATGCGGCCCGTCGGGGGGCCTGCCCACCTGTAGGTCATTCGAACGGGATCAACATATGAATCTGCGTGAGTTTCTTGCGAAACATCGCATTGCTTCGGCTGTTGCCGCGCCTGCGGCGTTGGGTGTCGCGGCGATCGTCGCCGCTTCGTTCGCGGTGACGTCGCAGCCGGCATCACCCAGCTACGAGCTGACCACGTCGGTGACCGAGTGCCGCGAGATGGTGACCATCTCGGTGGCCGGGCGCAACGACACCCCGGTCGAGGGCACGACGGCGATGCTGCTCGATGCCAACGGGAATCCGCTGCCCGCCGCGCTGTCGGGCGACCACAGCAGTGTGTGGGTGGATCCGGTGGTGAACGCCCCGCGCGACGATGTGGCCGAGGGTGAGTACGCGGCCGTGTACATCGCCTATCCGGCCGATCTGGCGAGCTATGAGGACGCGGTCAACCGCGGTGTGGAGAACACCCAGCAGGTGATGCGGGAGATCTCGGCGGCCTGCCCGGACACCAAGTTCTCGATCGTCGGCTACAGCGAGGGCGCCGATGTGGTGCGCCGCGTGGCCGAGGGCATCGGCAACGACGACCCCGCCGACGGGTACGCGACCGTGAACCCGGACGACGTGCTCGGTGTGGTGATGTTCGCCGATCCGGGTCGTAAGGCAGGCGACGGCACCTTCCTCGGTGCGGACGACCCGTTCGCGCGCCCCGACAACTTCGACCAGAAGTACCAGGACGGCAAGACGCCAGTCTCGGGCCAGGGCGTAACCACGGGCGCTGATTTCGGCGCGCTCAACGGCAAGATCGCCTCCTTCTGCTCCGAGGGCGACCTCACCTGCGCGGCACCGGACAACATCTCACTGTTGCAACTGGCCGCGAATGTGGGTCGTCAGATCAATATCGACGAACTGCAGCGCGCCGACCTGGAGCGCAACGGCATCACCGCGATCACCCCGGCGATGGGCCAGGACATGGCGTTCACGCTGGGCCGGATCGCGATGGCAGCGTTCTCCGATATCGGGTCGAACCCGAACTGGATGGCCAGCGACGAGACCTTCCTCGACGTACTGCTGAAGGTGTCGGACCCGGATTACAAGCCGGGGCAGACCACCACGCCGGTCAAGGCCGACGTGATCGCCGGTGAGCAGCTCTCGCCGCTGGCGTACCTGCCGCAGAAGATCTTCAACGAGATCGTCGGGCTGATCGTGACGAACCAGAACACGATCCCGGTGGCCATGAACGATCCGTACCAGCTCACCCTCGGCCCGAACGGGACCGGTCACCACTTCGACTACTGGCGTGACTCCGACGCCGCGAACGGCAAGCCGCTGACCTCGGCGGAGTACGCCGCGGCGTGGCTGACGCACCTGGCCAAGCAGGCACAGGCGGGCGAGACGGTGAACACCAAGGCCGCACCGGACGACGCCTCGGTGACTGCCGCGCTGGCAGCCCCGACCAAGCCGGCGACGACCACCACCGCGCCGACCAGCACGTCGAAGTCGACCACCACGAAGTCGACGACCACCCCCAAGCCGACCACCACGTCGAAGACGGGCACCAGCACCACGACACCGTCCACGACCGTGGCCCCGTCGACCACTACGCCGTCGACGACCACTCCGGAACCGGCGACCAACCAGGCGGCGGCCCCCGCCCCGACCACGACCGTGGAACCCACCACGACCGTCGCGCCGACCACGACGGTGGCTCCCACCACGACTGTCGCGCCGACCACCACAGTTGCCCCGACAACCACCCCGTCGGCCAACTAGCTCACCCGCGAGTGTTACGTCACCGGTTCAATTCTCATCGCTCGGACCACACCCGGTGACGTGGCGCACGCACAACATGGCGAACCCCAACGGAAGCGCATCAGCACCGACGACCTCGAGCCCGGCCGAGGCCGCCAACGCCCCGTAGTGGTCACGACTGCGTTCGCGGCCACCGACATTGCACAGCATGTGCAGATCCCATGCCGGAACCAGCGACCGGGAACTGCTTTTCGGCAGTAGCCTTTCGATGACGTACAGGCGAGCGTGCGCGCTCATCGCGGCCGCACAGCTTCGCAGGATCGTGCGGCAGTCGTCATCGTTCCAGTCGTGCAGCACCCGCGAGAGCAGATAGATGTCGCCTTCGGACGGCACATCGGTGGTGAAGAAGTCGCCGCCGACGAGGTCGCATCGGCTCGCGCAGTCGGCCTCGGCGAAGGTGGCTCTCGCCCGGTCCAAGGTGCTGTCGCGTTCGAAGAGAATCCCCCGCAGTCCCGGTTTGCCGGACAGGACACGAGCCAGTAGTTCGCCGCTGCCACCACCCACGTCGACAACGGTGGTGGCGCTGGTGGTGTCGATGAGGTGGCCGAGCTGGCCGAAGATCGCGGCGGAAGCGGCCATGGCGCTGTCGAACAGGGCGGCGCGTTCGGGTTCGGCGGCGAAGTAGTCGAAATGGTGGCGGCCGAAATGATGGTCGAACGCGGTGGTGCCGGTGCGGATCGCGAAACCGAGGGCGCCGAAGGATTCGTAGAACGCTCCACCGTAGAGGCTCGCGATCGACCGCAACGTTCGGTCGGACTCGCGCGCGAGCAAGGCACCGGTGTCGGTGAGTTCGTATCCGGCATCGTGTGTCTGGACCACCTCGAGGTCGACCAGGTAGCGCATGAGCCGGGTCAGCGCGGCGCAGTCGGTGCCGGTCTGTGCGGCGAGTTCGGCGACCGGCAGACCCGGTGTCGCGGCGAGGCGGTCGGCGATGCCGAGGTCGGCGGCCACCGCAAGGGCCTGGGTGGTCCATGCTCCGGTGAGCTGGCGCAGCAAACGGTGTGCGGGGTCCTCGGATTCGTCGAGATGGGTGCTGAGCACGTGCGGGCGGTGACCGGGGACGCGCAATTCCAGCCGCCGGTATGAGCACGTCCGCGTCCCGATACAGGCGAAGTAGAGGACCGTCGAATCCTCGTGTGGACTGTAGCCGCCACCGTCGGCACGCAGTTTGCCCGCGCCGGTGAACAGTGCCCGCAGGCCGGTCAGCGTGAGGTCGTCGACAGGACCGGTGTCGAGGGCCAGGTGGGCCTCGGCGGCAGTGGCCCGTTCGGCGGCGACGACCTTCGGCGGCGCGTCGACAAGGACGAACACCTCTATCTCGCACAGAGTTCCGTCGGCAGCGCCCACCCTGGCACGCAGGATCTGGACCGGAAGTCGGTCCTCGGACAGGCCGTGCCGAAGGGCGAGCCGACCCCGGACCACGGTGCTCGGCTGATTGGCCGACGCGACCAGATCGAAGGTCTCCAGCGTCGCGGCGACGGCCGACAGCTCACTGGGGAACACCAGTACCGCCGCGTGCGCGAACCGGCAGTGCTCGGCGATCGCGGCGTGGTCGGCCGCGGTCAGATCGGGCACCATCGCGGCCAGCACCCCATCGGTGTCGTGCGTTCTGATGAAATCGACCGTCGCCTCGATTCTTTCGCGATCGTTCGTGTCGATACCTACCGGTGCTGCCAGCGAACGGGTCACGCGTCCTCCAGTTGTCAGATGCCGACGTAGCTCTCCGCGAAAAGGTCCTGATGTGTTCGTGAGGTGGCCAAACTGTGCAAGCGGGACTGCTGCAGGGCGGCGTCGAACACCGAACGCGGTCCGGTGGGCGGGTGCAGCATGCCGATCATCCAGTTCGAGAATTCGTGCGCGCGCCGGATCCGGGGCAGGCAGTCGGCCGAATACCGGTGCGGCGCGGTCTCGTCACCGTTGCGCAGCGCCGACCGGAGCGCTCGGGCCAGGGTGTCGGCACCCAGGATCGCGAGGTTCGCCCCCTTGGCGGCCGAGGGGCTGATCGACGAGGCCGCGTCACCGACCAGGAACAACCGACCCTGCTGAATCGGATCCAGGATCTCCGAACGCAGTCGCACCAGGCTCCGCTCGATGACCGCGCCCTCGGACAACGCCCCGTACCGATCCGCGCCGAGCCGCGCCGCCAGTTCCTTCCAGATCCGCCGCTCGTCCCAGCCCAGCGGGTCCTCGTGTCCGGCGCTCTGCAGGTAGTACCGGGTCACATACGGGCTGCGCGGCATCTGACCGGCGAAACCGTCGGCGTGCACGCCGTAGATCACGGTCTCGGCGGTGGGTGGGGCCTGCGCCAAGAGGGCGAGCCAGGTGATGCCGTACTCACACACCGCCCGTGGCACTGTGATCGTCTGCCGAGCCAGCCCCCGCGCACCGTCGCAACCGGCGACATACTGCGCGCGGAATCGGTACTCGGTGCCGTCGATACTCTGCCCCGATACCCACGGCCGATCACCCTGGTGATCGCCGATTCGCTGTGCGGTTGTCTCGCACAGCAGTTCGCCACCGCGCCGCAGATACTCGGCGACGAGGTCGGTGACCAGATGCTGCTGCGGATACACCGTGTGTACTTCGCGCTGCCCGAGCTCACCGTAGGACAGGGTGAATCGGCCGTCGGCACTGCGGAATTCACAGGTGCCGTGGGTATGTCCATTGACGCGCAGACCGGTGTCGAGCCCGTGTTCGCGCAGAACCGCCACACTGTCCGGTGCGAGAAAGCCCGCCCGCGCCCGACTCTCGATATGCGCGCGACTCCGTCGCTCGAGGATCACTGATTCGATGCCCGCCGCTTGCAGGATGTTGCCGAGAACCAATCCGGCGGGACCGCCGCCGAGAATGACGACCTCAATAGTGCGAACGCATTTCACGCGCATGAAGAGGGAGCCTAGAACACCGCCGATGCGCGAGCGGTGCTCCGCAGGCGTGTTGCTACACGAAGTCCCAGGTCCGCGGCATTGATCTGCCGCGGCGACTACACCGGCCGCGCCGAATCGGCACGCGACATCGATACCAACGCGCCGATCATGGTGACTGTTTCGAGTACCGGTGCAATGATCGCCTGGTGACTCAGTGGCTCCCACTCCTCGGCTCGCTCCCCGTCGCCGGCGCAGTTCTGGTCGGCGTCATCGCCAACAACCGAACCCACCGTGAAGGAATCGCGGCCGCCGACGAGCGCGGCAGGCAGGCACTCGACGCCGCGCAGCGCAATGTCGAGCTGTCGAACATGGTGGGCGACCAGCGCGATCACGAGGCGTGGCGCCGCGAGGCGGTGCTCGCCGCGGTCGCCTCGATCCTGGAGACCTCGGCCTCGGTGCGCGCCGATCTGACCACCTGCGGTGAATGGGATCTGGTCACGGCCGACGAGATCGACAGCGTCGGCGCCCAGATTCACAAGGTGATCTGGGATCGCCCGGGCGGCATGCTGACTCGCTTGCGGGTGGTGGCGCATCGCCGGATTCCCAACAAGTGCGAAGACCTGCTGCGCACCCTCACCGCCGCCCAGCACATCACGATGCAGCGGCTGAAGCTGCACATCGACGTGGAGGCGACCGTCGAGGAGCTCGAGGAGATGGCCTCGCTGTGGCAGAAGGCGATGCGCCACGCCGCCGAGCAGGAGCGGGCGCTGGTCGAGACGACACGGATCGAGCTCGGCATCGAGATCGCCACGAAAGGCTTCGGCGTAGATCCTGTTCCGTTGCCTCAGCCGGTGGTTGCCGAAACCGTTTCGGCGGAAGTCGAATTCGAGGAAGCCATCGAGGAACAGCCCACCGAGCCGGCGCAGTCGGTCGAGCTGGAGCAGTCGGCCGAGTCGCAGGCCGCCGCCGAGCCACCGCACGCGACCGAGGCACTGCCCGTAACCGAGACACTGCCCGTAACCGAGGCACCGCAGCAAGACGATCCGCGCGACGCCGTCGACCCGCGCGAAGCACAGACCGTCAAGGTCTGACCCTTCGACACGAAGCGGGCCCGCGACACCTGGTGTCGCGGGGCCGGCGGGGGGGTTTAACGGATTGAGATCAGTAGCGGGCTGGGGTTAACCAAGGGACGGGGGCGCGGGA
>NZ_JBHXNK010000012.1:0-54616 GCF_042719755.1 Nocardia sp. NPDC058519 | reverse complement strand
CCTCACCCCGACGCCCCCCACATACACGTCCCGCGCGACGCCTACCACCCGCCAGAACCCCACCCCCACTCGTACTGCCCCTGCTCCCCCATGGGGCCCCCGAACACCTGTGGGCGGGGGCCCGCTGTGTTCTATTCAGCTATAGCATCCAGTACTGTTCCGCGAATTGAACATTCGGTGAACACCATGGAGTTCGTCATGGTCTGGGCGTTCAGCTGACGCGACACCGAACGGCCGGGTAACTTGGGTGTACGGCACGCAGGGGTGCCGTACCCGACAGCGTGGTCGATCGTCTGAAGACTCAACCGATCCACTCTCGTCAGGGGGCGATCTCTCATGGATCTCATCGCGCCGTTGGATGCGCTGTTCTTGCTCGCGGAATCTCGTGAGCACCCGATGCACGTCGGCTCACTGCAGTTGTTCGAACCGCCGGAGGACGCGGGGCCCGAATATCTGCGCGAGTTCCGCGACACCTTGTTGGCCGACAAGACCGTTCGGCCCACTTTCAGTAAGCGGCCCGCCACCTGGCTGGGCGCACCGCAGATGGCGTGGACCCAGGACGACGATGTCGACCTGGACTATCACGTGCAGCGCAGCGCCCTGCCCGGACCGGGCCAATTCGACCAGCTGCTCGACCACGCGTCGACCTTGCACAGCTCGCTGCTCGACCGGCACCGCCCGATGTGGGAGCTGCACTTCGTCGAGGGCTTGGCCGACGGACGCTTCGCGCTCTATTCGAAGATGCATCACGCACTGGTGGACGGTGTTTCGGCCCAGCGCCTCATGCGCCGCACGCTCACCACCGATCCGTTCGCGACCGAGCTCATGCGGCCGTGGAACCTGCCGCGCAAGATCGGCCCCGTCCGCCCCGGCAAATCCCGGCTGGGTGGGCTGATCGACTCGGTCACCTCGGCACGCTCGTCGACCACCGCGTTGATCAAGGCGACCCGCACCGGCCTGCTGCAGCAGCAGCTCACCCTGCCGTTCGAGGCACCGCGCACGCTGTTCAATGTGCCGATCGGCGGTGCCCGCAAGTGCGCGGTGCGCAGCTGGTCGATGGATCGGGTCAAGCAGGTGAAGAAGGCGACGGGCGCCACCGTCAACGATGTGGTGCTGGCGATGTCTGCGGGTGCGTTGCGGGCATATCTGCTGGAGCGCGACGCGCTGCCGGACAAGCCGATGATCGCGCTGGTGCCGATGTCGTTGCGCGAGGAAGACGATATCGACAGTCAGGGCGTGAAGGTCGCGGCGCTGCTGTGCAATCTGGGCACCGATATCGCGGATCCGCTGGAACGGCTTCGGGTGGTGAGTGATTCGACGCGCCGCAACAAGGAGGTGTACCGCTCGCTCACACCGACGCAGACGCTGGCGATGGCCGGGGTGATGTTGAGTCCGCTCGCGGCGATGCTGCTGCCCGGGTTCGCCTCGGTAGCGACGCCGCCGTTCAATATCGTCATCTCGAATGTGCCCGGTGCGCGCGAGTCGCTGTACTGGAACGGCTCGCGCCTGGACGCCACCTATCCGCTGTCGATCCCGCTCGACGGGCAGGCCGTGAACATCACCCTCACCTCGAGCGGCGACAACCTCGATTTCGGCCTGGTCGGCTGCCGCCGCACGCTGCCCGACCTGCATCGACTGCTCGATCACCTCGAGGACTCACTGGCCGCGCTGGAGGATGCCGCGCTGTAGAAATTAGGCATTCTCGACCAAACTAGAACGTGTTACAGTTCGGTATGCGTACCGAATTCTGCGAACAGCTCGGCATCGAGTTCCCCATCTTCGCCTTCACCCACTGCCGCGACGTCGTGGCGGCGGTGAGCAACGCGGGCGGGTTGGGGGTACTCGGCGCGGTCGGCTTCACCGCCGAACAGCTCGAGGTGGAGCTGGCCTGGCTCGACGAGCACGTCACCGGGATCTACGGCGTCGACCTGGTGATCCCGTCGAAATACGAGGGCAAGGGCGTCGACGGGCTCACCCCCGAACAGCTGGAAAAGCAGCTGGCGCAGATGGTTCCGCAGGGCCATCGCGACTTCGCCCAGCAGATCCTCACCGATCACAACGTGCCCGCGCTGCCCGACGGCGAGCACCACAACGAGTTGCTCGGCTGGACGGCGACCACCGCGGGCCCGCAGGTCGACGTCATCCTGAACCACCCCAAGGCCAAGCTGGTGGCCAACGCGCTCGGCACCCCGCCCGACGACGTCGTCAAGCGCATTCAGGATTCCGGCCGGGTGATCGGCGCGCTGTGCGGCTCGGTCAAGCACGCGATGAACCACAAGGCGGCAGGCCTCGACTTCGTGGTGTGCCAGGGCACCGAGGGCGGCGGGCACTGCGGCGAGGTGTCCTCGCTGGTGCTGTGGCCGCAGGTGATCGACGCGATCGGCGATGTGCCGGTGCTGGCCGCCGGTGGTATCGGCAACGGCGCACAGGTCGCGGCGGCGCTGGCGATGGGCGCGGCGGGCGCGTGGACCGGGTCGCTGTGGCTCACCGTCGAGGAGGCCAATGTGCCGCCCGCGCAGATGGAGACCTACCTCGAGGCCAGCAGCCACGACACCGTCCGCTCGCGTTCCTGGACCGGCAAGCCGTGCCGCATGCTGCGCAACGACTGGACCGACGCCTGGGAATCCACCGAAACCCCCGACCCGCTGCCGATGCCGCTGCAGATGATGGTCGCCCTCGACGGCGTCAAGCGCGGGCACCGCTACCCCGAGGCCGCCAAGGACGTGAACTTCAACCCGGTCGGCCAGGTGGTCGGCATGATGAACAAGGTCGAACGCAGCGCCGACGTGATCAACCGCCTCGTCGAGGAGTATGTGACGGCCTACGACCGCCTCACCGAACTCAACCGCTGAGCTGTTGCTGGGTCCGCTCACCGTGCGGGCGAACCACCACATTCGGCGTATCCGACCTGCGGGGCGGTGTCCAGGACACCGCCCCGTTCGCGTTGCCCAGCGGTTGTGGACGGCGGTGACATGGGCGAGACGGTGGTGCCACACCGTCTGCGGTGGCATCACACCGCGGGCGCGACGACTGAGAGCCCGACTCAGACAGCTAGAAGTTCCAGTTCAGACGGCTGATCAGGTCAGACGGCTGATCAGTTCAGACCGCTGAGCTCAGTGGCACGGTGTGGACCGGTGTCTCGCCGACCAGTTGGCCGAAGCGGGCGATCACCTTCTCGTGATACAGCGCGAACAGGTCACCGAACAGTGCGAGTTGCGCGTCGGTCGGCGCGGATTCGGCGTCCCAGACCGCGAGCAGCGCCCGCCAGACCAGCACGTGCAGATCGGGGGCGACGGCGAAGTAGGCGGCGATCGCCTCCGGCACCTCGACGACCATATCGGCGATCGAATTCAGTACCGCGCGCTGCATACTCATGTCGAGCACGCCGAGGAGCTTGCGCACCAGCGCGATCTCGGCGGCGATGATGTGCGCGTGGTCGGGCACGGCGTGGCGCGCCATCGTCTCCAGCTCGTCGACGGCGGCGGCGAGCTCGGCCGGATCGAGCACCTTCTCCCCCGCGGTGTAGGCGAGCAGCGCCTCGCCCACGATGCCGCGCTCCACCTCGACGATGTCTGCGAACATCTCGGCGGCGACCGCGGGCGCGGTGATCGAGAACCGGAACAGGTGCCGGTAGACGTCCATGCCGCCCTCCACCCGCACATCACGGATGGTGAACCCCTTGCCGCGCCTGGCCTCGACGAATCCGTACGACTCGAGCCTGCCGAGGATGAGCTGAGCGGTGGCACGGTTCATCCCGAACTCGTCGGCGACCTGGCGCACCGACGGCATCAGCTCGCCGGGCCGGTACTCGCCGGTAGCTACCCGGCGTGCCAACTCATCGGCAACGTCGGCGACCACCGTCCGGGATCCCATCGAAAAACACCTTTCGGTCATCATCCGGCTACGTCCCAGACAGTTTAGGCTCTGATTCCCTGGAGCGCTGGCGCGCGCGAGTCGCGGTCCTTCCTGGCGATCGCATCGCTACCGACGCCGCTACGGCTCTCATCAGCAGACTTTCCTCCCGGCGTGCGGCACAGCTGGATCAGACAGCAGTGTGCGACAACACGATTGAATACGCAGGCAACTGGACAGCTAAACATTTTGGGAGGAATCGTGACGACCACTCGGCTCCCCGGTTGGATGTCTTGAAGTCGCGGCCCGCCCGATTCTGGACTGACCGAAGGGTGCGACGAAGGAGTGCCCGTAGGGAGGGAAGAATCGGGGCCCGAAGGGCCGCGATACGAGCGCGCCAGCGCTCCAGAAATTCAGATCATGTCCTTCTTGTCCAGCCAGCGCATCACGGGCCAGCCCAGACCGACCGGGATCCAGCAGGTCATCACGCGGTAGAGCAGTACCGCGGGGACCGCGATCTCGGCCGGGACGCCGAAGGCCGCGAGACCACCGATCAGCGCCGCCTCGACCGCGCCGACGCCACCGGGTGTCGGCGCGGCCGAGGCCAGCGAGCCACCGATCATGGCGACGATGGTGACGGCCACGAAATCCGTGCCACCGCCGAAGGCTTCGACGGCCGTCCACAGCGCCAGCGCCTTCCCGAGGGTGATGGCGCCGCAGCCGACGACGATGACCACGAAGCGCCTCGGATCCTTCGCGAGGTCGGCGAGTTCGCCCAGCACCTCCTTGACCTGCGGGCGCACCGAGTGATTCACCCAGCGACGCAGCGTCGGCACGAACATGAACGCGCCGATCAACCCGACACCGACACCCGCGATCAGGTACAGCACCGTCGCGTCGGGCACGATGTGGGCCAGGTTGCTCGATGTTCCGGCCACCACACTGAACACCACGAGCAGCACCAGGTGGGTGAGCACCTGCATCGACTGCTGCATCGCCACCGCGGCCGTCGCGCGCAGCGTCGACATGCCCGCCTTCTGCAGGAACCGCACGCTCAGCGCCAACCCGCCGACGCCGGCGGGGGTGGTCGTCGCGACGAAGGTGTTGGCCAGCTGCTCCACGAGCAGGTAGCGCATTTTGACCAGCCCGTCCGCGCAAGCACCCAGCGCGGCGGCGGCGCCGACGTAGGTCAACCCCGAGACGGCGAGACCCGCGAGCGCCCACCACCAGTTGAGCGTGCGCAACTGGCTGAAGAACGTCGGCACCTGGCTGAAGAACGGATACGCCACATAGACCAGCGCCACCAGCAGAACGAGCTGGATGATCTGGTTGCGGGAGAAGCGGGTGATCTGCTCGGACTGGATGCGGTCGTGGCCGGTTTGCCTGCGCACCTCCTCGCGGGCGGTGGCCATCACCTTGGTCCACTGCGGCACCGACTTCCGGATGCCGATCGACATGGCCGATTTCGTCAGGCGCCTGGCCGCGAAGGCGACCTTGTCCTCGCCGAGCGCCTCGATCGCCGCCGAGACCGCCTCGTGTTTGCCGTAGAGCGAGGTGGTGGTCACCAGCAGCTGGGCGATATCGGTCTGGCGTTGCGCCTGCGCCGAACCGAATTCGGCGGCGGCGAACCCGCCGAACAGGGTGTCGCCCTGGCTGACGCGCACGAAGTCGGGTTGCAGATCGCCGAGGCTGATCTGGTTCTCGTGCAGGCGAAGCAGCGAACGCCATACCCCTGGCAGCACCTGCGCGGACAACGTCGCGATCTGCGTACCGCGCGGCATGGTGTGCGCGTACAGCATCCAGCCGCGGCTCAGGCCCGCCACCGCGACCTGATGAGAGTCGGCCATCCCGAGGTCACCGATCGCGATACCGAGCAGCGCCCGATGTTCCACCGCCCGGTGCATCGATCCGTGCAGCGGTGCGGTCTCGCTGGAGCGGAACGTGATCCAGCGCCACACCTGCCGGATCGCGCCGAAGCTGCGCTGGTTCTTGCCGTACAGCTCGACGACGATCTCGTCTTCGGGCCCGTCGACCTCGGTGGCGAGCAGCAGCGGTCCGCGCCCGGCGGGCCGGTCGACCCGGAAGGCTTTCACGATGTATCCGCGCCCGGCCAGCACCCTGACCGCGGCGTCGAGTGGCACCTCGAGCGCGGGCGTACCGACCAGCCAGACGATCACCGCGCCGACCAGCCAGCCGACCACCAAGCCGAGCATCGCCCGCGCGGGCACCACCGAGCTGACGAACAGGTGGATCGGCGCGAACATCAAGAGCAGAAACCACATCCAGCGCCGCGGCCGCACCGGCAGCCACGGGCTCGACACGGTGAGCATGGCCGCGAGCATCGCGATCCAGCGTGGATCGTCGAGGAATTGCGACAGGAAGGTGTCGAAGCGGTCCGGGACCGGCAGGTGCCATTTCGGCGTCGAGATGCCGGCACCGGTGATCGACAGGGCGAGCGCGGCGAGCAGGCCCGCCGCCGCGTACCCGGCGAGCAGCTTCCACTGCCTGCGCAGCACGAGTTCGATGAGGATGGCGAACGGCAGTGCCAGGATGAGCATTCCGTAGATCAGGTAGACCATGGTCGCCTGGTCCTGGCTGAGGAACCCGACGATATTGGCGACCGAGCGTTCCAGTGCCAGCCATTCCGGCCGGGTGATCAGCGAGCCCGCGATCACGACGGCAACGCCTATCCCCGCCAGCACCACCCGGACGATGTCACTGGTCCGCCGGATCAGCGGTTGCAGGAGTTTCCCCGTGACCGGGATCTCCCGACCGTCGACTCGCATGAGCCGCACGATACACACCGACACGCCGCAGACCCGCCGTGACATCGCGCAACCAGCACGGTCGTACCCGCGTGGCGTGAAGCCGATCACAGGCCGTCACAAATACCTGCGTTACCCCGTCCAGAGGATAGGCAAACACCCACTCAGCCGGAAGGAACGATCATGCAGGTTCTGCTCGCAGGTGCCACCGGTGCCATCGGCCGCCCTCTGATCCGCGCGTTGACCGCGAACGGACATACGGTGTCGGCGCTCGTCCGCAATCCGAGCGCGTTCCCGCTCGTGCGCGAGCTCGGCGCCACCCCGGTCACCGCCGATGTGCTCGACCGCGAGGGACTACTGCGCGCTGTCGACGGCCTGCGCGCCGATGCCGTGATCCATCAGGCCACCGCCTTGCGCAATGCGAAGGTGCAGCGCCGGATTCCGGCCGACGATCCGACCGGGCTGCTGCGGACGGCCGGCACGGCCAACCTGCTCGACGCCGCGGCGGTGGTCGGCGCCGGGCGGTTCGTCACCCAGTCGCTGATCCTCGGCTACGGCTACCACGATCACGGCGACCGGCTCGTCAGCGAGCGCGATCGGTTCGGGGTGTACGACGGTGGGGTGGCCGACGAGGTGGTTCGCGCGTGCGTTTCCGGCGAGAGTCAGGCCTTCGGCGCACCCGGTGTCGACGCGATCGCGTTGCGGTACGGGCTCTTCTACGGTCCCGGCGCGTTCAGTGATCTGTTCGCGGACATGATGCGCAAGCACAGCCCGGTCGGGCCGCTGGGCTCCGGCGGAGTCAATACCTGGGTCCATGTCGATGACGCGGCCGCCGCGACCGTCGCCGCGCTCGAACGCGGCACACCAGGCCGCGCCTACAACATCGCCGACGACAACCCGATCACCTGGCGGGAGTTCTTCGCGGAGGTTTCCCGTAGCCTGCAGACCCCACGGCCCATCCGTTTGCCCGCGTGGATGATCCGACTGGCCGTCCCCTATATCGGCGCCCTGATGTCCGACACGTCGATGCGAATCTCGAGTCAGCTCGCCCATGATGAATTGGGTTGGCGTCCAAGGTATTCCACTGTCGCCGCCGGGCTCGCCGGCTGACATCACGGTCGGGAACCCCGCCTGATCATGGTGCGGTTCGGGCGGTGACGGCGGCGTGGTCGTGGCCGGGGATCACTTCGATATCGGCCGGGAGGGCATGCAGGCGGTGGATGGTTTCGAAGGCCCGGTCGCGATCGGCGTCGAGTAGTTCGCCGAGCAGCGGCGCCTTCTCCCGGAGCAGGTCGATCTGCAGGGTGCTCCAGACCGCGTCGCCTGCGAGCAGGACGCGGGAGCCGTCATCGACGGCGAGGAGGATGCCGACGCTGCCGGGGGTATGGCCTGCCAGGTCGACGATCAGGACGGAGCCGTCGCCGAACAGGTCGTGACTGCGGGCGAAGGTGAGCACGGGCGGGCCGTCGAGTTCGTAGAGGTCGAAGGCGCGGCCGCGCAGTGGTCCACGGGCGACGCCGAGTGGGACGCGCGATCCGGCCATCGCCCAGCTGTATTCGACCGCGGGCACCCGGATCGGGACCAGGCCGGGCAGTTCGTACAGCCCGGCGACGTGATCCCAGTGCAGATGTGTGGGCAGCACGAAGTCGATGTCGTTGCCGGTGAGGTCGTGCGCGGCCAGCACCTCGCTCAGACCCCGCACCGGACTGTCGGGGCCCACCAGCAGCGGCACCGGAAACGGCAGCTCCGGCAGTACCCGCTGGTGCACGCCCGCGCAGATCGCGGGGTCGACCAGGAAGGTGGCGTCCGGGTGCCGGATGAGGAACGTCGACATGGTGAGCTGCGTGGACCGCAGCGTCCGCACACCCTCGGCGACGATCGTCGTCGGCGCGGACAGCTGCGCCTGCACCAGCGCGGTGAGACCAACGGTGTTGTGCGCGGGTGGAACGGGAGCGACCTCGAGCCCGTCCAGAAACGCGGTATCGGCACCGCGCGGCCAGAGCAGCCGCGGCCCCGTGGCGACGACAGCAATACAGCAGGCGAGAACATTCGATAACATCGTCGTGCGCTCACCCATACGTGCCACCGTAGGCGATCGCCCACACCCCGACCACCGAACCAGGTCGAGCCGCCGCCGTTCGCGGCTAACGCCCGACAACATCCGGCGGCTGGTCGGTGCGGCCCATCAGCCGATCCGTTTCACGCCGTTCACGTTTGGTGGGCCGACCCGCACCGCGCTCGCGCTGCGGCAGCGTGGCGAGAACTTCCTTCGGTGGCGGCGGCGGGCTGCGATCGATCAGGCACTGGGCGGCGACCGGCGGGCCGACTCGCTTGTGGATGATCCGCTCGACGATGACGATGCGCTCGACACCGGCGTGGCGCACCCTGATCTCGTCACCGGGGCGGACGGTCAGCGCCGGTTTCGCGGTGACCCCATTAACGCGGACATGCCCGGCGCGACAGGCAACTGCCGCGGCCGAGCGTGTTTTGAACAGGCGCACCGCCCAGATCCACGCGTCGACGCGGGCCTGGGTGTCGGAGTGCTGGGGGGTCACCCCTTAGACGATACGGCGAGCCGTGACGACGTCGTCGGCGCTGAGGTGGGTGTAGGACACCGGGGTGCCCGACTGCACGGCGTTGAGGAGCTGACCGTTGCCCGCGTAGATACCGACGTGGCCGCCACCGTTGGTGATGACGATGTCACCGGCCTGCAGGTTGTCGAACGAGACGGGAGCGCCGACATGGGACTGCTCGAAGCTGGTGCGCGGCAGTTCGACACCGGCCTGGCGGTACGCCCACTGCACGAGCCCGGAGCAGTCGAAGCTCTGCGGCCCCGCGGCACCCCAGTTGTACTGGGCGCCCAGCTTGCCACGGGCGGCGTCGAGAGCGACGTTGCCTGCGGTCTGCTGCTGCTGGAACGGGTTTTCGAAGTTCACGCTCGGGAGCTGCGGTGCGGCCTGGCTCTGAGGGGCGACCATCGCCTGCAGCTGCTTCTCGACCTGCTGCGCCGGCTGCTCGAGCTCTGGCGGCAGATCGAAGTTACCCAGACCGGGGATGTTGATCGTGGCGGCCTGCGAAATCGCGGGCATAGCACCGGTTGTAGCGGCCACCGCGCCCATGACGAGGGCACCCTTGACGGAATTCGGCAGTCGAGAATCCCGCTGCAAGCTGTGTTTACCCACCGAGACGAGTCTCCGATCTTGCTACTCTCCCGCCGCTTCGTCGCGAATCGCTTGGCGATCACGGCTATTCGGCGGTGACCCAATGGCGCCGCTTCTCTGACGAACCGACAGACTCCACTAAGTCACGAGAAGATTACGGCCTGTGATGAGCGCTGTCCAGCGAAGCACGCAAGTTGTTTTCTTCCGACCGGAAAAGCCCAGAACAGGGGCCACGGCACCGGCGTGTCGGCGCGGGTAACGATTTCATCGTCACCGCCGGGCGGCGCGTTACCGATCGCGCAGCTCGCGCTCGAGTTGGTCGATGCGCGTTCGAGCGTCGGCCAGGTCGATCTCGAGCCTGCCGAGCATGATCAGCAGCGGCCCGATCGCCAGGGCGGCGACCGTCTGCGGGTCCAGGTCGCCGAGGCCCCCGTCGAGCGTTGCCAGCAGGTCACGGCGGATCGTGTCGGCCAGGTGCGCGCCCTGCGGCAGCGGCCAGCTCGCGACGATCCCCGCAGTGGTCTGGGGTTGCTCGAACATCGGGCTCCATTCCAGTTTCGACAAGCAATTCTCGGTTTCGCTAGCAGTATCTAGGACACAGCCGAGAGTTACCGAGATTCTCCCGTGCACACGCGCTACGGTTATCCGGCATGGACCCCGTGCGCAATCCGTATGCACCCGGCGCCGGCCAGCGTCCGCCCGAATTGGCCGGGCGCGACAAACAACTCGCGGCGTTCGACATCGTGCTCGAGCGCATCGCCCGCGGCAGGCCGGAACGCAGCGTGATGCTCACGGGCCTGCGCGGGGTCGGAAAGACCGTGCTGCTCAATCAGCTTCGCTCCGCCGCCATCTCGCGCGGCTGGGGCACCGGCAAGATCGAGGCGAGGCCCGACCAGGATCTGCGCAGGCCGCTGTCGTCGGCACTGCACATGGCGGTGCGCGCGATCGCGATGTCGGCCCGCAATTCCGAACAGGTCGACGATTTCCTCGGCATCCTCAAGGCCTTCGCCCTGCGCGCCACCGCGGACAAGGGCATGCGCGAACGGTGGCAGCCCGGCATCGACGTGCCCGCGGTGACCGGCCGCGCCGACTCGGGCGATATCGAGATCGATCTGATCGAACTGTTCAAAGAGGCCGCTGCCCTCGCCGCCGACATCGGTATCGGCATTGCCATCTTCATCGACGAAATGCAAGACCTCGGCCCCGCCGATGTGTCCGCGATCTGCGGCGCCTGTCACGAGCTGAGCCAGGACGGCGCCCCGCTGATCGTCGTCGGCGCGGGCTTGCCCCACCTGCCCGCGGTGCTGTCTGCCTCGAAAAGCTACTCGGAGCGTCTTTTCAGTTATCACCGCATCGACCGCCTCGACCGCGCGGCGGCCGACCTGGCACTGATCGCCCCCGCCGAACGCGAGGACGTGAAGTTCACCGAAACCGCGCTCGATTCGCTCTACCGAAGAGCCGACGGCTACCCGTATTTCGTCCAGGCCTACGGCAAGGCCGCCTGGGATCAGGCACCCGACAGCCCGATCACCGCCGAAGACGTCGCGGTGGCCTCTCCCGCGGCGGAAGAGGAGCTGGCGGTCGGCTTCTTCGGCTCCCGCTATGAACGCGCGACTCCCGCCGAACGCGAGTACATGCGCGCCATGGCCGACCTGGCGGGCGACGACGCCCCGGTCGCCACGTCGGCGGTGGCCGCCGAGCTCGGGCGCAAACCCGCCTCGGTCTCCCCGGCGCGCGACGGCCTGATCAAGAAGGGCCTGATCTACTCGGCCGAACGCGGCACGATCGGCTTCACCGTCCCCCACTTCGGCCGCTATCTCCGGACCGTATGAGCATCTTCGGTTTTCTAGGTCTTTATCTAGAGAGCCGAAGAAAGTCATGCCGAGTCATCGCTCGATAGCAATCTACAAATTTCTAGTACGAGCGCTAGATACCCGAAGATTGTCCTGAGTAACGGTGCGGGCCCGCCCGGGATCGTTTGCGCATCGGGTGGATAACGCGAGGGTTGACCGGTTAACACGCTGGAAACCTTCTCCGAAAAGCCCAGCAGGACGCATCAGGTGCGCCCCGCCGGACCGGAGGAGGCCGCAATGTCGAAGACCTTCCCTTTCACCGACACCGACGGTTACCGCTACACCGTCGTCGCCGATGACGGTGTGCCGATCGCGGTCCGGAGCTTCGGCGCCACGGACGCGGCCCTGACCGTTGTTTTCGTCCACGGCCACTGCCTGCACACCGAATCCTGGTCGTTCCTGCGCGAACACCTGCTGCGCGACTGGGATGCCGACACCCGCATGGTCTTCTACGACCACCGCGGCCACGGCGAATCCGGGCACGCCCACCACGCCACCTACACGATCGACCAGCTCGCCACCGATCTCGACGCGGTGCTGCGCGCGGTCGCACCGACCGGGCCCGTGGTGCTGATCGGTCATTCGATGGGCGCGATGGTGGTGCTGGCCTACGCCCGCCTCCATCCGGCGGCCATCGGCCACCGGGTCGCCGGGATCGGCCTGATCGCGGGCGCCGCGGGCGGTATCACCCAGGTCGGCCTCGGCCGACTCCTCAACCGGCACGCGGTGGCCTCGCTGCAGCGCGCCGTCGTGCACGCACCCCGGGTGATGCAGGCGTCGAAGCGCTTCTCCCGCTGGATCTTCGGGCCGCTGATCCGCGAGGCGAGCGCGGGCACCCGGCGCGTGAATCCGCGCGTGACGGCCATCGCCACCGCGGTTCTCAACGAGACCGCGCTGCTGACCATGTCCGGCTTCCTGAGCTCGCTGCTGGACTTCGACGAGGCGAACACCCTCGCCCGCTTCGGCGATCTGCCCGCTCTCGTACTGGCGGGCTCGGCCGATCTCATGGTGCCGTTCGCGCACTCGGTGGTGCTGGCTTCACAGCTGGCCGGTGCCGAGCTGGTGCGGATCGAGGGCGCGGGTCACAGCGTCATCCTCGAGCGCTCGGAGGAGGTCGCCCACGCGATCACCGCACTGGTCGAACGGGCGAGGGTCGGCGTCCGCGCTCGCTACGCCGTCGCGGGGTGAGCGTGGCAGTTATCCGATGGCAATCCCGCGGTCTCCCGCAACTTCGGGCGTAAACCGAAAAGATCCGTTATTGTGGTGGAGATCACGTTGTGTGGTGAGTCACACGGCTCGGTGCAGTGCGGCCCGGGGACTTTTCGGGCGTACCCGTGGTCCGGCGAGTCGGTATGCCCGCCATATACACAGGAGGTAACGATGACACGCAGCGATATCGCGGAACTGCGCTACGCGGTCGGCCAACTCCGGCAATCGATCGGTGCACTGCGCTCCAACTACGGCGACGCGGCCACCATCCGTCGTCTGGAGAACGACCTCGAGCGGCTCGTCATCGACGCCGAGGATTTCGAGCAGGCACCACCGCCGGAACTCGCCATCCCCCGCAGGTCGGAGCCGATCTACGTCCCCGACAGCAAGTCCGACGAAGCAGCATGGATGGGCGCCCAGGACGAAGGCCTCGGCTTCCACTCCCGCCCGAGAACAAAGTAGAACCTGATCACCGGCGCGGCGGCCCTGCCAACAGGGTCGCCGCGCCGACCCATGCACCCACCAGTGCACAGCCTGGGCCGGGTATCCCTGATATGTCCCTACCCGAAGGGGCCCGCCCCGATCTGGACTGACCGGAGGGTGCGACGAAGGAGTACCCGCAGGGAGGGAAGATCGGGGGCCCGAAGGGCCCCGACTCGAGCGCGTCAGCGCTCCAACAAACACAGCAAGCTAAACCACCCCGGGCCCGGTTTTACCTGATGCCCTACCGAACCGAACTCACGCTCGGTGTCGACCAAGCCTGCGCGTACGGGAGCCGTGGAAGCGAGCTCCCCGAGGCACCTCGACCGGTTCGTCGACCTCCGCCGATTCGAACAGGGCCGCGATCCCGTGATCGTGGCCGAGTGCGATGGCCTCCAGTCCGTAGCGACCGCCGGTGCGACCGAGTTCGTGCAGCATCGTGGTCATGATCCGCAGGCCGGTGGCGCCGACCGGATGCCCGAGCGCGATATCGGAACCGTTCACATTGAGCCGGTCGAGCGGGTCGAGTTCCCATTCGGTCGCCAACGCGAGCACCTCCACCGCGTAGCCCTCGTTGATCTCGAGCAAATCGATCTCGTCCAGCGCGCACCCGGTACGCCCGAGCAGCTTCGACACCGCGGGCGCCGCCCCGAGGCCGGGCCCCTCGTTGTCACAACCGGCCGCGGCCCACCCCGCGAGAAACGCCATCGGCGTCAACCCCAGCTCGCCGAGCCGATCCTCGGCCACGACCAGGCACGCGGATGCCCCGAGCCGATGGGAACTCATGTTCCCGACCGTCACCACCCCATCGGCGAGCAGCGGGCGCAACCCGGCCAGCGTGTGGGTCGACAGGTCGTCGCGCACACCCTCGTCCCGGGTGATCTGGTGATCGCCGTACCCGGCGGCCACCCCGACCACCTCGGCCGCGAACGCACCCTGCCGCCAGGCGCGAGCCGCCTTGCGATGGCTGGCGACCGCGAACTCGTCGGCGGCACCGCGGTCGATCCCGTAGTAGTGCGCCAGCCGCTCGGCGTTGTGTAATCCCGCGGTCCCACCGGGCAGGCCCGACTGGGTCGACGCGCATTCCACGCCGCCCGCGACCACCACATCGGCGGCGCCGGTCTGCACCATCATCGCCGCGGTGATCACCGCCTGCAGACCGCTACCGCCGTGTTTGTCGGTCACGAAACCGGGTACCGCGAAAGGTAATCCGGCACCGCGAGCGGCGAGCGCACCCACCGCGGGTATGTCGGAGAGGCCACCGTCGATACAGGCCATGGCCACATCGTCGATGCGCAAAGGGTCGATGCCCGAGCGTTCGATCACGGCCGACAACACCGTGGTAGCCAGCCATTCGGCCGGCATACCCGACAGCGCACCACCTTCGACGCCACTGGGCGTGCGGACGGGTGCCACGATCGCGGCTCTTCTCATTGCGCGTCACGCTCCTCTCCCCGATGCGGGGAATACCTGTCACAGGGCACCACAGGTTTGTTGCACGGGCATGACGGGTCGTCACGAACGTCATGGCTGTGATCGAGATCACCGGCATGCACGGGGACCGAGTGCGTGAGACCCACGGCGAGCGGCGCGAACACAGGCGTATGGTGCTCCACATCACAATCCATCGCGGTGGGTAATGATCACTGCCGCAGACCCGAAGATCAGCGAGGCATCCACCGTGAGTGCCGCACCGACCGCCTCCCCCGCTTCACACTCCGCGGGCACCGGCGTCTTCAGCAGAACGCGTGCCCGTATTTCGGCGCGCACCCTTCGCACCGACCGCTGGTGGCTGCCGCCGCTGTTCACCGCGCTCGGACTATTCGCGTTCGTCGCCTACGCGACGATCAGATCCTTTGTCCGGACGGCCTATTGGGTGCCCGAGTTCCACTATCTGACCCCGTTCTACTCGCCGTGTCTGAGCGACTCGTGCGCACCGGGATCGGCGCATTTCGGCACCCCGTTCCCCGAGCTGCCGATGTGGATCCCACTTGGCTTCGTGGTGCTGCCGTTCCTGCTCGGCTTCCGGCTGACCTGCTACTACTACCGCAAGGCCTACTACCGCTCGGTGTGGTTCTCCCCGCCCGCCTGTGCGGTGGCCGAGCCGCACGCGCGCTACAGCGGTGAGTCGCGGCTGCCGTTGATCATCCAGAACGCGCACCGCTACTTCTTCTATGTGGCGCTGGTGGTCTCGCTGGTCAACACCTACGACGCGATCACCGCCTTCCACGGCAGCAGTGGTGGGTTCGGCTTCGGCCTCGGCAATATCGTCTTGCTGGTCAACGTGATCCTGCTGTGGGCCTACACCCTGTCGTGTCATTCGTGCAGGCACATCGCGGGCGGGCGGCTCAAGAACTTCTCCGCCCACCCGGTGCGGTACTGGTACTGGACCCAGATCTCCAAGCTCAACACCCGCCACATGGCGCTGGCCTGGACCACCCTCGGCACCCTCGTGCTCACCGACTTCTACGTGATGTTGGTTGCGAGCCAAACCATTTCGGACCTGCGGTTCGTCAACTGAGCCGCGACAACGCGAGGAGCTTGTATTTCAATGCCAGACGTGGAACGGCACGACTACGACGTCGTGGTGATCGGAGCGGGCGGCGCGGGTCTGCGAGCCGTGATCGAGGCACGCGAACAAGGGCTTTCGGTGGCGGTGGTGTGTAAGTCGTTGTTCGGCAAGGCCCACACCGTGATGGCCGAGGGTGGTTGCGCGGCGTCGATGGGCAACGCCAACGAGAAGGACAACTGGCAGACGCATTTCAAAGACACCATGCGTGGCGGCAAGTTCCTCAACAACTGGCGCATGGCCGAACTGCATGCCCAGGAGGCGCCCGACCGGGTGTGGGAGCTGGAAACCTATGGGGCGCTGTTCGATCGAACCGCCGATGGGCGAATCAGCCAGCGCAACTTCGGCGGCCACACCTACCCCCGCCTCGCGCACGTCGGCGACCGGACCGGCCTCGAACTGATCCGCACGATGCAGCAGAAGATCGTCTCGTTGCAGCAGGAGGACTACGCGGCGACCGGCGACTACGAGGCCAGGATCAAGGTCTTCGCCGAATGCACGATCACCGAACTGCTCACCGACGCGGGGGCGATCGCCGGTGCGTTCGGCTACTGGCGTGAATCCGGTGGCTTGGTGCTGTTCAAGGCGCCCGCGATCGTGTTGGCCACCGGCGGAATCGGCAAGTCCTACACGGTGACCTCGAACTCGTGGGAGTACACCGGCGACGGCCACGCGCTGGCCCTTCGCTCCGGCGCGACGCTGATCAATATGGAGTTCCTCCAGTTCCACCCCACCGGTATGGTCTGGCCGCCGAGTGTGAAGGGCATCCTCGTCACCGAGGGTGTGCGCGGCGACGGCGGCGTGCTGAAGAACTCCGAGGGCAAGCGGTTCATGTTCGACTACATCCCGCCGGTGTTCAAGGGTCAGTATGCCGAAACCGAGGAAGAGGCCGATCAGTGGTTGCGCGACAACGATTCCGCGCGCCGCACCCCTGACCTGCTCCCCCGCGACGAGGTCGCCAGGGCGATCAACGAGGAGGTGAAGGCGGGCCGCGGCACCGAGCACGGCGGCGTCTATCTCGACATCGCCTCCCGCATGCCCGCCGACGAGATCGTGCGCAGGCTGCCGTCGATGCACCATCAGTTCAAGGAACTGGCCGATGTCGACATCACGGCCGAACCGATGGAAGTCGGCCCCACCTGCCACTACGTGATGGGCGGCATCGAGGTGGACCCCGATTCCGGTGCCGCGCTCGTACCCGGATTGTTCGCTGCCGGTGAGTGTTCCGGTGGCATGCACGGCTCGAACCGGCTCGGCGGCAACTCGCTGTCCGATCTGCTGGTGTTCGGCCGCAGGGCCGGGCTCGGGGCATCGGCGTATGTCCAGCAGCTGACCGACAAACCGACACCGTCCGAGACCGATATCGAGGCGGCGGCGAAAATCGCACTGGCCCCGTTCGATTCACCCGCGGACGGCCCCGGCGAGAATCCGTACACGCTGCACTCCGAACTCCAGCAGACGATGAACGACCTGGTCGGCATCATCCGCAAGGAACACGAAGTACGCGCGGCGATCGACAAACTCACCGAGCTGCGCGCCCGCTACGCCAACGTGGCAGTGCAGGGCAAACGGCCGTTCAACCCCGGCTGGCACCTGGCCCTCGACCTGGCCAACATGCTGATCGTCAGCGAATGTGTCGCCAAGGCAGCGCTGTTGCGCACCGAGAGTCGCGGCGGCCACACCCGCGACGATCACCCCGGCATGAACCCGGACTGGCGCAACACGCTGCTGGTCTGCGCCGTCGATCCGGCCTCCGAAGCCCAGATCCCCGACGTGACCGTCACCCCGGCCGATCAGACGCCGATGCGCGACGACCTACTCGCCCTGTTCGAACTGAGCGAGCTCGAAAAGTACTACACCGAGCAAGAACTGGCTGCGCACCCGGCAGCCGAGGGAAAGGCGTAACCATGGGATACGACGCCCGGTTCCGGGTCTGGCGCGGAGACATCGACGGCGGCAGCCTCTCCGACTACACGGTGGCGGTGAACGAGGGCGAAGTGGTGCTCGACATCATCCATCGTCTCCAAGCCACCCAGACCCCCGACCTCGCCGTGCGCTGGAATTGCAAAGCGGGCAAGTGCGGTTCGTGCTCGGCCGAGGTGAACGGCCGCCCGCGCCTGCTGTGCATGACGCGCATGTCGACGTTCACGCCGGAGGAGGTCATCACCGTCACCCCGATGCGGACGTTCCCGATCATCAAGGACCTGGTCACCGACGTCTCGTTCAACTACGAGAAGGCCAGGGAGATCCCGTCATTCGCGCCGCCGGCGGGTCTCGCGCCGGGCGACTACAGGATGAAACAGGTCGACGTGGAGCGCTCGCAGGAGTTCCGCAAGTGCATCGAGTGCTTCCTGTGCCAGGACACCTGCCATGTGGTGCGCGATCACGAGGAGAACAAGCCCGCCTTCGCGGGTCCGCGCTATCTGATGCGGATCACGGAGTTGGAGATGCACCCGCTCGACACCCGCGACAGACGCGAAATGGCCCAGGAGGAAGCAGGTTTGGGCTATTGCAATATCACCAAATGCTGCACCGACGTGTGCCCCGAGCACATCAAGATCACCGACAACGCGTTGATTCCACTGAAGGAACGTGTTGTGGATCGTCGATATGACCCGATTGTCTGGCTCGGCAATAAATTGTTCCGGCGGTAGGAACTGTTGACGCTGCGGGGCAGGAAGCCCCGCAGCGTCTGCTGCCTACAAGACAGCTACAGTCCCCACAGCGACTAATCCGACCAGTAATCCGATGAACAGCGCCGACAGCAAAGAGCTGGTGAGTACGTAGATTCCGATCGCCGATACCGCGAACAGCAGGATCACGATCAGGCGTTCCACCCCGTCCTCAGGCGCTAGCCTCCGGTACCGGGGCGGCATTTTCTTCAACCCTCGGTCCATATACCTGGGCTACCCGACCCGGCTCCGCATCAAACCTCGGTGTATGCCGAATATCTATCGTTCTGTGATCTAGCGTGATCAAGGACGATCGAACTCGCCGTCGTGCACGCCCGCGGTGAACGCGGTCCATTCACTCGGGGTGAAGATCAGCACCGGACCCTCGGGATTCTTGCTGTCGCGCAGGGCTACGTACCCCTCGGCCAGCATGGCGACCTCCACGCTGCCGTCGGTGGAGCCCGCCCGCAGCCAGGTGGCTCCGGTGGTGTCGATGTCGCGCTTGGTGTTCACGCGAACGCGCCGGTGTCGATGCCCCGGGTGAAGTCGTCCCAGCTCGCGCCGTCGAAGACCAGGGCGGGGCCTGCGGGATTCTTGCTGTCGCGCACCCCGACGTGCCCGCCGAACAGGAAAGCGACTTCGACGCAATCCTTGCCCGCACCACTACGAGTGCTCTTGAACCAGTGTGCGTCGACGAGATCGAAACTCATGCCACATACTCCTTCGCGACCTGCCGCAACAGGTCTCTACTCGGTGGGATATCCAGCGCATGACGCTGGAGGCATTCGTGAGCCTGGTCGTACCTTCGAACATCTGCGTGTCGTTCCAGGTAGAGGTCGCCGGTAAAGCCTTCGGCGTACACCACCGGCGGTTCGACCGGTTTCCCCTTGCTGTCGGTGCCGAACTCGAGAACCGTGAAAGGTCCGGTAGAGACTCCGAGTGGAACACCGGCGGCAAACGACAGGATGCGCAGTGACACGTTACTTCGAGTACTCGCGTCGGCAAGGTGTCGCAACTGCGCAGCCATCACCTTTGCATCACCGACGACGCTACGCAATACCGATTCGTGCAGAACCACATCCATCTCGGCGGGCGAATGCTTGCGGGTGATCAATGCCTGGCGTTGCAGCCGCAGCGCGACGCGGCGATCGAGCTCGTCGACCGAATCCTTGGGAAAACCCAGATGATTCAGTGCCCGTGCGTATTCCGCGGTCTGGAGCAGTCCGGGAACCAGCTCGGACTGATAGGCGCGCAACCGATGCGCCGATGCCTCCAAACCCACATAGATATCGAAGTTTTCGGGAATCAGGTCGCCGTAGGCGTGCCACCAGCTCTTGACCGCGGCCTGCTGCGCGAGCCCGGCGAGACCGTCGGCGAGATCCTCGGGAATGCCGTAGATCCGGCACAGTTCGTGGATGTCGATGGTCCGGATGCGGTCGGCCTGCCCCTTCTCCAGTCGCTGGAGGGTGCTGGCGCCCCACTCCATCAGCCGGGCCGCCTCGGCGATGGTGAGCCCGGCCTGGGTGCGCCAGTCACGCAGGTAGCGGCCGAGCTGGCGGCGCGGCAGAGTCGAGGAGGCACCCGCGTGCCCGTACGTTCCGTTCGATGCCACAGCCCCGCTCCTTCTGTGTCGCACACCCGCCATCCGCTCCGAGCCCCGCGGCGACGGTGGAATTCGTCCACTGTGGGGAATCCTGCACTCCCCCTTGGATGTCGTGCTGGGAATTCGAGGTAAATCTATCCGATCGCGCGTGTACTCACCGTTAGCCGGGTGTTTGCGTGCTGTGCTTGGTTCATGCAATTGAGCGAAGTGAACATGCGCGTCGCCACAGCACTGCTGAGTTGCTCCACCGACCCGGGCCCGATGGAGCCCGAACAAGCCCATGCCGCAATGCAACTACACCTCGACTGCACCGTCGAAGAGTGCCGGGTGCGCAGGCGGGCGCGCAACACTCTCGTCGAAGCGGGCCGCTGCGTACTCGACGCGCGCGCGACGCGTTAGCCGTAGCGCGCCTCAGTGGTGGCGATGATCGGTGATCGGGTCGCGCGGGCCGAATTTCGGTTTGCGCGCCTGCCCGCTCAGTCCGAGCAGTCGCACCGCGCGGTAGCGGTGGGGTTGTAGCGGCCGCAGGTATTCGATCATCGCGTCGTCGTCGATCGGGTGGCCGAGCAGGCTCCAGCCGACAACGGCGGCGAGGTGGTAGTCGCCGACCGAGAGGGCATCGGCGTCGCCGAAGGCGCGTTGCGCGGTCTCGGCCACCGTCCATACCCCGATGCCGGGCAGGCTGCGCAAACGTCGCGCGGCCTCGGCCGGGTCGAGGGTGGCGGTGCGTTCGATCGAGTCGGCGACTCTGGCTGCGCGCACGATGGTCTGCGCGCGCTGCGGGCCGACATTGGCCCGGTGGTATTTCCACGACGGGATCAGCCGCCAGGCGTCGGCGTCCGGTGCCACCATCAGGCCGGCCGGTGCCGGGCCAGGGGCCTTCGTCCCGAACTCGCGGACCAGGGTGCGCCAGGCCGCGAACGAGGACTTCGTGTGCACCTTCTGTTCCAGGATGGCCGGGATCAGCGACTCCATCACCAGCCCCGTCTTCAGCATGCGCAGGCCGGGGACCGTGCGATGGGCTTCGACGAGCTTGGGATGCTCCGGGGCGAAGTCGTCGAGGTTCTCCTCGAGGCAGAGCATGCGGTCGAGGCCGGCCAGGAATTCCTCGGCTCCCGGTCCCCAGGCCCGGGCGCTCGCGCCGTCGCGGCCGTCCTGGGTCAGGCGATAGGTGACCACGCCGGTCGACATGCGCGAGGCGTGCCAGTGGGCGCCGTCGGGGCCGATGTGGTGGCAGGGGTCGCCGCCGCCGCGGCGCAGCGGTGAGACGGTGATGCCGACGTCGAAGGGCCTGCTCGACCGGACGGTCCTGGACAGACCGGCCGAGACCAGGTCCGGGTCCAGGGTCTGATCACGCACCCGACCATTGTGCGCCTGTGATCGGCGTCAACTGACAGCCGGTCCGATCTGGCGATCGAGTAGGTACCTGGCCAGATGCAGGCCGGGGGTGCCTGCGAGTTGGTCGGCTTGGGTGCGGCAGGAGAAGCCGTCGGCCAGGAAGATCGCGTTCGGTGGGGCATTTCTCAGCGCTGGGAGTAGCGCGTTCTCGGCTACCGCGACCGAGACGTCGTAGTGGCCTCGTTGCATGCCGAAGTTGCCTGCCAGGCCGCAGCACCCTGCCAGTTCCTGGACGGTGACGCCCATCGCGGCCAGGATTCGGCGTTCGGCGTCGAAGCCGCCCACGGCGTGCTGGTGGCAGTGCGGTTGGACGACAACGGTGTCGTGCGGGCGCTGGGGTGGTTGCCACGTGGGGTGCTCCAGCAGGAACTCGGCGAGGGTGCGCACCGAGGCCGCGACCTGTTTCGCTCGTGGATCGCCGGGGAGTAGTTCGGGCAGGTCGGCGCGCAGCGTGGCGGTGCAGGAGGGCTCGAGGCCGACGATCAGGCCACCCGCTGCCACGTGCTCGGACAGTGCGTCGAGGGTGGCGCGCAGTCGGGCGCGGGCGCCGTCGAGCTGGCCGGTGCTGATCCAGGTGAGACCGCAGCACACACGATCTTTCGGGGTGCGGACGCGGTAGCCGAGTTGTTCGATCAGTTGTATCGCGGCTATCGCGTTTTCGGGGTCGAAACTGTCGGTGAAGCTGTCGATCCACAGCATGACTTCGGGAGCCGATGACGCGCTGGTACCCGCTCTGTCGTCAGACCATCGGCGGCGGAACGATTTCGGGGCGAGTCGCGGCGCTTCTCGTCTCGGGTCTATTCCGGCCAGACGCATGCCCACTCGGCGCAGGTGGGGGCGGGCGGCGACGGCGTTGGCGAGGCGCGGGAAGTGCTGGGCGATGGCGAGCCAGCGTGGGAGTCGGCCGAGGACATAGTGATCGAGGGGGCGTCGGCGTCCTCGGTAGCGGCGGTACAGCGCCTCGGATTTGTAGGTGGCCATGTCGACGCCCGCGGGGCAGTCGGAGGCGCAGGCCTTGCAGGACAGGCAGAGGTCGAGGGACTCCTCGACTGCTGGTGCGCGCCAGTCGAGTTCGCCGCGCACCACCTCCTGGAGCACTCTGGCGCGGGCGCGCGTGGTGTCCTTCTCGTCGGCGGTGGCCAGATACGAGGGGCACATGAAGCCGCCGGAACCACGAGTGTCCGCACGGCACTTGCCGATTCCTACACATCTGTGCACAGCTGTGGATAAATCGCCGGAGTCTGTGGACAGGGCGAAACCTCGCGATGGGACCGGCGTGAGAGCGGCTACCCGCAGGTCGGCGTCGACGGGGTTCGGAGCGACGAGGACGCCCGGGTTGAGGATATTGCCGGGATCGAACAGGGACTTGAAGCCCGCGAAGGCCGCCCGCGCGGCCGGTGAGTACATGATTTCGAGCAGTTCGGATCTGGCGCGGCCGTCACCGTGTTCGCCCGACAGCGATCCGCCATGACGCACAACGAGTTCGGCGGCGTCGAAGAGGAAGGTGCGGAATCGCCGCGGCGCGTCGGTGATCGGGAAGTCGAGGCGGACGTGGATACAGCCGTCGCCGATGTGTCCGTACAGCAGGCCGCTCACGTCGTATTCGCCGGTGAGCGCGGCGAATTCGCGGAGATACGCCCCTAGGTTCGCCGGCGGAACAGCGGCGTCCTCCCATCCGGGCCACGCCGGTTTCCCGTCGGGGGTTCTCCCGGCCAGACCGGCACCGTCGGCACGAATGCGCCAGAGTGCCGCGGTGGCAACGGGATCGGTGACGATCCGGTGGTCATCGGCGTTGCTCTCCGAGCACAGACGCCGGGCCACCGCCAGCGCCTCGGCCGGGGTCGCTCCCGCGGTCTCGACGAACAACCATCCGCGGCCTCGCGGCAACTCGGGCACCGTCCCCCGATGCGCGCGGACCACGTCGACCAGTCCGGCATCGATACCCTCCACCGCGATCGGCGCGCATGCGGTCACCGCGGCGATATCGTCGGCGGCCGAGGCGATATCGGGGTATGCGAGCACCGTGAGCACGGTCGCGGCAGGCACGGGCGTGAGCGCGACCTCGGCTTCCAGGAGTAGTCCACAGGTGCCTTCGGAACCGACGAACGCCTTCGCCGCCGACGAACCACGTTCCGGCAGCAGGTGTTCGAGGCCGTAGCCGGATGCCTGACGATCGAATCGTCCCAGTTCGGTGCGCAGCACAGCCAGGTTCGTGGTGGTGAACTTCGCCAGGCCGGGCACCGCCGTCAGGTCGGCACCCAGTGTTCGCCGCTCCCCTGTGCCATCGAGAATGCGCAGCTCACGCACGGTATCGGAGGTACGCCCCCAGGCCAGCGCGTGCGGTCCGCACGCATTGTTGCCGATCATCCCACCCAGCGTGCAGCGGTCCTGCGTCGACGGATCCGGCCCGAACCGCAACCCGTGCGGGCGCAGTCGCCGTTGCAGATCCGAGAGCACCACCCCCGGCTGCACGGTCGCCGTTCGCGCCTCGGCGTCGACCGCGCGCACCGCGTTCATGTGCCTGCTGAAATCCAGCACGATGCCGGGTCCGATGGCATTGCCCGCGACCGAGGTACCCGCCCCGCGAGCGGTGATCGAGAGCCCGTTCTCACGTGCGAAGGTCACCGTGGCTGCGACGTCGTCCTCGGCGCGCGCGAACACCACCATGGCGGGCCGGACGCGGTAGTTGGACGCGTCGGCGGAGTACTCGACGCGCCTGCGCACCGACGCGTCGACCGGGCAGCCGACCCGCCTGCGCAGTGCGTCCGCCAGCAGTTCAGCGCTCCGGTCGTCGTCCACGGAAACCAGCCTATTCGCGTGGCCGGGCAGATCCGGTCAGCCGTCCGCGCGACCGCCGTCGGGTGTGATTCGGCGGTCGGTTTCGCTGTGCGCGGAACCGGGAGTCAGCGGAAAGCATTTGCGATCAACCTTTGTTGAGGTTTTAGTGTCGGTGGGCAGGAGTTCAATGGGCTCCGAAGCCTTGAGGAGAGTGCAGTGAGTATCGAATCCGTGGCCTACAGCCAGATGTACCGGCGCGTGAACGCGCCGGAGGAGCAGCGCCCGTTCAGCATGGTGACGGCACGCCGGATTCTGCGGTTCGCTGAGCACCATCGGCGGCGGATCGGCGGGTTCCTGCTGCTCAGCGTGGTGGCCGCGGTGCTCGGTGTGGCTACCCCGGTGCTGGCGGGGCGCGTTGTCAACGGGATCGTCGATGGTTCGGCGCCGCGGACCGTGGTGCTGCTCGCACTCGCCATCGCCGGTCTCGCGGTGCTCGACGCCGCCCTCGGCATCGCCATCCGCTGGCTGTCGGCGCGCATCGGCGAGGGTCTGATCCTCGATCTGCGCACCGCGGTGTTCGATCACGTGCAGAAGATGCCGGTGGCGTTCTTCACCCGCACCAGGACCGGCGCGCTGGTGAGCAGGCTCAACAGCGATGTGATCGGTGCGCAGCGCGCGTTCAGCGACACCCTCTCCGGCGTGATCACCAATCTCGTCACCCTGCTGCTCACGCTCGCGGTGATGCTCAGCATCTCCTGGCAGATCACCCTGCTCGCCCTCGTGCTGCTGCCCGTGTTCGTCATCCCGGCCCGGCGCGCGGGCAACAAACTCGCCGCCATGCAGCGCGAAGCCGCCCAGCTCAACGCCGCCATGAGCACCCAGATGACCGAGCGTTTCTCCGCGCCGGGCGCCACCCTGGTGAAGCTGTTCGGCAGGCCGAAGCAGGAGTCGTCGGAGTTCGCGGTGCGCGCCACCCGCGTGCGTGACATCGGCGTGCGTACCGCCATGCTGCAGACCACCTTCGTCACCTCGCTGACCCTGGTCTCCGCGCTCGCGCTCGCCCTGGTCTACGGCCTCGGCGGCTGGTACGCGCTGAAGGGCAGTCTCGACGCGGGCTCGGTCGTCGCGCTCTCGCTGCTGCTCACCCGCCTCTACACCCCGCTCACCGCGCTGGCCAGCGCCCGCCTGGAGATCATGTCGGCGCTGGTGAGTTTCGAGCGCGTCTTCGAGGTGCTCGACTTGAAGCCGCTGATCGAGGACGCTCCGGACGCCACCCCGGTGCCCGACGGCCCGGTCGCGGTGGAGCTGGACGCGGTGAACTTCGGTTACCCGTCGGCCGACAAGGTCTCGCTCGCTTCGCTGGAAGACGTCGCGACCCTGGACAGCCGTGGCGGCGTCGAGGTGCTGCACGAGGTGTCGCTGCGCGCGGAACCCGGCCAGCTCATCGCCTTGGTCGGCTCCTCCGGCGCGGGCAAATCCACGATCGCCCAGCTGGTTTCCCGTCTCTACGATGTCGACTCCGGCGCGGTGCGCCTCAACGGCTCCGATGTGCGCGACCTGACCACCGAATCCATCCAGCGCACCGTCGGCCTTGTCACCCAGGACGGCCACCTGTTCCACGACACCATCCGCGCGAACCTCCTGCTCTCCCGGCCGGAAGCCACCGAGGAACAACTGTGGGACGCCCTCGGCCGCGCCCGCCTCGGCGACCTGGTCGACTCGCTCGCCGACGGTCTCGACACCGTCGTCGGCGAACGCGGTTACCGCCTCTCCGGCGGCGAACGCCAACGCCTCACCATCGCCCGCCTGCTCCTCAAGCAACCACGGGTGGTGATCCTCGACGAGGCGACCGCCTCGCTCGATTCCACCTCCGAAGCCGCCGTCCAGGAGGCCCTCACCGAAGCACTGACCGGCCGCACCGCCCTGGTCATCGCACACCGCCTCTCCACGATCCGCGCCGCCGACCAGATCCTGGTCCTCGAAGACGGCCGCATCATCGAGCGCGGCACCCACTCCACCCTCCTCAACGCCGACGGCCGCTACGCCGAGCTCTACCGAACCCAGTTCGCCGACGACCCGGTGATCCCGGCGGCCGTCTGAAAGAAGTCCCCTATCCGTCGACCTCGGACGATGGTGCCGCCCGTTGCAGGGCGGCGCCATCGGCTGCGGCTATGCTCCCGCCACCTCTTTCATGACCTCCGCATTCGGGGCTTCCTCGGTACCCGACAGGTGAGTCGGCCGAATCAATACCAACGTCAGCACGCCACCGAGCAGACCGACCAGACCCGAGGCGATCAGCGTGCCTTGGACGCCGGATACCGCCGCGGCGTGTATCGCTTCCTGGAGCGCGGGCCGCAGTTGCTCGGGGGCATCGGCTGTCAGCACCGACGATCGTCCACCCGCGATCGCGCGCGCCGCGCCGTCGATATCCGGCACGGCCCGGGCGCCGAGGACGTCCTTCGCACGTGCGGTGAACACACTGCCGAGCGCCGCGATTCCGAACGCCATCCCGAGTTGCTGCGCGGTGTTGACCGCGCCCGTCGCCATGCCGCCACGGTGTGGCGCGACGGCTCCCATCGCCGCGGAACCCAAGGTGGCCGTGGAGAGTCCAACACCGGCACCGATCGCGATGTATCCGGGAACGAGGGCAAGCCAGCCTGCGTCGTCACGGACGAAGACGCCGCCGAGCAAACCGCCGATACCCACCATGAGCAGTCCGCTCCCGATGATCCGCCCGGGATTGGCGCCGTGCAGAAAGCGGCCGAACGCGCCGGACACCAGAAACGCCATGATCGACAGCGGCAGCCCGACCAATCCGGCCTCGATCGGGCTCATACCGCCCACCGACTGCAGCCAGATCGAGGTGTACATCAGTGCCGCGAACGCTGCCAGGAACAACGTCACCGCCGCGACCAGCACGCCGACAAACGACCGTTCCCGAAGCAGCGCGAGATCGAACATCGGCTGCGCAGAACGGCGCTCGATCACCACGAACGCGGCGAGCGCGACGGCCGCGACCAGCAACATCGACCGGGTCCCGGTATCCGACCAGCTGTGCTCGTTGGCCCGGATCAACGCGTAGGTCGCCGACGCGGCGGCCACCGCGAAGGCGGCCATGCCTGCCACATCGATACGGGCACTGTGGGTTTCGGTCATGTCACGCAGCGCCACGACACACAGAACGATCGCGATGATGCTGAGCGGCAGGTTCACGAAGAAGATCCACCGCCACGACGCCGCCTCGGTGAGGATGCCGCCGAGGATCGGCCCGACGGCCGACGACGCGCCAGCGATCGCACCCCACATGCCGTAGGCGACGCCACGATCACGGCCCGAGTACGAGCCGTTCAGCAGCGGAAAGGTGGTCGCGGCCATCGCGGCCGCCCCGATACCCTGCACGACGCGAGCGACGATCAGCACCGAGGGATTCGGTGAGATACCGCAGATCAGCGATGAGACGGCGAACAGGATCAGACCGCCGACGTAGATTCGCCGGTGCCCGACCAGGTCGGCGATCGAACCCGCACCGAGCAGGAGCGCGGCCATCGCCAGCGCGTAGGCGTTGACGACCCACTGCAGTGAGCTGAACGAAGCGTCGAGATCACCTGCTATCTCGGGTAGTGCGACGTTCACGATGGTGACGTCGATCAGCAGCATGAAAGTGCCGAGGCAGATAGTCAGCAGCGGTAGCCACTTGCGCATATGCCGTTGTCCTCTCTCGAAAGACTCCGAAGGTCGGGCGTCGATCTTGCGTCGGCAACGGCGATGAAGTCGCCCTGATCCGGGCTCGGCGTAAATTTCCTACCATGGCTGGCGTTCCCCCGAAAGAAACCTCGGTTCTCGATGCGATGGATGCGCGAATCGTGCGTTTCCTGCAGCTGGATCCGCGTGCTTCGTTCAGTCGGATCGCCGGTGAACTCGGTGTCGCAGAGCAGACGATCGCCCGCCGATACCGGCGGCTGCGCCGCGAGGGTTTTGTCCGGGTGATCGGGTCGATCGATGCCAACGCGCTGGGTGAGAACGATTGGTTGATCCGTGTGCGGTGCAGGCCCGACGGCGCGGTGAAGGTGGCCGAGGCGCTGGCGCGGCGCGCCGATGTGGCCTGGGTCAGCATTGCCGCGGGCGGTGCGGAGGTCGCGTTCTCGCTGCACCCGCGCACCCAGAGCGATCGCGACGATCTGCTGGTGCAGCGGTTGCAGCGCAGTGCACCGGTCCTCGACATCACCGCGTCGATGATCATCCACCGTTTCGTCGGCAGCAGCGCCGTCGACTGGCGCGGCCGCCGCGACATCTGCACCGCACAACAGCCGGTGGGCGCCCCGGACGCGCCGGGATCCGATATTCAGCTCGAAGCCGGCGACCACGCATTGCTCGACCTGCTCGCCCGGGACGGACGCACCAGCTATGCCGTCCTCGCCAGGTCGACGGGCATGTCACTCGGCCGAGTCATCCGCCGCGTCGCCGCACTCCAGGACGGCGGCATCCTCTATTTCGACCTCGATATCGCCCCTGCCGCGCTCGGTTCGGGGCTCGCCGCCTTCCTCTGGCTCAACGTCGCTCCGGCCCAGCTGGATTCGGTCGGCCGGGCCATTGCCGACCACGACGAGACGACCTATACCGCCGCGGTGACCGGTCCGTTCAACCTGTTCGCGACGGTGTTCTGCGCGAACGCCGAGCGGCTGTACCGCTATATGACCACCGAGATGGCCGCGCTGAACGGCGTCCACAGCTTCGAACTCTCCCCCGTCCTGCGCCGGTTGAAGCAGGCCGGATCACTCACCGCGGGCGACTTGCTTGCCCAACCGGACCCGACCCTGCCCCGGCGCTCCTAGTGGCCGGGACCACGGTGCCGTAGCGCGGTGACGATGGCCAGGGTGGGGGTGCGGCCCGCTTCGGTGTGGCTGAGCATGGCGTATTCGGCCAGTCGTTCGTCGCCCGAGGTGATCGCGTCGATCAGGTGCTGGTGTTCGTCGCGCTGTTGCTCGGTGTTGCGTTCGGTGGTGAGGAAGAACAGCCAGGCCATGCGGGCAAGGATGGTGCGCATCAGCTGGGTGAGCAGCGAGTTGCCGGACAGTTCCACGATGGCGCCGTGCAGCCTCGCGTTCGTCTCGGCGATGCGGAGCGGATCACGAGAATCGGTGGCCTCCCGCGCTTCTCGCAAGGCTGCGTGCAGCGGGGAGCTGTCGTGGCCCTGCCTGATGCGGGCGGCGGCCAGGCGGGCGGCGAGCGGTTCCAAGCCGATGCGGACATCGAAGAGTTCCTCCACCGCGGTCGTATCCCAGGAACGCACAACCGCGCTGCGTCGCGGCAACGCGCTGACGATGCCGTCGAACTCGAGTAACGCCAAGGCCTCTCGCACCGGAAGACGGGAGGCACCGAGCATGGCGGCCAGGCGCGCCTCCGGCAGTTTCTCGCCTTCGCGGTACTCCCCGGTGATGATCGCGCGGCGCAGATCGTCATAGATCCGGCGCGTCTGCGAAGTGTCGTCGACGACTTCTGCCGGCGGACGTCGGTTTCGGGCCACCCGGACAGTCTAGGAACCGAGAATCTCAGAACTCGTTGGCTACGCCGATCACGGTGCGGCCGGAGTGGGTGCCGTCCTTGATCGACTGCAGGACGGTACCGACCTCGGTGATCGGGGTGAAGGACTCGATCGTCGAAAGGTGTTGCGGGCGAAGCTCTTTGCCCAGCGCGGTCCACAGGGCGCGGCGCTTCTCGATCGGGAGCTGGACCGAGTCGATGCCGAGCAGGCTGACACCGCGCAGAATGAACGGCAGCACGGTGGTGGGGAGTTCGGCGCCACCGGTGAGGCCGCTGGCCGCCACCGCGCCGCCGTAACCGATGGCGCTGAGGACGTGAGCCAGCGAGGCGCCGCCGACGCTGTCCACCGCGGACGCCCAGTTGGCCTTGTTGAGCGGGCGCGGCTTGGCGTCGGGGTCGAGGGGGAGTCGGCCGATGACCTCGTTGGCGCCGATGTCGGCGAGCAGGTCGCTGGCGTCGGTCTTGCCGGTGGAGGCGATGACCTCGAAGCCGAGGCCGGAGAGGATGTCGATGGCGACGGTGCCGACACCGCCGGTCGCGCCGGTGACCAGGACGGCGCCGTCGTCGGGGGTCAGGCCGTGATCGAGCAGGGCCCGCACGCTCATGGCGGCGGTGAAGCCGGCGGTGCCGATGGTGGCGGCGTCGCGGGTGTCGAGCCCATCGAGCTTCACCACCCACTCGGCAGGCACCCTGGTGTATTCGGCGAAGCCGCCGTTGCGGGAAACACCCAGGTCGTAGCCGTGCGCGATCACCTGATCACCAGGGGCGAAGTCATCGGTATCCGAGGAGACCACCTCACCGGTGAGGTCGATACCGGGCACGATCGGGTAGTTGCGCACCACCCCACCACGCGGTGTAATCGCCAGCAGGTCTTTGTAATTCGCGCTCGAGTAATGGACCTTGATCGTCACGTCCCCGGTGCCGAGGAAGTCATCCCCCACCGTTTCGCGGGCGAGCACGATCCCACCGTCGGATTCACGGGCAACCATCGCTGAGAACTCCATCGCCCGAGCATACGAGTTCGGAGCCCCGATTTGGAGGTACCTGTACTTGGACGGTTGACCACCGGCAACTGTCAGTGTCCGGGTGCGTCAGCCGGCGCCAGCGTGGTGATCCAGAGCGCGATCATGTCGGCGGTCTGGTCGATCACCGTATCGCGGTCCATGCCCTCTTCTTCCATCTTGACCGAGCGCAGCGCGGTGGAGAAGCCCGCGTTGAGCACGATGTAGGCCATGGTGTCGACGTCGAGGCCATGGGTCGGGCCGAGCGACTGGATGAGGTAGAGCTTGATGACCATTCGCAGGCGGGGTTCGAATTCGGGGATACCACTGCCGTAGAACTGCAGATCCGCCAACAGGGCGCGCACGAGCGGGCCGTTGGCTACCAGGATTTCGACCCCGATGCGGATGATCTCGGCAACCGCGTCGCGCCGGGGTCGGTCGACGACCGAGATGGTGAGCAGCTGACTGTATTTTTCCTCAGCCTGCGCGAACAGGCTGCCGGTGAGCTCCTTGACGATCTCTTCGCGGTCGGTGAAATACCGGTACAGGGTGCCGATACTCATGCCGGCTTCCGCGGCGATCCGGTTGGTCGAGGTGTTGGCGATACCGCGATCACCGAACAGCTGAGCGGCCACCTCGAGAATCCGTGCTCGTGTCTCCTTCGCGCGATCCTGCTTGGGGCGTTTGCGCTGGGGATCGGCATGGGCTGGCATCAGGTGGACCTCGAGAGAAAGCCGAACAAAGTGAGCGAGAACTCACACATCATGATCACGAATACACCGGAATCGGTCAATTCCCCCTGCCTGAGCCGGCAGGTCAGTGGGGGAGTAGTTCGAGGCGGACGCCGAGGAGGCGGACCGGGCGGTCGAGGTCGAAGCGGGCGATGATCGCGAGGGCGGTGTCGACGATGGCGGCGATGTCGTCGGTGGGGGTGGGGAGTTTTTGCTGTTTGCTGCGGGTGTAGAAGGTTTTCGTGCGGACGGTGACCGAGACCCGGGTGCTGATGCGGTGGTGTTCGCGCATTTCCTCGGCGACTTCGGTGGCGATGCGAGCGACCTCGCGGCGGATGTCGCCGGGGTCGGTGAGGTCGTGCGGGAAGGTTTCGGATTTGCTGCGGCCCACGGGGACTCGCGGGGTGGTCGAGAGTTCGGTGTCGCCTTTGCCGTGGCCGAGGACCCACAGGTAGGGGCCGGTGTTCGGGCCGAATTCGGCGGCCAGGCGCTGACGGTCGGCGGCCATCAGTTCGGCGACCGTGGTGATGTCGAGGTCGGCCATGCGTTTGGCGATGCGGGCGCCGACGCCCCAGAGCGCGTCGGTGGGGCGGTGGCCCATGAGCTCGGTCCAGTTGGCGGCGGTCAGTTCGAAGATCCCGGCGGCCGCGCCCTCGTCGTGTTCGGGTTCGGCGGAGGTCTTGCCCGCGGACTTGGCGAAGCCGGTGGCGAGTTTCGCGGTGAGTTTGTTGTCGCCGATGCCGACCGCACAGGTGAGGCCGAGTTCGATGATGGCAGTGCGGATTTCGGCGGCGAGATGCCACGGATCGGCATCGGTTGCGACGAAGGCTTCGTCCATCCCCCAGACCTCGACCGCACCCGCCACCCGGCCGAGTGTCGCCATGATCTCCTCGGAGGCCACCTCGTACGCGGCCATGTCGACCGGCAGGAAAACGCCCTCCGGACACTTGCGCTTGGCCATTTTCAACGCCATGCCCGCATGCACGCCATAGGCCCTCGCGGGATAAGACGCGCAGGTCACGACCTTGCGAGGCTGTTCGGGATCACCTTCGCCGCCGACGATGACCGGCTGACCGCGCAGCTCAGGGCGACGCCGGAATTCCACCGCCGCCTGGAATTGGTCGAGATCGACATGCAGGAGCCACCGGGGCACAGTTCCGTCATACCCCATGGCACCGAGAATCCGGCGTAACCGGGCGTGGCAATATCCGTAGCGCGCCAACCGATCACGACTGAGCTCGAAGAACGGAACACCCGATGCCGACCGAAGCCACCACCCTCGACCTCGACCTGGCGCGCCAGGTGCTCGCCGCGCAGCCGTTCGCCCGTCTGGTCGGCACCGAGCTCACCGAATTCGGTGATGGCGCAGCCACGCTCGTCATCGATATCCAGCCAGAACACGGCCAGCAGTTCGGCTTCGTGCACGGCGGGGTGCTCGCCTACGCCGCCGACAACGCCCTCACCTTCGCCGCGGGCACCGTCCTCGGCCCCAACGTCCTCACCGGCGGCTTCACCATCACCTACCTGCGCCCCGCCCAGGGCGAACGCCTGCGCGTGCACGCCACCGTCCTCGGCGCCACCCGCCGCCAGGCCGTCACCCACTGCGACGTCTACGCCGAAACCGAGGGCGAGGAACCCATCCTCTGCGCGGTCGCCCAGGGCACCACCCGCCGCGTCGAAAAGGACCTCGCACCCTCCACCGAGGAAGACACGGAAGAATTCGACGACGACGACCTCGACGACCTCGACCTCGACGACGACCAGGACAACTACGACACCGATCAACTGGCGGTAGTCACCGTGGACGGCCCGGTACTGCCGCCGACCGTCAGCCGGTAGGCCGGGAATCGCGGCACGGATCAGATCCGCGCGATCGTGAGCGATGCGGCCGAGGATGGTTGCTCCGGACAAGGCAACGGGCCGCACACAGTGAGCTGTGCACGGCCCGTCGATAGTTCGGATCAGGCGCTGACGGCGAAGGTTTTGCCGTCGGCGGCGGGTTCGGCGATCGGTTCGATGGCGTAGGCCAGGATGTCTGCCACGTCGGCGACGGGGCGGACGTTCAGTGCGGCAAGGACCTCTGCCGGGACCTCGTCGAGGTCGGGTTCGTTGCGGGCGGGGATGAAGACGGTCTTCAGGCCCGCGCGCTGGGCGGCGAGGAGTTTCTGTTTCACGCCGCCGATCGGCAGGACGCTGCCGTTCAGCGTGACCTCGCCGGTCATGCCGACATCGCCGCGGACCGGGCGGCCCAGTGCCAGTGACACCAGGGCGGTGACCATGGTGACACCCGCCGATGGGCCGTCCTTGGGGACCGCGCCCGCGGGGAAGTGGATGTGGATATTGCGATCGAGGACCTTGGGTTCGATGCCGATTTCCTCCAGGTGCGAGCGCACGTAGGTGAGGGCGATCTGGGCGGACTCCTTCATGACATCGCCGAGCTGGCCGGTGAGGGTGAGGGAACGCTCGCCCTCGGCGCCGTTGGCCTCGATGTAGAGCACATCGCCGCCCGCACCGGTCACCGCGAGGCCCGTCGCCACACCGGGCACCGAGGTGCGTTCCATCGAATCCGGGGTGAAGCGGGGGCGGCCGAGGTAGTCGGTGAGGTTGTCGAGGTCGACCACCAGGCTCGTCACCTGACCGACCGGCTGCGGACCGGCGGCGATGTCGATGACGTTGTTGTCGTAGCCGAGTTCGGGGTCGTAACCGAGCACCGCGCCTCCGCCCAGCTCGCCCTTGTCGACGAGTGCGGCGTTGTCGGGCCCGGCCTTCTCACCGACGCTCGCGGGGTCGCCCGTGACGAGGCGAGTCGCCGCCTTGCGCAAGGCTTTTGCCACCAGACGCTCCATTTGACGCACGCCCGCCTCGCGGGTGTAGTTCGCCGCGATCTCGCGCAACGCCGCGTCGGTGATCGAAACCTCTTCCGTGGTCAGGGCATTGCGCTCCAGCTGGCGGGGGACCAGGAAGTCGCGGGCGATGGCCACCTTGTCGGCCTCGGTGTAGCCGTCGACGGTGATGAGCTCCATGCGGTCGAGCAGGGGACCGGGGATGGTGTCCATGACATTGGCGGTCGCGATGAACAGGACGTTCGACAGGTCGAGGTCCAGGTCGAGGTAGTGGTCGCGGAAGGTGTGGTTCTGCGCGGGGTCGAGGACCTCGAGCAGCGCCGCCGCCGGATCACCACGGAAGTCGGAGCCGACCTTGTCGATCTCGTCCAGCAGGACAACGGGATTCATCGAACCCGCCTCCTTCACCGCGCGCACGATCCGGCCCGGCAACGCGCCGACGTAGGTGCGGCGGTGGCCACGGATCTCGGCCTCGTCGCGCACGCCGCCAAGGGCAACGCGAACGAACTTGCGGCCCAGTGCTTTTGCGACCGACTCGCCCAGCGAGGTCTTACCGACACCGGGCGGACCGACCAGCACGAGCACCGCGCCGGAACCGCGTCCGCCGACGACCTCGAGGCCACGCGCGGCCCGCCGCGATCGCACGGCCAGGTACTCGACCATGCGGTCCTTCACCTCGTCGAGACCGTGGTGATCGGCGTCGAGCACCGCGCGAGCGGCCGAAACATCGGTGCTGTCTTCGGTTTTCACCGTCCACGGCAGATCGAGCACGGTGTCGAGCCAGGTGCGGATCCAGCCCGATTCCGGGCTCTGATCACTGGCGCGCTCCAGCCGGCCGACCTCGCGCAGCGCCTCGGCCCGCACGTTCTCGGGCAGGTCCGCGTTCTCCACGCGGGTGCGGTAGTCGTCGGCGCCGTCGGGTTCGTCCTCGCCGAGTTCCTTGCGGATGGCGTTGAGCTGCTGGCGCAGCAGGAACTCGCGCTGGCTCTTCTCCATGCCGTCGCGGACGTCTTCGGAGATCTTGTCGGTGACCTCCACCTCGGCGATGTGGTCCTTGATCCACTCGAGCTGACGGGTCAGCCGCACGACGACATCGGGGGTCTCGAGCAGCTCGCGCTTCTGCTCATCGGACAGGTACGGCGCGTAGCCCGCGGTGTCGGCGATGGCCTCCACGTCGTCGAGCTGGTTGACGATATCGATGATCTGCCAGGCCTCACGCCGCTGCAGGACGGCGACGACCAGCTTCTTGTACTCGGCGGCGAGTGCGGTGGTGTGTTCGTCGGGTTCGACCGACTCGACGAGCTCGGCCTCCACCCACAGCGCGGCCCCCGGCCCGGTGACCCCGTGCCCGATCCGCGCCCTGCGCTCGGCCTTCAACACGGCCGCGGGCGCGCCACCGCGCATCCGGCCGACCTGTTCGATGGTGGCGACCACGCCGTAGGACGCGTATCCCTCGTCGAGGCGCGGCGCGACCAGCACCGAGCCGGTTTTGGCTGCCTGCGCGGCGTCGATGGCGGCCTGCGCGGATTCGTCCAGTTCGATGGGCACGACCATGCCCGGCAGCACGATCGGATCGGTCAGGAACAGCACCGGCAGGTTCTGAGCTGAAGTCATGTCGACCCTTCCAAAGTTGAGCTTTGCTGACTCAACATGGACCCCCGACTGTTTGTTCCTGCAGGTGGCGCCGTTCACTCCTGGCGAAAAATTCTCCGAAATTCTTTCGCCGTGGATGTCGAGAACGCGCGAACGGCTCCGTCCCAGGGGTACAACCCACGAAGAACACGAACCGAGGAGAACATCATGGCCAAGTACCTGCTGCTCAAGCACTACCGTGGCGCGCCCGCATCGGTCAACGACGCGCCGATGGATCAGTGGACGCCGGACGAGGTGTCCGCGCATGTGCGGTACATGGTGGATTTCGCCGATCGGCTGCGATCGACCGGCGAGTTCGTCGACGGTCAGGCGCTGTCCACGCAGGGCACGTGGGTGCGCTCGGACGGCGAGGGGCGCCCGCCGGTCACCGACGGGCCGTTCGCGGAGACCAAGGACCTGATCGCCGGGTGGATGGTCATCGACGTCGAGACCTATGACCGGGCGCTCGAGCTGGCCGGGGAGCTGTCGGCGGCACCGGGCGCGGGCGGGAAGCCGGTGCAGGAATGGCTCGAACTGCGGCCGTTCTACACGGAGTTGCCCACGGTGACCGAGTGAACGACGCGCTACTACGCGAACTCGTCCCCGCGGTGATCGGGATCCTCGT
Organism: Nocardia sp. NPDC058519; assembly: GCF_042719755.1. NCBI lineage: Bacteria > Bacillati > Actinomycetota > Actinomycetes > Mycobacteriales > Nocardiaceae > Nocardia > Nocardia sp. NPDC058519. The sequence continues at coordinate 17,903 of NZ_JBHXNK010000012.1, read as the reverse complement.
CCGCCGCGGGGCCGAGTTCGCGGCGGCCGAGGACGCGGTGCAGGAGGCGCTGATCCGGGCGCTGGAGACCTGGCCCGAGGATCCACCGCGCGATGCGAAGGGCTGGCTCGTCTCCGCCGCCTGGCGAAAGTTCATCGATGCGACGCGGGCCGAAACATCGAGGCGGGGGAGGGAATTCGCAGTCGATACCGAGCCGGAAGCCGGGCCGGTGCCCGCCACGGACGACACGCTGTGGCTGTATTTCCTGTGCGCGCACCCTTCGCTGTCTCCCGGCTCGGCCGTCGCACTGACCTTGCGCGCGGTCGGCGGCCTGACGACCCGGCAGATCGCGACGGCCTACCTGGTGCCGGAATCGACTATGGCGCAACGGATCAGCCGGGCCAAGAAGCGGATCACCGGCCTACCGCTCGACCGTCCCAGCGATCCGACGACCGTGCTGCGCGTGCTCTACCTCGTCTTCAACGAGGGCTACAGCGGCGACATCGACCTGGCGGCCGAAGCCATCCGCCTCACCCGCCAGCTCGCCGCCTCGACCGGCGAACCCGAGGTCGCGGGGCTGCTCGCGCTGATGCTGCTGCACCACGCCCGCCGTGCGTCGCGCACCGAGGGCGGGCGCTTGGTTCCGCTCGCCGAACAGGACCGATCCCGTTGGGACACACACCTCATCGCCGAAGGCGTGACGATCCTGCAAGCCGCGCTGGCCCGTGACCGCCTGGGCGAGTACCAGGCCCAAGCCGCGATCGCCGCCCTGCACGCGGATGCCCCGAGTACCACCGACACGGACTGGATACAGATCGTGGAGTGGTACGACGAACTTCTGCTTCTCACCGACAACCCGGTAGTGCGCCTGAATCGCGCGGTCGCGGTCGGCGAGGCCGACGGCCCCCGAGCAGGCCTGGCCGCCTTGGCAGATCTCGACCCGGAACTACCGCGCCACAGTGCGTCCCGTGCCTACCTACTCGAACGGGCGGGCGATCTCGAACAGGCCGCGACCCTGTACGCCGAAGCGGCCCGCACAGCCACCACCGTTCTCGAGCGCGACCACCTCACCCGCGAGGCCGCCCGAGTTCGGCAGTTGTCGCGATCCTGAAAACAGCTCGGCCTCCCCCGGGTTGAGGACCGGGGGAGGCCGAGTTGTGGACAGGTGGCTTACAGGTTCGAGGAACGAATCCGCTCGGTCGGGGGATCGAACGGGCGGCCCGAGGTGGAGCCCGAGCTCAGGAATCCGAGGACCGCGCCGCCGATGAGGAACAGTGCGGCGAGGATGCCAAGGATGATCGGCAGGGTCTTGCCGAACAGGTCGAGCTTGTCGAGGCTCTCCTGGGTGATGGCGAGCTGGGCATTGATGGTCTCCTCGTCGAAGACGAGGTTCGACTTCAGCACGGAGACATCGACCTGGCCGGCGCTACGGCCGTAATACATGTGGATCTTCTCGCCACCCTTGAGGACCGCGCCGGTCCTCGGCTCCACCCACACGTCGCGGGTGTTGGTGTAGAAGCGGGTCATGGTGACCGGTTCGGTGCCCTCGAGGCCCCACTTGGCGGCGGGCAGGGCGAGCTGATACGAGGGGTGCTTGACGACATCCCACATGTTCGTCACCGGGATGTCCTGGCGGAAGTGGTAGACCGGAACGCCGTTGATCTCCGACTCCTCGATGAAATCGATGTCGTAGGTGGCGCGGGCGTTGAGGTCGAAGTACGGGTACGACTTCTTCTCGGTGCCGATCGGGAAGCGGTACTGCAGGCCGCGGCGCTGCTGCTCGGTGGCGATCGAGGCGCCCGTCTTGGGGTCCTGAGCCACGGCGATCGAACCGTTGGGCGAGGCGTCGATCGGCTCGCCGGTGATGCGGTCGATGGTGACGCGGTCGACCGAGGCGGTGAGCAGGCCTTCCTTGGGATCCAGATCGTCGCGAAGCAGGGTCTGGCCGGCCTGGATGGTCATCTCATCGGCGTCCGAGGGCTCTTCGACCGTCAGGAAGCGCTGCGAAACGAGCGGCACATTGGTTTTCACCGTGGCCGCGCCCTCAGTCGAGGTGAGCGACTTCGCGTCCAGCACAAGGCTTTCCTCGCCGGGCACGCTCTTGGCGATGGTGGTGACGCGCAGATCGAGCGGGGTCTTGCCGACCTTGCCGACCGTGTAGGTGGGGATCATGACAGCGGCCACGAGCAGCAGCGCGCCGAGACCGACGAGGATGCAGGCGATGAGCCTGCGTACGTTGCTCATCGCGAGCCGTACTGCACGTTGCCGAGCAGCGACGAGCCCGGGTCACCGGACTCCTCGGGCGCCGGGATCGAATTCTGTTGCGCGCCCGCGGTGATGCCGAGTACGGCAATCACCCCGATGACCGCGCCGGCCAGGCCGCTGACCAGGCCGGGGACGACAAACTTCATAGATCGAACTCCAATTGCGTGGTGCGAGACTCAGCCGACGGAGAAGAAACCGAGGGTCGGGGCGAACGAGCAGGTGCGGTCACCATCGGCGGTGGCCGTGGTGAGCGAACCGGTGATCACGGCAGCGACCCGGCCGGGACCGGTGTCGGCGATAGCGGTGAGGGTGGCCGGGCCGTCGGCGTTGATACCTGCCTCCGTGGTGAGCGGCTGGGTGCCGGTGCGGCGGTTGTCGAGATTGACCCACTGCACCGTCATCGGCGGATTCTGCACGACCGTAGCGGTTTTCGTGCCGAGCGCGGTGAAAACGAAGCCGGTCTGGCCCGCGGCCGGTCCGGGCGGCGGCAGCTCGGCGGGGCCGGGTACGGCCAGCGCGGTGCCGACGGAATCCGACGTCGGGCCGATGCAGCCCTTGCCGATGGTCGGGTACAGGAACTGCGCGATGCGCGGACCGTCCGAGGGCGGCAGTTCGGGACCGCCGCCGCCACTGCCGTCGAGGAAGGTGATGACCCTTTCGAGGGTGGACTTGACCTGCGCGGGGATGCCCGGCGTGGCCAGCAGCACGCGAGCCTGAGCCAGGATCGCGGCCTGTCCGCCGTCGGCGATGGGGCCGGGGGCGGAGATGGCGCCTACGATCGTCGGTGCCAGCGCGGCCAGCGTCCCGGAGGGGACGTTCTCCGCGATGGCGGGGACACTCGGTTGCGTCGCGGCGGACTGCGGGGCAGCCATCGACTGCGTGGGTGCCACGAGTGCCGCACCCGCCGCTAGTACGAGGGCGGACAATGCGGTCCGCGATGCTCGGGTGCTCAGCACTGGTCGGCCGTCCTTTGTTCGGTGGATAGATGAAGCGACCCGGAAAGGTCAGTGTTATCCCGGGTTTCAGATACTTTGGAGAGGTGACTACAGCGGACAGGCGGTATGGGGGTCGTACGGTCATCGCGCGAAAAGCCGAGCGCAGACTGCGATTCCTGGAAGCAGCGACGCGAATTTTCGCGGAACGCGGGTACGCCACGTGCTCGCTCGCCGAGGTGTGCGCGGCGGCGGGACTGTCCAAGCGGCAGTTCTACGAGGAGTTCGAGACCCGCGAAGACGTGCTGCTCGCGGCCTACGACCGGATCCAGGACGACGCGGCGGCCGCGGTGGGCACCGCGCTGATCGCGCTCGGCTCGACCGATCCGCAGCTCGCGCTGCGGGCCGGTTTCGGTGCGTACCTGGAGTCGCTCGGCTCCGACCCCTATCGCGCGCAGGTGGCGCTGATCGAGGTGGTCGGGGTGAGCGATCGGCTGGAGAACCATCGCCGGACCCGCAGGCACGCCTGGTCGGCACTGATCGAGGGGGGCTTGGAGCGGGTCGGCGTGCGGTTGCGCGGCGATGCCGAGCTGACCACCGGGTTGATCACGGGCGCGGTCAACGGCGTGGCGCACGAATGGCTGCTGCGCGAGGCGCGCCCGCCCGTCGACGAGCTGGTCGATCTGCTCACCGGCGCGGCCCTGGCGCTGGTCACTTTCGACTGACTTCAGGGCAGCCCTCATGAGGGTGGCAACCACGCTCACCTGCCGCCTGCTCAATCGACTCCCTTTCCGGACATTGTGAGACCGATCGGCTTCACAGTGTGGGCGAGAGTTTGACATATTAGTGACCCAGATCGCAATGCGAGAATTTCTGAGACCGGTGTCACCTGGGGGGATGCGGTGGTGGCGGTCGTTGCTCGGCACCCCGCGAACGGGCCGGTGCGGGTGATTGCTCCTGGACAAATGACCGGCTGCGCGCGCGTCGAGGCAACCGCCGGCAATCCGGCGGCAACCTGTTCCAGTTCGATCGAAGTGCATGTCAGCCTTTGCGCAGGGAGCCGGCGATGGTGCCACCGAGGTAGCCGGGAGTTCGATAGGCGAGCGTGCCGTCGGATCGCATGGTCACCGTCGAGGTGGCGCCTTGGTCGATGCATCCGGTCCCCGCGGTGAGCCTGGCGCGGAAGGTGAGCTGGTTGCTGGTGGCCTCGGTGAGGGTCTCCGCACGGTCGCAGCGGTCGCGGGAGAACGTGCCGGTGTTGGCGGAGGTGGCGAGTTCCTGACCGACGGCACCGGGGGAGATGGTGAGCTCGATGTCGAACTGGACGGGGCCGTCGTTGGCGCGGCCCTTCCACGTGCCGACGAACTCCGACGGGACGGTCGCGCTGGACGGAGCGACGGTGGTCGCGGCCGTGGTCGCGGCGTAGCCGGTGGTCGTGCCGGTTCCGACGAGAGTGCTTGTCGCAGTGGATTCCGTACCCAGTTGGGTGCCGATGAGGTAGGCACCGCCGGCCACCGCTACCGCGACCGTTGCGGATGCGGTGATCAGGAGGGTGCGGGTGCGCCGCGATGCGGTGGCATGCGGTGGCGCGGGCTGCGGGCGACCGGTGAACGCGTCGGTGGCGTTGTGCGCGACCACAAAGGGCGGCGGGGTGAATGTGTTACCCACCGCGGCTGAATTCTGTCCCGCGTTGGTGGCGAATTGCCGGGCTGCCTCGGTGGGGCCGGAGGTGAATCCACCGGACTGTCTATAGGGAGTCGGCGCCGATATACCGGTCGCGGTGGGCCAGTTCGGTCTCGAGGAGCCGGTCTGAGAGGTACGCGTCGGACTCGAGGTAGGCAGGTTCGGTGCCGAGATGGCTGTCGACCGGCCTGGTGCGGAGGTCGCGGCGGCGTCTGGATACGACGCACCGGGCGGGTCGGCGGGACCGGAATCCAGATCGAGTAGGCGGACGGCGGCGGTACTGATGTGTGCAACTACTTGTGGTGGTAGCCAACCGGCGCGTTCGGGGGCACCGATGCTCGTCAGTTCCGAGAGGACCTGTTGTGGTGTCGGTCTGGCGGCGGGGTCCTTGTCCAGGCAGGAGGAGACGAGCGGTCGCAGGGCCGCGGGGAGGGCCTCGATGCGGGGTTCCTCGTAGACGATGCGCCAGAGCATCTGCATGACCTCGGCGGTGCCGAAGGGGCCGTGGCCCGCGGCGGCGAAGGTGAGGACGCCGCCGAGGGCGAAGACATCGCAGGCGGGACTGAGGGTTTCGCCGCTCACCTGCTCGGGGCACATGAAACCCGGTGAGCCGAGGAACTTTCCGGTGGTGGTGAGCGCGGAATCCGCGATCACCCGGGCGATGCCGAAATCGATCACCTTGGGTCCGTCGATCGCGAGCATCACGTTCGACGGTTTCAGGTCGCGGTGCACGATGCCTGCCGCGTGCACCGCGACGAGCGCTTCGGCCAGCCCGTGCGCCAACGCCGACAGCGCGGGCTCACCGAACGGCCCGAACTGGGTCACCGCGTCCGTCAACGAGATCCCGGCGACGTAACCGGTGGCCAGCCACGGCGCCTCGGCATCGACATCGGCGTCGAGAACCGGTGCGGTGAAAGCACCGCCGACGCGCTGGGCGGCCGCGACCTCCCGGCGGAACCTCGCGCGAAACTCGGGATCGATCAGATCAGGGCGGATCACCTTCACCGCGACGGTGCGCCCACCCGGATTCCGGCCCAGATACACCTTGCCCATGCCCCCGGCACCGAGGACACCCAGCAGTCGGTAGTCGCCGATCCGCCGAGGATCGTTCGGGTGCAGCGGTTGCATCGCGGGTGGTTCCTTCGGATCAGGTGAGCATCAGGTGAGCTGAGCTCGGGTTTCGGCCAGTAGTTCCGACAGCATCGGTCTGGCCGCGTGATCGTCGGCCAGTTCGGCGACGGCCTCGGCGAGGATCTTCTCGGCTTCGGTGGGGCGGCTCAGCTCGATCAGGAGTACGGCGCGCTCGTAGTCGGCGCGGATGGCTTGGTCGGTGGCCTCGATGGCGCGGAAGCCGCGGGCAGCGGCGTCGGCGCGCGGGAGGGCGTCGGCGGGGCGTTGCGCACGACGCAGGATTCGGGCGGCGTTGTGGTTGTGCCTGGCGGTGTGCCAGGTGAGCAGTTCTGGATCCGGTTCCGTGGTCGCGAGCTGCGTGATCGCTTCGTCGGAGACCGAGATGGCCGCGACCGCGGCGGCGGAGTCGCCGGTCCAGTGCAGCGACAGCGCGGCGCTGTAGCGGCAGTAGGCGACGCGGATCGGGTCGCCGTGTTTCTCGGCGGCCTCGGCGGCCAGCACGTAGCGCTCGGCGGCCTCCGCATCGCGATCGAGTGTGTCGAGCAGATCGGCGGTCTCGACGAGCACGTAGGACTCGCCGACGAGATTGCCGGTGGCGCGGTCGGCTTCGATGATCTCGTCGAGGACGGTGAGTGCGGCTTCGTCCTCGTCGAGCTCGCGATGCAGGCCGACCAGCAGGAAGCGGCAGTTGCGGGCCTGCTCGTGGGCCCCGGCGCGCTCCAGCCCGGCGATGGCCTCTTCGGCCTGGTCGGCGGCGTCGAGGAATTGTCCGATGGCGTGGTAGGCGAGCGCCAGATCCCACTGCACGTACGGCACCTGCCCACTGTCCGCCGCGGTGCCGATCGCGATCGCGGTCAGCAGCTCGCTGACCGCCTCCTCATGCCTGGACAGGTGGATCAGGAGGGCGCCGCGCCGCGCGTGCACGACCAGCCGCAAGCTGTCGGGAAGGTCGGCGTCGACCAGTCGCACCGCCTCGTCGATCATCGCCAGTGCCGCGTCTGAATCGCCCGCGTCGCTGTGAATTCCGGAGAGGTACTGGGCCGCGTCGGCTACCCGCCACCCGCGACCGGCCCGGCGATACGCCGCGACCGCCGCCTGTCCGGCCGCCGCCGCCTCGGCGAGATCAGCGTTGTTCTGGTGCAGATACATTCGGTGCCGGGCGACATCCCCGAGCAGGCTGTCGTCGCCCGCTTCGGCGGCGTCGACCGCTACCCGGTCGAGCAACGTCGGCAGTTCGACGGCGTCCTCGTCCGACAACTCGCCCCGATCGAACAGTGCGAGCAGGCCGCCGGAAAGGCGCAGCGTCGCCACGGCTCTGGTGTGCGGTTCGGGCGAACTCGCCAGGTGCGACAGGGAATCTCGTAGCAGTCCAACAGCTTCCGTCGCGTCACCGTGCCTGCTGAACAGCAGGCCGAGACGACCCAGATCGGACTGGCGGCGATCTTCCTCGCCCGCCGTGGCGAAATACTCTGCGGCTTGACGCAATAGCGCTTCGGCGCGGGCCCGATCGGTTGTCTGTAAGGCGCCGCCTGCCATGACGGAGGCGCGTCGACCCGCCAGACTCGGATCGGTCGGCTCCGGCTCGGCCGCCAGCCGCTGTGCCAGGGCACGCAGCTCGGCGAGGGCGTGGTGCTTGTTCGCGTGCTCGGCGCGTTCGATCAGTTCGATGGTGGTGAGCTCGGGGATCTCGACGGTCGCCGCCGCCGGGCTCGGCTCGACCGGCATCCGGTGCGCGGTGGCCGCGGACAACGGCAGGTAGTCGACGATCGGCGTGCTCGCCAGCTTCGCGTTGACCAGCGCGGTCTGGTGATCGGTGCCGTTGCGACGGTCGAAGCGGGCGGCGATGGCGAGTGCTTCGTCGGTCAGTTCGAGTTGCATCGCGCGCGCGGTCGATTCGACGGCGGGGCGGTCGGCGTTGGCCGGGCGGCGCAGCGTGGTGTCGCCGTGGCCTGTGTCGACGAGGGTGCGCAGCAGCAGGGCCGCGGAGGCGAGGAAGGTGAGCGCGTCTTTCGGGCTCGGCGCGCGATCGAGCCAGGAGAAGTGGCGATCGAGCAGTTCGAGGCCGCGCACCTGATTGCCGGACAGCGCGCAGAACTCGAGGTGATCGCCGATCGCGGCGAGGTCCTGGGGTTTGGTGCGCAGCAGACGGTAGGAGCGGCGATGCGCGGTGCGCGCCTGGTCGAGTTGTCCGGTGCGCAGGTAGGGCAGCAGCAGTTCGGTCAGGATGAGCTGCGGTTGCTCGGAACAGCCGAGTTCACCGGCGAGGACCGGTGCGGCCAGCTCGACGGCTTCGGCGTCGCGGCCCTGGCTCGCGAGCCAGGAGACGCGGTTGGTCGGGTCGCAGCCCTCGCAGTCGGAATTCTCGTCGCGCGGTGTGGTGCACCATCTTTCGTACCACTCGGCCGCCGCGGCGAGATCGCCGACGTGTTCGGCCACGCGGTGCCTGCGGCCGTAGACCGCGTTCAGGCTCTGGCCCTCGACCCGGTAGCGCCGTTCCATCTGATCGAGGGCGGCCAGCGCCCGATCCTTCGGCACCTCGGGGAATTTCGTCATCGCGCCCACCGCGGTCTTGAACTTCCACCGCAGCGACGGCGCCACCCACGATTCATGAGCGCCGGGGTCGCGATCGTATTCGGCCAGGCAGCGAGCGAACGGGACGAACAACTTGGCCGGGCTCATCCCGTGGCCGTACGCGTCGACCATCGCCATGCGAACGTGGAACGCGAGCGTGCTGTGGGCGCCTGCCTCGGCATGGCGCAGAACCTGTTCCAGCAGTGCGTCTTTGGCGTCGCCGTAGGGCATGTCGTATGCCTGGAACAGCAGCCTTTGTAGGTCGTCGGGGGTGTTGGCGGCTTCCGACATCAGAGCTCTCCCCGTGGATCGTGAACCGCCCAGTCGAGCAACCCGACGAATGATTTGTTCAGCAGCGCGGTATCGACCGGCCGCATCGGATGCTGACCGAGCAGCAGCGCCTGGCTGTAGAGAGCCTCGACCGCCGTCGTCACCAAGCGGGCATCGGCGAGCCCGGTGATGCGGCGTACCAGCGGATTCCGGTAGTTGAGCACCAGCTGCGGACGGTCGCCCGCCTGGTCGGTGTCGAAGGCGCCGAGTACATCAGCCCACAGTTCGTCGGCGACCTCGCGGGTGGCGCGCAGTTCGGCGCGGTGCTGGGCGTCGCGGTCGAGCAGATACAGCGCGGCCAGCGACGGCGGATCGAAAGTGCGCAGCACGACCTCGCATTCCAGGCGGTCGAGCACGCGCTGGGCGGTGGTCAGGAAGGGGCGGAGCGCGAGCTCGGTGGCCGGATCGACGAGGTCGAAATGGGTGGCGAGTTCGGCGGGATCCAGACGGAGCACGCGGATTTCGGGATCGATCGCGGGCAGGCGCTCGAGAATGTCGGTGATGTAGGAGTAGCCGCCGTTCACCAGGCCGATGCCCGCGGCGCTCGCCACCGCGGCGAGCTGGCGGAACTCCTCCACCGACGGGGTGTAGCGGACGGCACCGAAGCGGCGGCGGAATTCGGCGAGCGGGATCTGGCCCGCGTTGGTCTCCACCGGCAGCCAGCGGTCGACCAGGCGCAGCATGTCGTCGTCGTGCAGGGCGAGTGCCTTCACGCCGAGGTCGTGGATGCGCAGGAAGCGGTGCAGCGCGGCGGGATCGGAGGTGGAAAGTTCCACCAGCCAGTCCCTGATCCGGTTGCCGAGCGCTTCCCTTGTGCTCTCCAGCAGGTCGTCTTCGTAGAGGGCTTCGCGGCTCGCGGTGGGGCGCAGCTCGGTGGTGTCGACCACGCAGCGGACGAAGAATGCCCAGTCGGGCAGCAGCCCGGTGACGCTCTCCGCCAGCAGCATTCGCTTGAGGTAGACGCGGTGCCCGGCCTTGGCCGCGGGGTTGACCGGTTGCGGGAGCACGAAAGCCACACCGGTGACGCCGGATTCGGCGCAGGCGAGGTCGAAGGTCGCGAACGGGGTGAAGCCGAAGGTGTCCTCCGCGTACGCGGCAAGCGCGTTCGTGCGGTCCGAAGGAGTGGGATGGGTCGCGCGCCACGGTACTTCGGGCTCGGTGATCGACTGGCCGTCGACGGTGACCTCGAAAGGCAGCAGGCTGCCGAACAGCCGGGCCAGCTCGACCACGGTCGTCGGGGTGAGCCACTGCTCGGCGCCGCGGCGGGGCGCGAGGATCACGGTGGTGCCTGGTTCGTCGCGTTCCTGTGCGGCAGGCTCCACGCGGTAGCGGCCGTCGGCGAAACCGGTCCAGCGCACCGTCGGACCGCCGCGCGCCGATCGGGTGAGAACCTGGGCCTCGTCGGCGACCAGGAAGCACGACAGCAGGCCGATACCGAACTGGCCGAGGAACTCGTGCCGGGCGAAACCGAGGTCGTCGCGCTTGCCGCTGCGGCCGATCGTGGCGAGGAAGGTGTGCACCTCGGCCTCGGTCAGGCCGACACCGCTGTCGTGGACGCGGATGGTGCCGTCACCGGTGCTCGCGGGCGTCTCGATCCGCACCTGCGCACGAGCCTGCGGGTCGATGGCGCGGCGCGCGGTGATGGCGTCGACCGCGTTCTGCAGCAACTCGCGAACGTAGACCCGTGGACTGCCGTACAGGTGATGGCTCAACAGATCGACGATGCCGCGTAAGTCGACCTGGAATACCTGCTCCACCGGGTTCCCTCCCAATAACGCTGACCATCTGCTCGGTCACTGTAACTGGATCTCCGGCGGCGGGCGCCGCAGTTCTCGGACGCTTGACTCAGAGACCGAACGAGCGGTTCGCAGTCAGTAGAGGCGGCGGGTGATTTCGGTGCGGTTCATGACGGAACCGCGGCGCTACAGGTCGGCCAGCGCGAGGCCGGTGAGCGGGCTGCCGATCCGGACCAGGTCGGTATCGGTACCGGTGCCGACATCTACCAGGCGGATCGTGCCGCCGAGATCGCTCACATAGAAGCGGGAAGCGAAACCCGGTGACCCCGATCGCCTCGTGGTAGCCGGTGGAGATGATCGTCGGGGTTCCGACCTCCGGCTGGACCTGAGCTTCGTACAGCGCGTTGCCGTGGGGCGCGGCGCCACGGTCGGTCCAGACGAGAACGCCGACACCGTGGAGTTCGACATCGATCGGCTCCGGCAGATTCTCCCAGAGCAGTTCGATATCGGTGCGGGCGGCGGGATCCGCGCCGGGTGGCAGATCCATGGGAACGCGGAAGATCCGGCCGTCGCCGGCTTTGGCCGCGCCCTTCTGGGTCCAGTAGAGCAGGCGGCGGTCGAGGTCGAGGCAGATGCCGACGCACCAGTTGCGTTCGACATCGGCATCGATATCGCCGTGGCCGGTCACCACGAGGGCGTGCAGGTCGTCACCGTTCAGGTCACAGGTGAGGATCTGCATGCCCTCGCGATCACACCAATACAGCCTTCCCCCTTCGCAATCGGCGGTGAGCTGCTTGCCGGTGGTGAAGGCGCCGATCGGGACGATCGTGGTGCGGTTGCCGCCGTCGAGGTCGACCCGTTCGATGGAACCGTTGCGGGAGAAGAACTCCGGCTCGGCGCCACGCTGGGGACGCGCGTCGGGTGTGCCCATATTGGTCCAATAGATATGGCCACGCAGCTTGTCGACGACGACACCGGCGGGACACCGATCGAGACCGCCGACAACGGTGCGCACCTGCTTGCCGTCGAGCGAAACAGCGTGCATCACACCGGCTTCGAGATCCAATGCCACTATTTCGGTCATGGGCTCAGCCCTGATTCGGCTTCGGGTAGTCGTCATAGAATCCCGCGCCGGTCTTCACCCCGAGCTTGCCCGCGTCGACATATTTCTTCAGCAGCTCGACCGGGCCCTTCGGCAGGTTCGGGTTCTCCTGGTCGTAGTGCTGCTCGATATCGAGCACCACGTCCAGACCCACCTGGTCCATCATCCGGAACGGACCCGCCGCGGTGCCGAAATTCCGCGAGAACATCTCATCGACGTCCGACGGTGTCGACACACCTTCGTAGACCACCTCGAGCGACTCGCGCTTGATGGCGGCCCAGATGCGGTTGAAGATGAATCCGGTCGACTCCTTGCGCACCAGGAACGGGTGCAGGCCGTACTCCGGGAAGGTCTTCAGGACGAAGTCGAGGGTTTCCTGGGACGTGTTGCCGTCCGACATCACGTCGAGCACCGTCGACTGCGGCGGCATGTAGAAGTGGGTGTTGAGCATCCGGTCGCTGGTTTTCAGGCCCTCGGTGAACAACCGGCTCGCGTACGACGACGAGTTCGAGGCGACGATCGCATCGGCATCGGTGTCGTCGTCGAGCTGGGCGAAGACCTTCTTCTTCAGATCGAGGACCTCCGGTACCGCCTCGACCACCAGCCACGCGCCCTTCACGCCGATGGCCTGGTCGGGCACGTACTCGGCGGTGCCCGATTTGCCGTTCGGCACCGTGGCCGCCACATCGGGTAGCTGATTCTCCACGAAGGCCACGGCCGCGTTGCCGACCTCACCGTTGGGATCGATGATGCGGACCTCGCCACCACGGGTGGCGAACATCAGCGCGATCCGTCTGCCCAACGTGCCACCGCCGATCACAGCGACCGGACGCTCGAAATGATTCTTCGGAACAATGCTCACAGCGACTCCCTTTGCACAGGCGACGGGGAAGAATTCGGTGACGCATACGACAGCCTTGCCAGCGTAGCGCCGACGGCCGATCACCAGGCCCTCGGACGCCCCGACTTGCGTTGACACCCCATCACGACCGGGCAGAATATGGTTGCCTTATCCTCACGTTCTGCACATTTTTCGCGCGTCAGCACTAGGGGGCTCCTCGATGACCACACTGGCCTCCGGACTGTTCATCGACTGGGAAGATCTGACGGGGCAGTCGAAATTCGTCGTCGAGCTGGTCAGTTTTCCGATCTTCAGCGCGCTCGCAGGCTGGCTCACCAACTGGACCGGCGTGCTGATGCTGTTCTGGCCGCTGTACTTCAAGGGCTTCCGGGTCCCGCTGCTGCATGTGCTGTATCCCTATCTACCGCGGCGCGTCCAGGTGCTGCCGACGTTCTCCGGCGACGGGCGCATGCTCGGCTTCCAGGGCTTCATCCCGGCCCGCGCGGAGAAGATGGCCAGCATCTGCGTGGACAAGGCACTGATGCGGATCGGCAGCCCGCGCGATTTCATCCACGAACTCGACCTCGACGGGATCGGCGACTACCTCGCCGAACGGGCGCGCGATCAGGTGCAGCCGATCGTCGACGAGATCATGTACCGGGAAAACCCCGACCTGTGGCGCTCGCTGCCCCGACAGGTGAAACAGGCCATCTACCAGCGGGTGGACCGGAACCTGCCCGCGCTGTGCCGGCGCGCGTTCGAGAGCCTGGGCGACAATATCGACCAGCTGCTCGATGTGAAGAACTTCGTGATCAGGTACCTGGAGAAGAACCCGGCCATCCTCAAGGACCTGACCACCACCATCGCCGCACCCGAGCTCAAGTTCATGGCGCGGATCGGTCTGCTCGGTGCGCCGTTCGGCCTGATCCTGGCGCTGTACCTGCACGTGCACTCGCAGATTCCCTACTTCGGCGCGATTCCGGCGTGGGTGATCGTGCTGTTCTCCTCGGCGATGATCGGTGTGACGGTGAACGTCATCGCGATCAAGATGGTGTTCGAACCCGGCGACCCGCAGCCGCGCTACAAGTACCTGTGGCGTCAGGCACTGCTGGCCAAGCGCCAGCCCCAGGCCGCCACCGACCTCGCCCACATCCTGGCCTACCAGGTGCTGACCGTGGAGAACCTGTCCAACGAGCTCCTGGAAGGGCCGAACGGAGACAAGACCCGCCAGCTCATCGAACGGGTGGTGTCGGAGGAGATCCACAAGCAGCTCGGTGCGACCGCGTTCATGGTGCGAGCCGCGATGGGCAAGAAGCAGTTCGAGAATCTGGCGGTCTCGGGCGCAGGCGCCGGGCTGGTTTCGGCGCGCACGATGATCGAAGACCAGCAGTTCGTGCTGGAACAGGCGAAGAAGATCGACGACTTCGCCGCGCGCAAGCTGCGGACGCTGACGCCCGGCGAGTTCATGGAGATGTTCTACGCGTCGGTCGAACAGGACGCGTGGCTGCTGTATCTGCACGGTGGGGCGCTGGGTATCGGTGTCGGCGCACTCCACCTCCTGACCTTCGGCTGGTAGTTTTCGAATAACAAGCACGCGTGCTTGCATTTTTTCACGGTCGCTGCGACTCTTGGTGACGACGGCGCACCGGCACCGGGTCGCGCCATGATCGGCAAGGGAACTCCATGGCTGACCTCGCAGCGCTGCTCGACGATTACGCCGCCGAATGCGCGGATCTGGAAAACCTGGTCGCACCGCTGGCCCCCGAGCAGTGGAAGACACCGACACCCGCGCCACGCTGGGATATCGCCACCCAGATCGCCCACCTGACCTGGACCGACGAGGTATCGGTGATCGCCGCGACCGACGGCGAGGCCTTCGCCGCGTTCCTCGCCGAGGCCGCGTCGCGGGCATTCACCCTCGTCGACGAAGGCGCCGAGGAACTCGCGCAGACCCCGCCCGCCGACCTGCTGGTCCGCTGGCGCACCGGCCGCGATCAGCTCATCGCCGCACTGGCCGCCGTCCCCGCAGGCACCAAACTGCCGTGGTTCGGCCCGCCGATGAGCGCCGCGTCGATGATCTCGGCCCGCATCATGGAAACCTGGGCCCACGGCCAGGACGTCGCCGACGCACTCGGCGCTACCCGCGTCCCCACGGCCCGCCTGCGCACCGTCGCCCACATCAGCGTCCGCGCGCGCAACTACGCCTACCTGGTCAACGGCGAATCCGGCCCCGCCGAAGAATTCCGCGTCGAACTGACCGCCCCCGACGGCACCCTCTGGACCTGGGGCCCCGAAGACGCCCCCCAGCGCGTCACCGGCCCCGCCATCGACTTCTGCCTGGTAGCCACCCAACGCCGCCACCGCGAAGACACCGCCCTGACAACCACGGGCCCCGACGCCGACCACTGGCTCGGCATCGCCCAAGCCTTCGCAGGTCCCCCCGGATCAGGCCGCACCGCAGGCCAGTTCGCCTGAAGTCGGGATACGAACAGGCGAGCGTCAGTCTCAGAGCGCCATTCGTGCCGACTGCCCCGGACTTCGTTGGCCGGGGTTGACCGCCGTGGCAGTCGTGAATGACGCTCGCCTGCTCTCTTCAGTTACCCGTTGGGCGGTGTGAGAAACACTTGCCCATGCGAAAACCCGCCCCGACTAGGAGTGATACGGCTTCGTTTCGGATGTGGCTCTGATCTCACAGCAGTGGGGCGGTTACTGTGCGGCCCACCACGTAACGTGGAAACAGCACGTGGCTTTCAACGATGCGGGCCCGTTCAACTCGGGTATACCCACAGCCACAGGAGGGAACCGCATCGTGACGCCACATCGACCTGCTCAGATCGTGCGCCTGTCCGCGATCGTCTTCTCCGGCGCCGCCAGCCTCTGCCTCACCGTGGGCGCGGGCGCCTACATCGTCAATCACATGCCGCCGCCCGCGCGGGAGTACGCGGCCCCGGTCCCGACGCCGAACCCCAACCACCACCGGCCCTTCTCGGTCGAGGACTCCGCACCACGCGAATACGGCGTCGAGCTGGCCATGTCCGTCGGGCCGACGCTGGCCACCGAGCGCTCGGTACCCGCCGCCACGCGCACGCCGGTCACCGCGCTGCAATCCGGAGTCGGTGCGCGACCGAACAATTCGCCGCTGACCGGGCGGGTGGGAATCGGCGGCACCTATGTCGGCGCGCAGGTGGCACCGCCGCGCAACGAAGGCTTGGCGTTCACCGTCGACACGAACCTGGTGACGGTGGCGGCGAAATACCTCGGCCTGACCGTGGATCCGGCCGCGGTGACCGCACTGCACACCGAATTCGACGCGCGCCGTGGCGAATTGGTGTTCGTGCTGTCCGACCCCGGCCTCGGCAGCCACACGCTGCGGGTCGAGGGAACACCGTCGGACACCGAGGCCGCGACACCAGTCGAGGGCGACGGTGCAGCCGAGGAACCGCGGGCGTCCACCGAGGAACCGGCGACTACCGTCTACGTGTGACTCCTCGCGGCACCTCGAGCGGTGCGTACGACTTCTGTGTGGTCGGCGGCGGCATCGTCGGCGTGGCCACCGCGCATCGGCTGCTGACCGAGCATCCCGGGGCGAGCCTGGTTCTCATCGAGAAGGAAGCTTCGCTCGGCGCGCATCAGACCGGGCACAACAGCGGCGTCATCCACTCCGGGATCTATTACCCCCCGGACAGCCTGAAGGCACGGCTGTGCCGGGCCGGTGCGCAGTGGACGAAGGAATTCGCCGCGGCCCATGACATTCCGTTCCGCGAATGCGGAAAGTTGCTGGTAGCCACCGATTCCGCCGAACACGAGCGGATGCTCGCGCTCTACGAGCGCTCGATCGCCAACGGCGTGGAGGTCGAGGCTATCGACGCGGCCGAGCTGCGGCGCCGCGAACCCCGGATCGCCGGCGTCGGAGCGCTGTTCGTGCCCGCCACCGGCATCATCGACTACACGAAGATCACCGCCGCGCTCGCGGCTCAGGTCGAGGCGATGGGCGGAGAGATCCTGCTCGGCACCGCCGTCGACGCGATCACCGAGAACGTCTCAGCTGTCACGGTTTCGGGCCAGAGCGGCTCGGTCACCGCGGGCACGCTGATCGTCTGCGCGGGTTTGCAAGCCGACCGGATGGCACGAAAGGCAGGGATAGACACCGACTTTCGCATCGTGCCGTTCCGTGGCGAGTACTACCGGCTCCCCGCCGAGCGATCGGATCTGGTGCGCACGCTGATCTATCCGGTGCCCGACCCCGCGCTGCCGTTCCTCGGCGTTCACCTCAGTCCCACCATCGACGGCGAACTCACCGTTGGCCCGAACGCGGTGCTCGGACTGTCGAGGGAGGGCTACCGCAAGGGCAGCGTGAACCGGCGCGACGCCATCGACGTGCTGAGCTTCGCCGGCGTGCGCCGGGTGGCCCGCGACCACCTCGCCACCGGAGTGCGCGAGCTCCGCAATTCGGTGTTCAAGCGCGGCTACCTCGCCGAATGCCGCAAATATTGCCCCGAACTCACCACCGGCGATCTGCTCGGGCACCGCGCGGGGATCAGGGCACAGGCGGTGCTGCGCGACGGGACGCTGGTGCACGATTTTCTCATCGAACGCACGCCGCGCTCGATCCACGTGCTCAACGCGCCTTCCCCGGCCGCCACGTCGGCGATGCCGATCGCGAAATACCTGGTCGAACAACTCAATTCCGCCAAATAAATAGGAGATTTGTAGTACTTTTAGCTCCTGTACGCGTTGGGTGAGAACCCATCCGGATCAGGGAGGGCCGATGGGCCACATCAGATTTGCGTGTGACGTCGGCGCACCGGTCGACGCTGCCTTCGCCTACGCCGAGGATTTCCGTCACGGGCCGCAGTGGATGTTCGGCGTCACCGGCGTCGAGTCGCTCGGCGAACCGGATCAGGGGTTGGGCGCCGCGTTCGCGGTAAAAGTCCGGTTGTTCGGGGTGATTCCGCTGCGATCATCGGTGGAGATCACCGAATACCGGCGCAATGCCGTGATCGGGTATACCCTGCGTGGGCGGGTATACGGAACCGTTACCCTGCGCTTCGATCCACTCGGCTACGAACGGTCTGTCCTGACCTCCGAAGCCGACTATCCACCACCACGCGGCATGTTCGGCCGCCTGTGCCACGGCCTCGTCGACGCGGCCGCGAAATCGGCACTGCGCCGAACGGAATCGCGGTTGCGAAGGGAGATAGAGGCATTCCACGGTACCGATCTTGTCGGCCGCATCGCCTAGATGATTGATTCCAAGGGGATGCGGCACCGATGGCAGTGCCGCGTTGGTTGCCGCAGCGGTGCGTGAGTGATCGCGCCGATGTGAGACTGCT
>NZ_JBHXNK010000011.1:0-177219 GCF_042719755.1 Nocardia sp. NPDC058519 | reverse complement strand
GTCGGACACAACGATCTCAACAGCAGAAGGCCCACGATTCGACACGCAAACAGGCTAACAATTTATCTGGCTTATTTCAGGCGTGACACACTAGTGCCTGCGCGGTGGTTGTATGTCCGCGTGTACCGATGCTGCCCGCCGAGTACCGAGTTCACCGCGTCGGTTCGCCCGCCTCACCGGGCAGCCTGTTCAACGCATCGACTGAAGTCACGACAAACGCGCGAAGGCACGGACTCTCAGTTGAGAGTCCGTGCCTTGCTTCGTTATTCGCCTAGGCGGGTGCGCTCACTCCGAGCGCGGGCTCACCAGGAGCTCTTGTGCACGCCCGGGAGCTCACCGCGGTGCGCCATTTCACGACGCAGATACGGCACAAGCCGAACTTGCGGTAGACCGCGTGCGGGCGACCGCAACGCTGGCAGCGGGTGTAGGCGCGGACGGCGAACTTAGGCTTGGCCTCCGCCTTGATGCGCAGTGCTTTCTTAGCCATGTGCTCAGTTCTCCTTGAACGGGAAGCCGAGGTGCTTCAGCAGCGCGCGGCCTTCTTCGTTGTTGGTCGCCGGGAAGGCCGCAATGACCTTGCGGTCGTGGCGAATCAAGAGCCGGTTATAGCCACCAGGCCAGGCGATGGTGCGTTCGATGACCCACCGGTGACACCCGCGGTACTGGCTGGACTCGATTCCTTTGGTTGAAACCTCGTCTGTTGCTGCTCCACGCTGCCGTGACTAGGCTGGCTCCGATGGTCTGAGAACGGGGGACACGTGGCAGGTGAAAACGATACGTCTGGAACAGTTTTCGCGATGGTGCCGGGCGAGGTGACCGATGCCGGTGTCTATATCCAGCAGGTCGCGGAATCCCTGATCAACGGGCTCGGCACACTCGACCGCGAGGTATCGACTGTCCTGGATAATTGGAGCGGTGCGGCGGCGGAGGCATTCGGGGACGGCTGGACTGAAACCAAGAAGGGTGCCGCAGACGTACTGAACGCCCTCACGACGATGGGCGAACTCCTGGGCATCGCGAGCAAAGCCGTTGTCAGTCAAGACGTCTCGAACTCCGATACTTTGAGTTCGCTCGACCTACCGCAGTTGAACATGTGATGGACGACTCCCGCGACTTCACCTTCGACATCGATGAGTTGGACCAGCTCATCAGCCGCGCCAATGGATTCATCGGCTTCCTCACCGAAAGCCTCGACGGCATCAACAACCGAATCGCCTCCATTCAGCAAAACTGGCAGGGGGCCGCCGCTGATGCCCAAGAGGAAGCCTACCGAGAATGGGCTACCGGGGCTGCCACGGTAATTGAAGGACTCACCCAGATGTACAACGCCGCCGTCAAAGCCCGCGACGCCTACAGTGCGGCAGCGGAAGCCAACTTGAGAATGAGCGGTGGCTGACTTCTATGGGCGCAGTCTCGCCGCAGTCCTATGACAGCGCGGCCACGGCATGCTACGACTTGTCGAAGAAATTCCAAACCGTCTACGAAACGCCGCAAACCGTACTCTTAGAAACAAGCGCGATGGCCGGCGGCTATGAAGCAGTCAAGTCGTGGTCGAAAGCCTACGACGACCGTGCCGCCGCGTTGACAATGGTCGCGACCAACTTCGCGCGAGCCCTGCAACACTTCGGGGATATACTGACAGCGTCCAGCTACAACTGGAAGTCCGGGGAATACACAGCCAACCGCAGTACCAACAAAGGCGCCCCACCATCGTTGCCCACCAGCATCCCGTCCGAGCTACCCTACGGCGCGGGCGCGGTAGTCGGTATCGCGTCGTCAGGAGCCTATTCCAACGGGCTTCAGACAGACTGGACCGAACTGCAGGACAAGGTCACCACGCTTGTCACCGGCGGCCAAGTCCCCGACGGGGATACCGACAAACTTGCACGCTCCGCGACCATGTGGAAGACCTTCGCCAATTCAGACCCCCTCGAATACGGCGTGGCACGGCTACTAACCGTCGCCTCAGGGCTGGAACAAGGCTTCGGACCCAAAGTCCCGGACGACATCCCGAACCATGTAGCAAACCTTCGCAAGCTCGCTGAAAAACTCCGCGAAATCCGTACCGCCGCTCATGACATCGCCAACGCAGTCGAAGCCCACAACGTGGCCTTGACCAAAATGCGCGCGGACATCAATACGCAGTTCGCAGCGGTAGTTGTGGTTACCGCCATATCGATCGGGCGTTCGATGATAAATGTCAAAGAGCAGCCAGCGAAGGAAAAGGCGCCGAGCAAGCAGCAGTCGCAGTCACCCAACGACAACAAAGTCGAGATAGATATCGACTTCCTGAACGACGCGGCTTGGGCCATAGCCGGGCCTGCCAACACATTCCTCGCCACCCTCAGCACCCTCACTTTCACCACCGCCACGCTGACAAACGGCGATCTTCTGACCATTGTCGAGCTGCCGATAGTGATCACTGCCACGAACACTGAGAAGGGTGGCGACGAGAGTTCTACTATTAAACCGACCGGAACACTCGGAGGTAAACCGTCCGGCTCGACGACTTACATCAACCCGAACGACAAAGATCCCAACAATATTCGATCACTCACACGCGAAAATGAATCCGCCAGCATTCTTGCGGATAAGGGCTATCAAGTTGAACAGAATCCGTCGGTTCCCGGCGACAAGAATCCAGACTATAAAATAGAAGGCAAAGTCTTTGATTGCTACTCACCATCGACGGGCAACGTGAGGAATATAGCGGGTGTCATCGATGAGAAGGTATCTTCGGGACAAACCGAAAGGATTGTCCTCAACCTCAGTGACAGCAGCGCAAGTCCGGAAGCCGTAGCGAATCAATTGAAGCAGTGGCCGGTCCAGGGTCTGCAGGAGGTTCTGGTCATCGACAAGTCTGGTAACGTAGTCCCGGTCTTTCCCTAAATACCACACAATGGAGACCTGAATGGCACTCGACTACATGGTGGCCGTCGCAACAGATCGAAGCGTGTCAGAAATTGCCGCATCGGTGAACTCGATCTGCCTCTCGGGCGAAATTTCTGATCGGGCAACTGTGGACAGCCTCATCGATGGCATTTCGGTTCAACGGGGGTTGTATATTCGCGTAAGCACCGCCCGATCTCCAGCATGGGGAGACCCCATAGAGGAGCAATTCGGATTCAAGCCGACAGTATCGATCTTTTTTAGATTGAATAAAACCGAAAGCCTAGATGCTCAAGTCACCGATATATTGTTCATTGCGACCAAACTGCTTGCGGCGACGTCCGATGACATGATCGTATACTTCTTGGAATCCGGAGATGTTTGGGCGATTCGCCGTGCGGGCAGCCTCGAAATAAATTCAGCTCCCTTTATGTGGACACCTGAGCGCACCGAAATGCTTCACCAATCGTACACCCGTATGTCATACGCTCTATGAAGCTCTGGCCGAGCGTCAGTGTCGCTTCGTCGGGAAGTTGATCACGAGCCGCGGCGCGGTCCTCGCGCCGGTGGTGCCACACGAACATTCGGCCGATCTGGAGGTCCCGGATTCTTCGCGGATCACGGAGCGACCGTGCGGTCATGATTCGCGAAATACGATCTTGCATAGGTGTTTTCGTCGTCGACAGTGATCACGTCGCAGGTGCTGACCAGTGTGAGTGGCATCTCGACGCCGAGATGCCGCCGATGAGGAACGAAGACCGCTTCGGCGTTGATTCGCCGGACGATGGTGATGAGTCCGCTGAGGGGGTCGGCCGTTCGAGCGGTGAACACGATGGTCTTGGCAAGGTCGTAGCCATACCGCTTCGCCAGCGATCGTAGGCGGATCTCATCCCAGTTCTGTGCCGCGCCGGACAGGTCGGAGCGGAGGTAGCCGATGGCGGTGGGTTTCATCCTGTGATCACCGATCGAGGCACATCGAGCATGGCCTGTCCGGAGGGAGCCTTCGTGTAGGCGTGGCCAGACATCGATAGCTCCCACGCCTGCCGATGCGGAGGTTGCCGGAGGAACCCGGTGTGGTGGAGCGCTCGCAGTGCGCGTCGGGTTCGCCGGATGGAGAGCCCGGTGTCGGCGGCGATCTGGCGGTCGGTGAGTTGTCCTCCGGGTTGCAGTAGGCGTAGGACCAGCGCCTCAGCGAGAGTTGTCGACATCATTGGCTCCTCCTGGGGGTTTACGTACCCAGCAAGGTGCCTCGACGTGGAGTCCGGCCGCGTCGCCGCCGATGTCCGTGATCGTCTCAGGTACTACCGTCCTGTCCGATCTGTGGATCATTTACGTGCTCAGCGGGTTGTTCTGCGTCACCCGCACCCGTAGGATCGGCCCAATCGCGGGCGTTCGGGGAGGAGGCAAGCTCATGGTTACGTTGAAGGCTTTGCTCCAGTTGAAGCACCTACAGACGCACAGCGCGTTTGATCGTGAGTACAACGCGGTCGCGCGGCGCGTGGAGCCCGGCCTCGTCGGCGCCGGTCCGCGGAAGGCCCAGTTCTATCGATGGCTGTCGGGGAACGTCACCGGCCTTCCCTACCCGCATCACTGCCGGATTCTCGAGGCGATGTTCCCCGGGTATACGGCGGCAGAGTTGTTCGCTGAATCTGATGGGACACAAGGGATTTCCCCTCGGCGCCGTGCCGGCGATTTCGGTCCCGGAACTGGGGCCTCCGTCCAGACTTTCGCAACGCGAGGTGAGCTGTTCGGGAGTTTGCCTCCGGCGGAACTGTTCTCGGATGCAACGACGATAGATCTGGCTGGCATCTCGTTGAATCTGTTCTGCCAGCAGTACCCGGACTCAGAGATTGTGGAGTTGCTACGGTCCGGTGCCGTGATCCGGTGCATGTTCCTCGATCCCCGCAGTCGGCATACCTCAGATCGGGAGCGGGAAGAAGGTCAGCCCGCAGGTACTCTCGCAGCGCTGACCGGCCTCAATATCGCTGCGCTGCGCCGGATAAGCCAGCAGGTCACGACCGAGAATCTTCCAGGAACGCTGATGATTCGGACCTACGATGGGCCCGCCCGATTCAACATCATGGTGGTTGACGGAACTTGTGTCTTCCAGCCATACCTCCCGATGGCGCGTGGCGTGGAATCGCCGGCCTTCGTGATCGAGGCAGAGGCTGGTGGCCTCTACGCCACCTTCACCGGAGCATTCGAGGCGCTGTGGTCGGGTGCGGTGGAGGCTGTTGATGGTTGAGAGTCGGGATGCGCTGGCGATCGCGCGTGAGGCTGTGGCGATCGGCGCAGGAATGTTGGAATCAGCACGCCCGGCTGTCGTCCGACTCAAAGGAGATCGGGACTACGTCACCGATTTGGACCTCGAGATCGAGCGAAAGGTCCAGGCGTACCTTGCCGCCGCGACACCGGAGTTCGCGTTTCTCGGAGAGGAGACAGCTGGGCATAATGCCGGCGGCGAGTACCGCTGGGTGCTGGATCCGATCGACGGCACGTCGAACTTCGTCCACGGCATCCCACTGTGCGCGGTCTCTTTGGCGCTCCTGCGAGGCGATGAGACAGTTGTCGCTGCTATCAGCGCTCCCTTCCTCGGCCATGCCTATCACGCGGTCGCCGGTGGCGGTGCATTCGTCAACGACGAACCAATGATTGCCAGTGGTGTCGAGGATCTCTCGGCGGCGATGGTGTCCATCGGCGACTATGCGGTCGGGCGGGAGGCGGCAAGCAAGAACGCCGAACGTCTCAGAGTCACGGCGGCCCTTGCTGGTCGAGCTGAACGCATTCGGATGCTCGGCTCGGCCTCGTTGGACCTTGCTTGGCTCGCCCAGGGGCGGACCGATGTCTGCGTGATCCTGGCGAACAAGCCGTGGGATACGGCCGCGGGCGTCCTCCTGGCGCGGGAAGCCGGGGCTGTCGTGAACGACGTTCGGGGCGAAGCTCATAGCCTGACCTCGAAAACGACTATTGGATGTGCGAGTTCCGCGCTCGCACTTGTGATCGCCGATCTGTTCGCACAACGATCCGCCTGACGCTCTCACCGCTGAGCTTCGCCGAACTCGATCACGTCGGACGACGTGAACTGGGACGCGAGCACGCCAGGTCGATGATCGACGACCTCTGAACGCGCGAAGGCACGGACTCCCATCGGAAGTCCGTGCCTTCGTACGATATTCGCCTAGGCGGGTGCGCTCACGAGGAGCGCAAGCTCACCAGGAGCTCTTGTGCACGCCCGGGAGCTCACCGCGGTGCGCCATTTCGCGGACGCAGATACGGCACAGGCCGAACTTGCGGTAGACCGCGTGCGGGCGACCGCAACGCTGGCAGCGGGTGTAGGCGCGGACGGCGAACTTAGGCTTGGCCTCCGCCTTGATGCGCAGTGCTTTCTTAGCCATGTGCTCAGTTCTCCTTGAACGGGAAGCCGAGGTGCTTCAGCAGCGCGCGGCCTTCTTCGTTGTTGGTCGCGGTGGTGACCACGGTGATGTCCATACCGCGCGGGCGGTCGATGGAATCCACGTCGATCTCGTGGAACATCGACTGCTCGCTGAGGCCGAACGTGTAGTTGCCGTTGCCGTCGAACTGCTTCGGCGACAGGCCGCGGAAGTCGCGGATACGGGGCAGCGCGATGGACACGAGACGGTCCAGGAACTCCCACATACGGTCGCCACGAAGGGTGACCTTCGCGCCGATCGGCATGCCCTCACGCAGCTTGAACTGCGCGATCGACTTGGTGGCCTTACGGATTTCGGGCTTCTGGCCGGTGATCAGCTCGAGGTCCTTGACGGCACCGTTGATCAGCTTCGCGTCACGGGCGGCGTCGCCGACACCCATGTTCACGACGACCTTGACGACGCCGGGGATCTGCATCACGTTGGCGTATTCGAACTCGCCGTTCAGCGCGTCCTTGATCTCGGCGCGGTAGCGCGCCTTCAGCCGGGGCTGAGTCTGCTCAGAGGTGGTCATGTCAGATGTCCTTCCCGTTTTTACGGGAGATCCGGACGCGCTTGCCGGACTCTTCGTCGGTGCGGTAGCCGACGCGAGTCGGGTTACCGTCGGAGTCGACGACCATCACGTTGGAAACCTGGATGGGGGCTTCCTGGGTGACGATGCCACCCGAGGACGCGCCACGCTGGTTCGCGGAGTCCGCAACGTGCTTCTTGATGCGGTTCACGCCTTCGACGAGAACCTTGCCGGTCGCCGGGAAGGCCTGAATGACCTTGCCCTTGGCGCCCTTGTCCTTGCCCGAAATGACGAGCACGGTGTCACCCTTGTGCACCTTCATAGTCAGAGCACCTCCGGGGCCAGCGAAACGATCTTCATGAAGCGCTTGTCACGCAGCTCGCGGCCGACCGGGCCGAAGATGCGGGTGCCACGAGGGTCGTTGTCCGGCTTGATCAGCACGGCAGCGTTCTCGTCGAACTTGATGTAGGAACCGTCCGGACGACGACGCTCCTTGGTCGTGCGAACGACGACAGCCTTGACGACGTCGCCCTTCTTCACGTTGGCGCCGGGGATGGCGTCCTTCACGGTGGCGACGATGATGTCACCGATACCGGCATAGCGACGCGACGAGCCACCGAGCACGCGGATGCAAAGGATTTCCTTCGCTCCGGTGTTGTCGGCGACGCGCAGTCGCGACTCCTGCTGAATCACTTCAGCACCTCCTGGACCTGGATGTATACGTACGCCGGATTGCCGACCCGACGCACATGGTCAGTTACCCACCGGACGCGCGCCTGCCAGCGGAAATACCTTCCACTGGGGGTTCACTGCCGGATTGCGAGGGCATAGCTCCCGCAGGCAACCGTTCTAGTGTAGGTGAACCCCCAGGGCGAATCGAATCGGGGTCGACCTGCGTCGCTACCCCGCCGAAGACAGCGTCGCGCCGGTAGCCTGTGCGAGCTGGATCGCAACAAGCATCGGGGTGCGGGCATCGCATCGGGGAAGGAACAATCTGTGACATCGTCCGGTCGTCCGTCGTTGGATCGTCGCGCATTCCTGATCGCCATGGGCCTGGTCCCGGTGGCCGCAGCGCTGGCGTCGTGTTCCTCCGACGCTCCCGAAGTGCAGCTCACCGGCGTCGACCTGGGCGGCGGCGACCCCACCATCCGCCCGCAGGACGACCTGTACCGCCATGTCAACGGCACCTGGCTGCGCGATTACCAGCTCCCGCCCGACAAGGCCTCGGTCGGCGCGATCACCGATGCCAACGACCGGACACTGGACCAGCTGCGCGCGATCATCGAGGGCATTTCCGATCCCGAGCACGGCACTGAGGCGCAGCAGATCAAGGATCTCTACGACGCGCGCCTGAACCTCGATGAGATCGAACGCCTCGGTATCACGCCCTTGACCGGCCTGTTCGCCGCGATCGACAAGGCGGCGGGCAAGCCCGAGCTGGCGAGGGTGATGGCCGAGGCGCCGATCGCCGGGCTGATCGGGATGGGTATCAGCATCGACCGCAAGAACTCCAAGGCCTATATCCCCAGCGTCGGCCAGTCCGGGCTCATCCTGAGCGAGCAGTACTACCGCAAGCCCGAGTTCGCCGCCCAGCTCGTGGCCTATCAGACCTACCTCCAGCAGCTGGCCGCCGGCCTCGGCCTTGCCGATCCGGCCGGGTTGGCGCAGCGGATGCTCGATCTGGAGAAGCGGATCGCCGCCGCGCACTGGGACAGCGTGCGCCTGCGCAATACCGACGCCACCTACAACCTGATGAGCTGGCAGGAACTCACCGCGCTCGGCCCGCAGTTCGACTGGGATCCGTGGCTGGCCGGGATGACCGATCGGCCCAAGTCGCTGTTCGACAAGATGGTGGTCGGTCAGCCGTCGTTCGTCACCGCGGCCGCGCAGCTGTGGGCCGAGGTCGACATCGCCCAGTGGCGCGACTACCTCAAGATGCACGTGGCCGATTCCTATGCCCGCTTCCTGCCCAAGCCCATCGCCGACGCGCGCTTCGAGTTCTTCGGCCGGGTGATGAGCGGGCTGGAGGAGAAGCCGGAGATGTGGCGCTCCGCGGTGGGTGTGGTCGACAGCAACCTCGGCGAACCGCTCGGAAAACTGTACGTGGACAAGCACTTCCCGCCCGCGGCCAAGGAGCGCGCGCTGGAGATGGTCGCCGACCTCACCGCCGCCTACCGCGACAACTTCACCAATTCGACCTGGATGACCCAGCCCACCCGCGAGGCCTCGATCGCCAAGCTGGACAAGATCGCCACCCAGATCGGCTACCCGGACAAGTGGGTCGACTACTCGTCGGTGCAGATCACACGCGGCAAACTGATCGAATCCCTGTTGGCCATCAACGCTTTCGAGTCCAAGCGCGCGTTCGCGCGCCTCGGCACCGAGGTGGACAAGATGGAGTGGAGCATGTCGCCGCAGACGGTGAATGCCTACTACAGCCCCACCACCAACCAGATCGTCTTCCCGGCCGCCTATCTGCAGCCCCCGTTCTTCGACAAGGACGCCCAGGCCGCGGTCAACTACGGCGCGGTGGGTTCCACGATCGGCCACGAGATCGGGCACGGCTTCGACGACCAGGGCTCCAAGTACGACGGCGACGGCAACCGTCGCGACTGGTGGACGCCCGAGGATCTCGCGGCGTTCGGCGCCAAGACCCAGCAGATCATCGCCCAGT
This sequence comes from Nocardia sp. NPDC058519, assembly GCF_042719755.1. Classification (NCBI taxonomy): domain Bacteria; kingdom Bacillati; phylum Actinomycetota; class Actinomycetes; order Mycobacteriales; family Nocardiaceae; genus Nocardia; species Nocardia sp. NPDC058519. Next base: position 167,696 of record NZ_JBHXNK010000011.1, on the reverse strand, counting down.
ACGACGTGCTCGTTCCGGAGGGCGCGCCCGAGGGCCAGCACGTGAACGGCGCGCTGACCGTCGGCGAGAATCTGGCCGACCTGCGCGGCCTGCAGATCGCGCTGGCCGCCTATCAGAAGGTGGCCCAGCGGTCCGGCGAGCAGCCCGACTTCCGGAGCATGTTCTTCTCGTGGGCGCGGCAGTGGCGCGACAAGCAGACCGAGGAGGCGACCCTGCAGGGTTTGCAGGACACCCACTCCCCCAACGAGTTCCGCTGCAACCAGGTGGTTCGCAATATCGCCGAGTTCTACACCACCTTCGAGGTGAAGGAAGGCGACAAGCTGTTCATGCCACAGGACCAGCGCGTCGCGCTCTAGGGGCACAGCTTCCCTCCGAAAAGCGACGTAGGTTAGCCTAGGCTGACTTACGCTGGAACTTGCTCTACGGAGGGTGCACCCATGACGACTGTTCGGACTTCGCGCGGCTGGCGGCGCGCGGCGGTTGCCGCGCTCGCCGGTGCCCTCGCCTTTGGCGTGGTCGCCTGCGGTTCCACCGAGGACGAGGCCGCATCGGGCGAAGCGGTGACCATCACCCACGCCCGCGGCGAGACCACCGTCCCCGGTACCCCGAAGAAGATCGTGGCGCTGGGCAACCAGTGGCTCGACAGCTCGCTGGCGCTCGGCGTGGTCCCGGTCGGCTACATCGACAACGTCTCCGCGGTGTCCAAGAGCACCCCGCCGTGGACGCCGGAGTCCCTGAAGACCGCCACCGCCCTCAACACCACCGGCAATATCGCCGAGCAGGTCGCGGCGCTCGAGCCGGACCTGATCCTGGTCGACCCGTTCATCGCCGATCAGAAGACCTACGACGATCTGTCCAAGGTCGCCCCGACCCTGCCCGCACTGACCAAGGACGCCGTCACCCCGTGGCAGGACCAGGTCACCGTGCTGGGCAAGGTGCTGCACAAGGAGTCCGACGCGAGCGCGGTGATCAAGAAGGTCGACGACAAGGTCGCCGCCATCGCGACCGCCAACCCCGGCCTGAAGGGCAAGACCTTCGCCAGCACCTGGCTCGCGAGCCCCGCGCAGCTGATGGTGCTGACCGACCCCAACGACGGTTCGGCCAAGGTGTTCACCGCACTCGGCATGGGCATCCCGGCCAACCTCACCGCACTGCCCGCCAACCAGGGCCGCCTTGCGCTGTCGCCGGAGAAGGTCGACGAGCTCACCGCCGACCTGCTGCTGGCCGGTTACTCCCCCGGCCTCGACGAGAAGTACCGGCAGCTGCCGGGTTACGCCGATCTGCCGTCGGTGCGCAAGGGTTCGGTCGTGTTCCTGACCACGCAGGAGATCAGCGCGATCAACCAGCCGAGCGCGCTGTCGGTGCCGTACATGCTGGATAAGCTCGAGCCCGCCTTCGCCGCCGCCGCGAAATAGGTTCTGCCCAGACCGGTTCTACCCCCGAGGATTTCACCGTGCTCGCCTCCGCTTACCCCGCCCAGACTCGCTTCGCCCTGCGTGCGGGCGTCACCTGCCTCACGACTCCCGCCGGCGCGGTGCTGCTGAACCCGCCGCGCAACGAGAAGCTGACCGGTCTGGGCGCGGGGGCGCTGCGGGCGCTGAAAACCCTGAACCAGGGCCCGGCGACCGCGGCGGAGATGGCGACCGCGGCGGCGGGCGACGACATCACCGCCCTGATGCGCAAGCTCACCGACGGCGGCTGGCTATCGGTGACAGTCCGCGACGGCGGCCGCGACCTCTACAGCATCCGGCCCTTCGCCGACCCCGCCCCGCGCCCCGCGGTGGCCTTGCCCACCTGGTCGGCGACCCTGTCGAAATTCGCTGTCCTGCACCGCGACAACCAGGGCTTCGTGCTCGAACACCCCCAGTCGTGGTGCGACCTGCGCATCCACGACCCCCGCCTGCTCGCCCTGCTCGACGGCCCGCTCGCCGCCGATTCCCCGGTCCCCGCCGCCGTGAAGACCCAGTTCATGGCCGACCTGCAGTGGTGCGGTTTCCTGGTCGACGGCGACGAGGAGGAGCGCGAGTTCACCACCCGCTCCTGGAACACCCCCGACCTGTGGTTCCACCGCCGCAGCACCCTCGGCGCCCGCACGGTGACCTGGGACGACTTCGGCCCCACCCGCTGGGCCGACGGCCAGTTCCCCGAATTACCTTTGCGCCGTGCGTCATTCGACGGCGAGCCGGTCGCCTTGGCGAAGCCGGACCTGGTGTCGCTGCGGGTATCGGATCCGAGCCTGGCCGCCACCATCGAAGACCGCGTCTCCACCCGCGCCTTCGACGACGCCGCCCCCATCACCTCGGTTCAATTGGGCGAGTTGCTGTTCCGCACCGCCCGCACCCGAGACGACGGCTCCCGCCCCTACCCCTCCGGCGGCGGCGCCTACGAACTCGAGATCTACCCCGTGGTGCGCAATGTGGCAGGCCTGGAAAACGGCATGTACCACTACGATTCGACCGACCACGCCCTGCGCCCGGTCGCCCCCACCGACGCCCCCGCCGTCCAGAAGCTCCTCAAATCCACCTCGGCGACCCTGGCGGGCGGCGCGCAACCCCAAGTCCTGCTGCTGGTTTCGGCCCGCGCAGGCCGCGTCATGTGGAGCTACGAACAGGTCGCCTACGCCAACATCCTCAAGCACGTCGGCGTCCTCATGCAGACCGTCTACCTGACCGCCACCGCCATGAACCTCGGCGTCGTCGCCCAGGGCTTCAGCGACACCTCCGCCTTCGCCGCGGCCACCGGCCTCGACGAACTCGAAGAGTGCAACGTCGGCAGCATCATCGTGGGCTCAACGGCCCGCTGATCCGGCCATCGCATCGAGTACCGGCCGGCCGATCCTCCGGACTCGTGACCTCTCACGCGACCGTTTCGAGAACGGTCGGCAGGCGCGCCCCGTGAGTAACCTGTCGGGGTGAGTGGCGGCGATGAGATCGTGGTGGCGGGGCAGACGTGCTGGCGGATCGAACAGGCGAATCGAGTACGCCCGATCGTCGACGCTGCTGACTATTTCCGGACCGCCAAGGCGGCGATGCTGGGTGCGCGGCATCAGATCATGTTGATCGGGTGGGATTTCGACAGCCGAATCGAACTCGAGCGCGGCGATCCCACGGTGCCGGGGCCCAACCGGCTCGGGGACTTCCTGGCCTGGCTGGTGCAGCGGACACCCGGACTCGACGTGTATCTGCTCAAGTGGAACATCGGCATGCTCTATGGGCTGCAACGCGGGATGGTGCCGATCAGCATCACCAACTGGCTGACCGAACAGCGACTGCATCTGATGGCGGATTCGCGGCATCCGGTGGGCTCCGCGCAGCACGAGAAGATCGTGGTGATCGACGACGCGTTCGCGTTCTGCGGTGGCATCGACATGACGGCGCAGCGGTGGGACACGCGTGAACATCCCGCCCACGATGCGCGGCGTCGTGACCCCGGGGAGCGTGAGCACGGACCCTGGCACGATGTGACCACCGCCGTGGAGGGGCCGGTGGCGCGGGCGCTGGGTGAACTCTCACGAGAACGGTGGGTGAGCGCCGGTGGTTCGCCGGTGGAACCGACGCAAGGCGAGGTCGGGGAGATCTGGCCGGACTTCCTTGTGCCGACCTTCACCGATGTGCGGGTCGCCATCGCGCGCAGCAGGCCGGAATACGGGGACTGCACGGAAGTAAGGGAAGTCGAAGCCTGCTATCTGCGGCTGATTCGGTGCGCGCGTTCGCTGATCTACATCGAAACCCAGTACCTGGCGTCGCGGGTGATCGTGGAGGCGATCATCGAGCGACTCGCCGACCCGGATTGCCCGGAGATCGTGCTCGTGTTGCCACGCAATGCCGGCGGGTGGCTCGAACAGAAGGCGATGGACGGTGCACGGCAGCGGCTACTGCGGCTGCTCTGGCATGCCGATGCGCATCAACGATTCCGCGTCTACTACCCGGTGGCCGAAGACGGTAGCCCGATCTATGTGCATGCCAAGGTATTCGTGATGGACGACCGGGTATTGCGGATCGGGTCGTCGAACCTGAACAACCGGTCGATGGGGTTCGACTCGGAATGCGATCTGGTGATCGACCGGGAATTGCAGGGACACGACGTGGCACCGGAGATCCGGCAGTTGCGTACGGATCTGGTTGCCGAGCATCTGGGCTGCCGAGTCGAGGATATCGGGGACGGCTCGTTGATCGAGGTCATCGAGCGGTTGCGCGGCGAGACAGGCCGGACTTTGACGCCGTTCGACCGCGAGGAGATCGCCGAGGAGGAGAGCATCTTCGCCGACAGTGAATTGCTCGACCCGGAAGGCCGGGCCGAAGCTGGGCCGACATGGGCGAAAAAACTGCGGCGTAAGGCGAAGGGACGTCTGGCCGGTGGCGCCGACCGCTGAGCCCCACCTCCGACGGCGGACATCTCGGCCGGAGTCGAATACTTCGGCTTCGTGAAGATCCACACCCACGCACGAGACGTACATCACATCATGCAACCCCCAGCGCCTCCCGCGCGTCCAATCTATCGACGTGCATTCCGACAGATCGAGGATCTCATGAACGACGACTGGTCGACGCCGACGCGGGCTTCCAACGATGCGTTGCGCGCGCAGATCGATTCGATGCTGGATACCTATACCGCCGAGAAATCGGCGCTGCTCGATGCTCAGTCCCAGGCCACCCAGCTCGTCACCGTCTGGTCGGCGGACAGCTTGGTCCGCGCCTCCGGCACCATCGCGGGGATCTCGGAGGTCCACATCGAGCCGGATGCCTTCAAACGATCGACCCCGGAATCCCTCGGCCGATCGGTGACCGAGGCGATCGCCCAGGTGGCCGCGCAAGCCGCCCAGACCCAACAGCAAGCGCTCGCCCCACTGGCGGACATGAGCTCGAACATGCCGGACCTGCCCGATCTGATCCCGGGCGCCCCCAGCATGAAAGACCTCGTCGCCCAGCTGACCCCGCCACCGCCACCGGCCCCCGAACCGGTCACGGACGCACGCCACCGCCTCGTCGATGACACCGACGACGACGAGGGCGAATACTTCCGCAACCGTGGATACCTCCGATGAGCTCGCTGAAGGCCGACCCGCAAGCGCTGCGCGGCACCCAGCCGTCGTTCACCTCGGTCGCCGACACGATCACCACCGGCGCCCAGAAGCTGGCGGCGGTGATCGCGGCGGAGGGTGAGTGTGGGGTAACGACGAGATCGGCGAGTCGTTCGCCAAGAACTACACCCCCGGCGTCGAGCCCGGCCAGAAGGCGGTGACCGGCCTGGCGACGGTGATGACCAAGCTGGGCGAGAACATGGTCACCGTCGCCGAAGCGCTGCAGGCCCAGGACACCACACGTGCCGGTGAGATCGACAAGGCCACGGGGTCGCTGTAAATGGGCATCGAGATCCCCGACGAGCTGGCCTGGGTAGCCAAATACATTCTCGGCGCGGGTGATTGGCCAGAAGGCGACGAAACAGCCATGCGCCGGGTCGCCGATGGGTGGACCGCCATGGCGAGCACCCTCGATACCGTCGACGACAATGCCGCACTCGCGCTGAACGCCGCTCTGACAGCGCTGTCGGAAGGCGAAACCCACACCGCCATCACCACTTTCCGCGACAAACTGCTGTCGGGCGACGAAGCGACCTTCGCCGCGGTCCGCAAGTGGTGCGAAAAACAGGCCGAGCTACTCGAAGACGGCGCCAACGACATCGAACACACCAAACTGGTGATCATCGCGACGATGATCATCGCCGCGGTGGAGATCGGTGCGGCGATCGCGACCTCGTGGACAGGTGTCGGCGCCGTAGCCGGTGTGGCCGCCCGGGTGGCCGCCCAAGTGGCGGTGCGCGTAGCGATCAAACAGCTCATCGCCCGCATGCTCACCCGCGGTGCCGCGAAAGCCGCAGCCCGATTGGCCCTGCGTGGCGCCGCATTCGAAGCACTGGAGGAGGGCGGCACCGACCTCGGCGCACGCTTGATCCAGGTAGCGAAGGGCGACCGTTCGGCCGACAAATTCGGCTGGACCGACCTCGGCCTTGCCACCTTCGGCGGCGCGGTCGGCGGCGCGGCGGGCGGGCTACTCGGCGGCGGCACCGGCGCACTAGGCGATGTCGCGTCCTCGACGGCAGGCAAACTCGCAGGCAAGGTCGTCGGCGGCACCGTCACCGAACTGGGCGCCGACCTCTCCGCCCAAGTCGCTACAGCCGGAGTAGGCGCGGCCTTCCTCGGCCGGGAATTCGAACTGGATGTGGGCGTAGACACCTTCACCAGCGCGGGAGCAGGTGGCGTCCAGAGCGCGCTGGAATCCAGCAGTCACGGCGGAAACAGCACGGCCCCCACCGTTCCCGATGTCGGCACCGACGTTCCCGGCGCCACCACGCCCGCGGGGACCGATACCCCCTCCGGTGATCAGAGCCCGAACGGATCCGGCAACAACACCCCGAACGCACCGACGAGTCCGAACAGCGGCGACACCGGCGGGTCGACGAACCCAGCATCCACGGCTCCTACCGGGGACGGTGCGACTCCGCAAGGCGAAAACACCCAAGCACCAGGCGAATCCGCACCCACAAACCCGAATGACAACGGCGCAACTCCGCCCGCTGGTGACTCGGCACCGTCGAACCCGAACAGCAACGGATCCACCGGAACCCCCGACGCCGGGGAAACCTCACCCTCGTCCAACGGATCCCCCTCCGCCGGAGACCCGACGCCGTCCAGCCCGAACGACAACGGGTCCAACCCGACCCCGCCGACCGGCGACACCACACCATCGAACCCGGGCAGCGACACCCCCACCGGAACGCCCCAGACCGGCGACTCGCCGTCGACCCCGAACAGCAGCGCCCCGGCCGAAACACCATCGACCGGCGACACCTCGCCCTCGGACAATCCCGCGAACACATCGCCCACCGGCGAGACCACACCCAACCCGACCGGCTTATCACTGCACCTCCCGAACCAGGATTCGTCGCCCCAGCCGAACGCCCCCACCGACAACAGCCCGAATACCACTACCGGACAACAGAACCCGACTCCGAGCGACAACGGGCAATCGAACACCACACCGGCGAATCCTCAACCCACACCCGCACCGACAGCACCCACCGCCCCGACCACCACACCCGACTCGACCACCCAACAACCGACCACATCACCCCCCGCTGCAACCACTACCCAGGAGTCGACCCCTCAGCAATCGCCGACCTCGACTCCCGCCGCAACAACCACTTCGCCGACCCCCACCACCACACCGACGAACAACCCCACCCACTCCGACACAACCCGTCCGTCCTCCACGGACACATCGACAGCGACCGCCACCACAACCACGGCTCCCCCAACTCAAACCGCGAACGCCACAACAACACCCACCACGTCAACCCCGCCTCCCACCGCCACACCGACATCCACGCCGGCACCCCCGATCAACCAAACCCCGACGTCAGCACCGTCATCCGTCAGACCGGCGACATCAGCTCCGGCAGCCACCGGATCCCCGAACATCCCGCACTCGGCCTCATCGACGACACCGTCACCTGCCGGGCCCTCGAGCACCCCCGCAACTACTCCGAACCAAGCCAGTGCACCGGCAACCATCCCGCCATCGTCATCGCCGCCTCAACAGCAGCCTCTCGGCACCAGTCCCACTGCGCCGAACTCACCGAACACCCATCAACTATTCGGTCCCAACCCCACACCGACCAGCAGTCCCAACACACCGAACACCACCAACCAGCCGCCGCGAAATCAAGCTCGCGAACTTCGGGAATCGCTGCGCAATCTGCCATCTCAGGACGGCCGCACCACCGCGGTCGACGCCAATCGGAGCCCATTCGTCCAGCGTCCACCGGCCTACCGAATCCGCCGCTTCCACCTCGGTGGCAACCAATGGGTTGCCGTCGCCACGATCCGCGCCCACATCCCTGACGCCCACTCGATGTCGCCCAGCGAACTGCGCCAAGCGGTGGAGAGCATCCAGGCAACCGTCGACGCGACGTTCAACAACGGCAGTCGTCTGCTCAGCGGTGACCAATTCCTGGTCGACGTGGAATTCACCACCGATCCGGCGACCGCCGACACAACCCTGGCTCCCGATCAGCCATCCAGCACCGCCAACGCGCTCCGCGATCACATGGGCTTGTTCCCCGCCGCGCCCGGCCAGACCCTGAGTCCGAACGATCTTCGCGAGATCAGCAACGACATCGCCCGCGCGAATACACCTGCGCGTTTCAGCGACCCCGCCGATTCCAGGGTGATCGATCATCGCGAACTCGCCGATGTCGAGGATCCCGCGCATCAGGCTCGGGTCGAAGACTCCCTCCGCGCGGGTAACAGCTTTATCCAGGGCGCAGACCCACGTACCCACCCGTACGGGCAATTGACCAACGATGGCGGACGCACCGTTCCCGGCCGCGGCAACAACTGCCTCGACTGCTCGCTGTCTGCCTTGTCATCGTTCTACGGCCTTCCTCGAGTGTCCGCACCCCGGTGGCCCGACCAATTGCCGAATGGTCAGCCGGACAACGTGTCAGGAGAGTGGAACGGACGCAACCGTGCCGCAGCATGCCTGGGCGCGAACTGGGCGTCGTATTCTGGAATGCCGATTCCGGACCAATACCAGGCCTTGCACAACTACATCGCCGGCCTCGGCCCTGGTTCTGCGGCAATGGTCGGAACCAGGTGGCATGCGCGTGATCAGAACGGCAACAAGCTCTACAACAACGACGGCTCACCGGTGTTCCGCGGCGGTCACGCCACAGTGATCGTCTTCCCACCGGGAGCAACAGGCCCGGTGTGGTGGGATCCGCAGTCCGGGCAGACATTCGACGCTCCACCGGCATACCTGACCAACGACTCGGCGGCGTTGGAGTGCATACCCATCGACGCAAACGGAGGATCGCCCCATGGCGGAACCAGTACCCACCAGGGAACAGGCCAGACATTTGCTGGCCCAAGTGTTCGGTCCGAGCCAGGAGTACAGCATCCTGGAGGGCAAACACGGCTGGATATGTCAGCCGATGCTGTCGCCGGAGGAGGACGCCCAGCGGGGAATGGGCTTGGGGAACTACGTGATCAACAAACTTACGGGGGTGATCACGGCGCACTCGAGCATGGCGATGCCGGTGATCGCGGAGGAATTCGACGCGGCGACGGAAGCGGGCCTACCGCCCCAGGGCTACCAGGTGTATCCGAAACAGCGCCGAATTCACCTGACACGCAGGTTCGAGGACCAGAACACGATCGTGTACCGAGTACACCTGACCTTCTTGGAGAGCCCGGACGATCCGGGGATAACCCAGGAAGTCGAGATCACCAAGAATCCGATCCGTCACCGGCCGACCGACCGAGTGTCAGCGGTCGCGACGTCGTGGGCGTACGAACAGAGCCGGAACACGGGGACATGGCCCGCGGAGGGGACGATCGAGCAGTAGGCGATCGACCGAGCGACTCCACGGCGCCGACGTCGCAGTCATCAGTCAACCAGGCCCAGACTTCGCCACCTGCGCCAACCAACACACCGCCGTCGACCCCTGGGACATCACCGGTTCCCGCCGACAGCACAACACCCGCTTCTCACCAGTCGTCCACTCCGACACAATCAACCCCGACCCCGCAGCAGGTAGACAACGCCAACCAGGCACGCACAGCCCGCGAGAACCTGCGTTCGCAGCACCCTGACGGAGGAGTGCGCCCGGTCACCAACCCACAAGGTGGCCGCGAGGGCAGCGTGGAGTCAGCAGCGCAACGGCACGTGGCCGACAATGGAGACATTCGAGGTGTAGGAATAACGAGCGTCCCGGACACCAACCCGTCGACCTCATCTCCCACAACTTCCACACCACCGTCGACCCCACCATCTGCGCCAGCAGGCCCGTCGAGCCTCCCGGCACCCCCTCCGAGCCCAGACACCACACCGACGCCGCAGTCACCTTCTACATCGCTCACGCCGGAGTCAACTGCACCTTCACCTGCCGGTGGATCACCGTATATCGAGGCTGGTGGCGCCAGGCGACCTCGCAATGCCTACGACACCGAGGCGCAGGATGCCTGGGCCAACAACGCTTACGACCACATCCGCAGTACCGATGCCGACCTCGACGGTATGGTCGCCGGACTCGCTGATGTGCCAAGGCATGACGGCTCGGTGGGATTCGGCAGGGCCGAACTCGAGCGCATCAAAAACCACCTCTTCAGGGAAGAGCACCCGCTATCGATCACCGACGATGACGGTAAGGACATCGGGATCGAATATCGACGATACGACGCATATGCCGATATCGCCGAAGCTTGGATGCGGATGTCCCTCGGCCGAGCAACCCCCGACGACATCGTCCTGCTAGAGCATGAGCTGGCCGAAGCGCAATATTATGAAAGCCATCCCGGGGCGCCGTATCAGGAAGCTCACCAGTTCGCCAATCTGAGCTTCAACTGGGAAGCGATGCAGCACTCTCATACTGGCGAGAACATCGATGAATGGAGTTCAGTCTATGGCAATGTATCTGGTGTTCCGGCTGGAGTCGGAGACCGACCAGGAAGTGACGTACCGGTTCGGCGGGGCGGATCACAATCTCAATCGGTCCCTGACAATCAACAAGGCGGACTACTCGGTGAAGGTCGCGGACGGGAAGGAGGACGCGATGGCAGTGAGAACAGCAGGCACCGCGATGACTCGTCACCGTCAGGACGGAGTCTGGATCAAGGCGGGCAACTTCCAAGCCTGAACAACCCCCCGCCGCGCCAATCCGGCGGTCACAACAGCGCCGGAAATCAACCGCCGAACTCACCGCCGAACGCCGCTGGCCCCTCGCCGGACTCGGCGCCGCCTCAACGTCCAGCTGTTCCGGCTGCTGCTGACAGCACAGCCGTTACCCCGGTACAACAGGGCCCGATTGCGGCGCCGCCGCGCACACAACAAACCGCAGTTCCCCAACCGGCGGACAGGCGTTCCCACGAAGTCCACCGGGCTGACATCGCCGCGTCTATCGAGGACCCGAGTCCACCACGAACCCCGCCGACCAGTGATTCGAATAACCCGTCGTCCGCGCCGCGCTCGCCACAAGACCTCGAGAACGCCGCGAGGTCCAGGAGCGCGCGCGAACGGATCCGCGCCAGCGCCACTACGGGGAACGGATCTACTCAAATCAGAAATCAGAACAGTGGCAGGTCATTTCAAGTCCGCCGCGTACCTGACTTCTTCGGACAACCACTAACTCTCCTCCGTATCGCCGTTCACTTCAGCGGAAGCGCGTCGCTGAACCCACACACCATCAGAGAACTGAGCGAACGCGCTCAGTTGGCAACGGACCTCGCCTTCAACGGCGGCCACCAGTTCATCAACGGTGAGTGGGTCATGGTCGACCTCGTCCCGGTCGACAATCCGGCTGACGCCGACATGCAGGTGCGGGTGGACGACTCCGGGGCGCCCGGGACCACTCATCCGGACGCAGACATACCCGCCATTACCTCACGGTTGCGTGAGCAGCTCGGCCTTGAACCGACCACTGACACTCTGTCAGCCAGCGATCTTCGGCAGGTCAGCAGCGACATTGATCGGGCTGCCTTTGCCGCTTCGACTGCCCCACCGTGGCAGGCCAATTCGTTTGTCAGCAATACGGATTTCGCAACGAACAGCCGAAGCGCACCCCCGGTAGCTTCATTGCCGAACAACAGTGGACGGCCCCCTCATCGACCCGACTTCCGCGCGCCAGAATCGAATACGCCCACGCGGCCGAACACGCCACCGGCGCCATCTTTCACAAGCCCGACCAGCGCCCCGTTCAGTACAGCAGCGCCACATTCCGAGTCGCAACCACCGCGGGATTATCAGTCATGGGGCGCACCTAATCCCAACCACAGACCGTCCCGATCCAGCGGCCCGCGACCGTCTTGGCGCAGACTACTCGGATTACCTTCGCGTGCCCCTGCTGTAAACACACCCGCTTCCGCTCCATCCAGGAACACACCCGTTCCACCTCCACACCGACCGTCCGCGCTTCCTACAACGACCCCTGCTGTAAACACACCCGCCCCCGCTCCATCCAGGAACACACCCGCTCCAACTCCACACCGACCGCCCGCCATTCCTACAACGCCCGACAACAGTCGACAAGAACGAGCCGAGGATGAATTCGGAGCGACGGCGTACCGCGCAGGACCTCCGTTCCAAACGCAAGACATGCATCATCAATATGTTGGCGAACATCTTCCCGGAAATACGGTGTGGGAAACTCCGCCCTCGAACGTTGAGTATCTCGACGAGCAAGCGCGTCGTCCGTTCCGCATCGAGATTCGAGATGGGATCCTATACAACTCGAACGGCCAACGGTTCGACACCACTGTAGGTCGTTCATCATGGGGCATCTCCGGGCGCGCAATCTTCGTGATGGATCAGAATGGCAATCTCTACGCCGCGCTGGAACATGCCCCTGGCCGATTCAATCATTCAAGTTTCCTAGCCGGCTCACCCGTAGCCGCTGCCGGCGAACTTGTTGTAATCAATGGGGTGATACAGACGCTCAGCGACTCGAGTGGACATTACCGACCAGAACGGGGTCATACATTGCAGGCCATCGACCATATCCGCAGGCTGGGGATCCAGCTCACCACCGACCAAATCCGGCTCGAAGCATCGCGGCACTGAAGGGATTCTGATGGATTATTGGAATGGAATAGTTCAGAGAATCTTCTATCGAATTCAGTTCGAACCAGATTTGAATGAGGAATTAGCATCACGTATTGCCAATGCATTGTTGGTCGAACCGATCGAAACCCTGACCGCAGCCGAGGAATACACCGCCCTGGCCGACGGCCTTCGCCGGCAGGCGCCGTTGCCAAGCCTTGTTCCGATGCGCCAACCACCAACTGAGTTACGCAACTTCCTACTGCGAGTCGTCGAAGGCATGGACTCGATGCGACCGTGGCCGACACCCCCGTACGTTGAATTGCCAGTCGATGACCTGTCCAATTTTCAAAACTTCCGACCCATTGCCCGACTTGCACTGTCGGTCAATGAGGTCGAAGGTAGGATTTCTCGGATATTCAATCGCGATAGTGAGGATGGCCCGTTCTTACTGCTGCGCCTTAATTCTGGCGCCACTGTCGGATTCTTCTCGCCCTACTGGGAAGGAAGCGACGACGTCCTGGTCGCAAGTGGAAGCGCGGACCGCGACCCCGTGGAAGTTCTCCGAGAGCTGACCGACACCGATCGATTGGAACCGGAGATAATTTTCCATATCGACAGCAATGATGCACCGCCTTCGCCGCTTTCAACCCGCTACGAGACGACACCAATTCTGCCGCCATTCCGGGGAGAGCATCTCGCAGGAAATGATGTCTGGGAAGGAAAGCAGGTTGAATATCTCGACGACAACAAGCGCAGAGATTTTCGACTATTCGGCTACAATGGCTTGCTGCACAACAGCAAGGGCGACTTGTTCGACACCGCCTCAGCGCAAACTTTGTGGACCCCCCAGGGCGGTCGAGCAATCTTTGCAATGGACAAGGACGGCTATCTGTACTCGGCGCCATACCATATCATCGGCGAATTCCATCATTCGAGCTTCTTGGCCGGCGAGCCCGTCGCCGGCGCAGGCGAAATTGCAGCTAGCCAGGGAAAGATCGTGCTGATCAGCGATCACAGCACCCACTACCAGCCGGCACGAAAATACACCCGGCAGGTAGTCGATAGTTTACGCCGACAAGGTGTCGCTGTCGCCGACAATCAAATCGAGTACCACTACGCAGACTAAGCAGAAGTGGCACGGTGGGCCCGCCGATCCGCTCGGACAGGGCGACTTTCGTGGATTTCAACGAACTCGGATGATGCTGCGGGAATTCGGTGGTGCTCCAGCCGTCGCCATGCTGGTCGACCAGCGGATCACGGTGAGGGCCGCGATGACGATATCTGTGAGGTGGAGCGAGTTGGTGCGTTGCTCACGCGGCGGCATAAAGGACCTCGGCGTCGGCGAGGATGTCATCGCGAATCGACGGCGGATAGTTGCGTAGGGTCGGGTTGGGCGCAGGCTGGAGAGCGACCTCGACACCGCCACCTACGCGCGGCACCCCACGCGCCTGTCCCCCGTCGAACAGACGCAACGATTCTTCCACCGCCCCCGCACCAGTACCGGCGAAATCACCGTCTACCCCGGCTACCAGGTGGACTCGCGCCCCACCACCGACGGCAAACCCTTTCTCTGGCTGGACTATCCGAACGACGGCCGCTACCTCATCCAGCACCGCGACGCCGACAACTTCACCGTCATCCCCGGCCCACCCACCGAACTCCAGCACCGCCTGTCCAAGCACATCGCGATGTTCACCGAACGAAGGCGCGGATAACATCGGCCAGAAACAGGTATCAGCGGTGTTACTAACATCAGCGATACCGAGTTCTGAGCCGCATCGGCGCGACACCGAGGGCGACGTCGGCACTCGCGCTACCTGCGCAGGCCATCGTCGCGATGATCGCTATACGTCGACGATCAGGACGCGATCTCCGCAGAGTCGCTCCCAATCATCACGGTCGGATGTGAGAACGACTGGCGGTCCAGGGCTGCGCAGCGCCATCGCCGCCACCAGCGAGTCGATCGCGTATTTGTGTCCGTGTAAACCGCCTGCCTCACGCAGCAGACGCACCGCATCGAGCGAATCAGCCTGGGTTACCTCCTCGACTCGCAGCCGCGAAAGCAACCAGCTCAGCCTGCCCATGTCCGTCTTTCCATGAACGGCTTCGACGATAGTCAGCACCGATACCCGTACAGGAATGCTGTTCCGCCTGGCTGCTTCGATGCGAGCGGTGAGCGGTCTGTCATGCCGCAGCAACAGCGACAGAGCCTCGGAATCCAGGACTACCGACCGAACATTCCGTTCCGTCACGCGGCTCCCTGTTCGGAGCCCTTGGCGCCGTGTCCGAAAAGCTCCTCAGCTGCGGCTTGCACCTCCGCATCGGTGAGCGGCTCGTGGCTCGACTCGAAGTCCGAGACGATCTCCCCGAGCCCGTCCATCTCGAGTTGGTGCCGCACCGCTTCGGCGACATACGCCGAGAGGCCGCGCTTGCCCGTCCGGTCGCGGACCGCGGACAGGAGATCCGATGGCATCGACACCGAGACGTTGGTGGTGGCGCCGGGACGAGCGGTAGTCATAGCCAAATTGTACTACATGAACTATTACACCTCGACCCGCCTCGACGGTGTCGCCATAAATTGTTCAGGCTGGAACTGGTTCGGTTCCGTCGAAGGGTGGGTAGGTGTCGCTGGTTGTGCGTTCGGCGGCGGCGATGTAGACGGTGAGTGCTTCTCGGGATCGGGTGAGGCGGTCGATTTGGTCGTCGAGGCGGTGGAGGCGGGTTCGCATGGCGGAGAGCAGTTCTGGGCAGGCGGGCAGGGTGGGGGTTTCGCCTTCCGCGCAGGGTAGGAGGTAGGCGATGTCGTCGGAGGACAGGCCTGCGCCGAGTAGGTGGCGGATCTGTTGCACGCGGAGCAGGGCGGTTTCGTCGTATTCGCGGTAGCCGTTGGGGCTGCGGTCAGCGGCCATCAGGCCCTGGGCCTCGTAGTAGCGCAGTTGGTGGGCGTTGACGCCCGTGCGGGTACTCAGTTCACCGATTCGCATCGCAACCTCACTTGACCTTCATACCGGTATCAACGTTGATGATGCTGCCATGAACAACGCAACCGAAACATCTGTGACCGTCATCGGGCTCGGGCTCATGGGTCAGTCGCTCGCCGGCGCGTTTCTCGCCGCCGGACATCCCACCACCGTATGGAATCGGACGTCTACCAAGGCCGACCGGCTGATCGCCGAGGGTGCGCGGCTCGCGCCGACCATCGGTGACGCGCTGCGGGCAGGCTCGATCACCATCATCTGCGTCACCGACTACCCGGCCGTGCGTGAACTGTTCGGCACCAACGATGTCGAGGGCACGACCTTGCTCAACCTGACTTCGGGCGACTCGGCGCAGGCCCGCGAGACCGCCCGCTGGTTCGCGCAGCGCGGCGCCAACTACCTGAACGGCGCGATCATGGCCATCCCCCAGGCGATCGGAACCCCCGACGCGGTGATTCTGCACAGCGGTCCACAGGCGTACTCCGGCGCCCACCGGTCAACGCTCGAGGCGCTGGGCACCGTCACCTATCTCGGCGCCGACCACGGCCTCGCCTCCCTGTACGACGTGGCGGGCCTGACCATGATGTGGAGCATCCTCAACGCCTGGCTCCAGGGCACCGCGATGCTCAGAACCGCCGGTGTCGACGCCGCGACGTTCGCCCCGTTCGCGCAGCTGATGGCGACCGGAGTGGCCACTTGGCTGCCCGGTTATGCCGAGCAGATCGACAGCGGATCGTTCCCCGCCGAGGTGGCGGCCCTGGAGACCGACGCGCGAACGATGGCCCACCTGATCGAGGAGTGCGAGGCGCTCGGCGTCAACGCCGAACTCCCGAAGCTGATGAAGGCGATGGCGGACCGGTCGATCGCCGCGGGGCACGGCGGGGAGCAGTATCCCGTGCTGATCGAAGAGTTCGCCAAGCCACACCATGGCTGACAACACCGCGCGCTAGCGGTCGAGCACCTCGGCGAGGGTGGTGATCGCCAGCTCCCAGAGTTCGGCGAAGCGGGCAGCCTGGGCTTCCGTGAAGAGAGCGGTGCTCCAGCGGAAGTTCGTGGTGAGGGCGGAGCCTTCGGGAGTGGCGCCGATGCCCGCGATGACGTCTACCGCGTAGCGCAGGGGAAGGTCTGGTTCCGGGTCGAGTGGGAGCGCGGTGTCGTGTTCGCCGACGAGCAGCGACCAGGGGTCGGTCTCGTTGCCGCTCAGGTCGATTCGGCCGAGGTAGTTGAATTCGACCTGCGGTTCGGCGGCGGTGCGGAGTTCCTCGGCACGGTTGACGTAGCGGAGGAGACCGTAATCGAGTCCCTGGTTAGGGATTTCGCGCAGGTGGGTCGCGACCGAATCGACCAGGGTTCGGGCGGCAGCCGGGTCCGATTGTGCGCGTGAGACATCCACCGCGTTGTCGCCGACGCCGAGGCGGACGGGGAAGACGCTGGTGAACCAGCCGAGGGTGTTGGCCGTGTCGGTGCCGAGGGTGGTGTCGGCGCGGCCATGGCCTTCCATGGCGATCAATGCGCCTGCGGCCGGGTCGTTTCCGTTCTCGGCGTGGAGCGAGGCCATGGTCATGGTGAGGGCGGTGAGAAGGAATTCGCGGACGCCCTCGTCCTTGCCGACGCGGTTGAGGAGACGCTCGGTGACCGCGACCGGAGTCGCTACCGTGCTCACGCGCAGGCTGGACCAGGTGTCGGTGGCCGGTGCGGGGTGCCGGGAGCCGAGTGCGGCGTCGGGCTCGCGGACCTGTGTGGTCCAGTAGTCGCGCTGGGCAAGGGCTTCCGGCTCGGACGCGCGCTGCCACATGGCCTCGGACCACTGCCGGTACGAGGTGAACTCGGGCAGCATCTTCGGCGTCACGCCCGCTTGGATCTGCTGCCAGGCGGCGGCCAGCGCGTCGAGCATGATGTGCCAGGACACGACGTCGACCGCGAGGTGGTGCACGCTGAGCAGCAGGATGTCACGATCCGCGAACCACACGGCCCGCACCATGTCACCGCCGCGCGGGTCGATCGCGTCATTGGCGATCCGCGCGTATTCCGTGATGGCCGTGTCGAGTTCGGCGCCGCTGAGGCCTCGCGGCGCTTCGATGACGACGTCGGCGGCGTTCGCGGCACCGGGCGCGCGCGTGAGCATGCGCGGGCCGTCCGGCGTATCGGTGAGCACCGCACGCAGGGTGTCGTGCCCGTCGAGCAGTGCTTGCAGCGTGGCTTCCAGTGCGGCCCGGTCGATTCCGGCGGGCAGGCGAAGCAGCGCGGCCTGGGTGAAGCGGCGGTAGTTGCCGTATTCGTACATCCAGGAGACCACCGGCAGCGGCGGGATCACACCGTAGGCGTCGGCGCCGGATTGCGCGGCGGCGGCCGGTGCGTCATCGACGGCGGCGGCGAGTTCACGAATAGTCGGGCAGGCCAGCACCATTCGTGGATTGAGAGCGAGGCCGCGGCGGCGGGCCTTGTTGACGAGCGAGATCGCGACGATGCTGTCGACGCCGAGTTCGTAGAAGTCGGCGTCGATACCGGGTGCGCGACCGTCGAAGAGTTCGGCGAAGAGCTCGCTGAGCGCGATCTCCGTGGGTGTCACGGCGGCCGCGTTGTTGTCGGCGGCCGACAGCGACTGCTCGGCGAGCTCGTTCAGCGCGTGGCTGTCGAGCTTGCCGTTGACGTTCACCGGCAGCTGCTCCATCACGACGATGCGCGCGGGAATCATGTACGCGGGCAAGCGTTGTGCGAGGTCGGCGCGCACCCGGCTGACGATCACCGCGCGACCGGCCTTGCCGACGACGAAGCCGACCAGCGACGCACCACCCGCACGGCGCACCACAGTCACCGCGGCGGTGTCGATATCGGCGGAGCGCCGCAGCGCGGTCTCGATCTCGCCGACCTCGATGCGATAGCCGCGCACCTTCACCTGGGCGTCGGCGCGGCCGAGGTAGCCGAAACGGCCACCGGGAAGCCTGCGCACGAGGTCACCGGTGCGGTACATGCGCTCGCCGGGGCGCGTCGGGTCGGCGACGAAACGGTCCGCCGTGATGGCCGGTTTGCCGAGGTAGCCGCGCGCGAGCTGCACGCCGGACAGGTAGAGCTCGCCGACGATGCCGCGCGGGACCGGTCGCAGCCGGGAGTCGAGCACGTAGCCGACCATGCCGCCGTTGGCGGTGCCGATCGTCGGGATTTCCGAGGTGGCGACGGGTGCGACCACGGCTTCGACGGTCGTCTCGGTGGGGCCGTAGCAGTTGTACACAGCCGTCCCCGGCAGGGCGCGCAGTCGCGCCCACAGCGCGGTGTCGATGGCCTCGCCGCCGAGAGCGAGCACCGGCAGTGCGCGGTCGAGCAGGCCCGCTGCCGCCAGCTGCGCGAGCATCGACGGGGTGGTGTCGATCATGTCGATGTCGAATTCGGCCATCCCGGAGACGATTCGGTGCGCGTCGCGCATCTCCTCGGCATCGAACAGGTGCAGGGCCTGGCCGGCGAAGAAGCCGACCATCGGCTGCCAGGAAGCATCGAAGCCGAGCGACCAGGCGTGCGCGATCCGCAGGGGGCGGCCGAGCTCGGCCATCGCCGGGCGGTAGAAGCGCTCCAGGTGATCGGCGAAATATCCCGCCAGCGCGGCGTTCGTGCCGACGACGCCCTTGGGTTCGCCGGTCGAACCGGAGGTGAAGATGATGTAGGCGCTGTGGTCGAGTTCGCGGTGGACCGCGGGTGCCTGCGCGGGGCGGGCGGCGATCCGGTCTACGACAGCGGGAGCGTCCAGCGTCAGCATCTGGACAGGCGTCACGATGTCGCCGTCCACAGACAGTGCGTCGAGGTTCGTACCGTCGAGCAGTGCGCGGTCCTCGCTGAGGACCACGGCCAGCGTCGGGTTGGATTGGCGCAGAATCGACTCGATACGGCTCGCGGGCAGCGAGATGTCCACCGGCACGTAGGCGGCGCCCGCGGCGAACGTCGCCAGAATGGCGATGATCGACCGAGTGCCACGCGGAAGCATCAGGGCGACGACAGTTTCCGGGCCGACGCCGTGGGCGACGAACTCACCCGCCATCCGGCAAGCCTCGTCGTGCAGCGCCCGGTAGGTGAAGACCTCGCCCTTGGTTGTGGTGAGCGCGATCGCGTCCGGTGCCGCCGCGGCCTGCTGCTCGAACAGTTCCCATGGCGTCGCCGTCGGCGCGGCCGCGATATCCGTTGCGGCGCTCTGGAGTTCGGCGTGCTCGGCCTCGGTGAGCAGGTCGATCGCCTCGGTGGTCGCGGTGGCGTCGAGGGTCGGCAGGGTGCGCAGGACGGTCAGCATGCGCGCGCCGAGGTCGGCGGGGTCGAGGTGACCGAGGAGGGCGGGAATCGCTTCGACCAGGACGAGGAGTTCGCCGTCGCTCAGGTGGGAGACCACCGTGAGCGGGTAGTGGGCGAGGCTTTCCATCTCGATCGGACGGAACCGGGCGCCGTCGGGGGCGGTGACCGTCTGGATGGCGTCGTCGATGGGGGCGTTCTCGAAGACGAACAGGGTGTCGAACAGGGCACCATGGCCCGCCGCGCGCTGCAGCGTCGAAAGGCTGAGGTAGCCGATATCACGCATGGTGGCCGAATCACGTTGCAGACGTGCGCATTGCGCGACGACCGGTTCGGCGGAATCGAGGCGGTGCACGACGGGGACGGTGTTGATGAACAGCCCGACCATGCCTTCGACGCCCGTGAGCTTCTCGGGGCGGCCGGAGATGGTGGTGCCGTAGACGACATCGCGGCGGTCGGCGACGCGGCCGAGCAGCAGCGTCCAGGCGAACTGGACAGCGGTGTTCAGCGTCATCCCGTTGGTGCGCGCCCACTGCTGTAGTTGCGCGGTCTCGGAGGTGGACAACCGGAGTCGCGTGGTCTGCGGAACGGCGGAGCCGCGCTCGCCGGTGCCGTCGGCCAGCACCAGCGGTGCGCTCACCTGCTGCAGGTACTCGGCCCAGCGGCGGGCCGCGGCGTCGTGGTCCTGGGCACCGAGCCAGCCGATGTAGTCACGGTAGGGACGAGGCGCAGGCAGCCCGTCGAGGGTGCCGCCCGCCCGGTAGACGGCGAGCAGTTCGGTGAAGAACACCGCGACCGCCCAGCCGTCCATGAGGATGTGATGGGCGGTCAGGATCATCCGCCTGCGCGGCTCGGGCGCATCGGTGACGTCGAGCAGCAGCACCCGCAGCGCGGGACCGCGACTCAGCGCGAACGGGACGCGGCGCTCGGATTCGGCGATCGAGTCGAATTCCGTGGAGAGCGCGTCCCGTTCGACCCACGGCAGTTCCGCGCGCGACGGGATGATCTGCACCGGCTTGGGCACATCGGTGTCCCAGAACGCGGCACGCAGGTTCGGATGACGGTCCAGCATGGCCTGCGCACTGCGGTGGAGCAGGTCGGTGTCGAGCGGGCCGTCGATATCGACCACGAATTGCATCGTGTACAGGTCGATCTCGGTGCCCGTCAGCCGGGACAGGGAGAACAGCCCCTCCTGCAGCGGGCTCAGCGCGAGTACGTCTTCGATCTGCGGCGCACTCATGCTGCGTCCCGTCCTAACTGCTCGTTCATACCGACGTTCGTGCTCATCCCTGTGCGGACCAGGAGGCGGTCAGCGCGGACAGGGCGTCGGCTTCCAGGCCCGACGCGCTCATCGGCGCGTGCGAAACCTGTTCTGGCTCATCGGCTTGCGTCGCCCCACCGGCGGCGGCGTCGACGGCGGCGGCCAATTCGGTGATGGTGGCGCATTCGAAGACCATCTGCGGCGACAGCGGCAGCCCGAGGGCATCGGCGCGGGCCGACCACTGGATGGAGATGACGCTGTCACCACCGAGGGCGAAGAAGTTGTCCTCGCCGACGACCTCGTCGATTTCCAGCAGTTCCTCGATCAGTGCGATCAGAGTGCGCTCGGTGCCGGAGTCGGTCGCCGCACCGGTGGCGACGACCCCAGCCGCGATCGGGGCGGGCGGGGCCAGCAGTCGCTCGAGATCCGCGGCAGGCAGCACCCGCAGGTCGGCGACCGGCAGGTCGGGTGTCTCGGCGAAGGCACGCAGGGTGGCGGCGAGCGCGTCGGCGATCAGCGCGGCCGTGGCCGGGTCGTACAGATCGGCATTCACCACGACGCGGACATCCATGCCGCCGTCGGCGGTCACGTTCAGGCTCAGGTTCAGATCCAGGAACGAGACGTCGAAGTCGGCGGGCAGCACGGTGACAGTCGTTTCGCCTGCGGAGGCGAACGGCAACGTGGCCGGCGCCCAATCGGCACCACGGAAGTGGATCATGCTCTGGAACAGCGGGTTCCGCGCCCGTGAGCGACGCGGGTTGAGCGCTTCGACCAGTCGCTCGATCGGCAGCTCCTGGTGGGCATTGGCGTCGAGCACCACATTGCGCGCCCGAATCACGGTGTCGCGCAGGGTCGGTGCGTTCGACAGGTCGTTGCGCAGCACGACCATGTTGGCGAACAACCCGATCAGGGTGGTCGTCGCCGGATCGGTGCGCGCCGCGACGGGCGTGCCGAGGGTGATGTCGGTGCCACCGCCGAGTGCGTGCAGCAGGGTGGCGACCGCGGCCTGGCAGACCATGAATTCGGTGGCGCCGCTGCGGATCGCGAGCGATTCCAGTCCGGAGCGAACGGCGGCGGGCAAGGAGAAGCTCACCACTTCACCGCGCTTGCCGAGCACCGGCGGACGCTGCCGATCGTGGGCGACCGCGATCTCCTCGGGGACGTCGGCGAGCGCGGCACGCCAGTAGTCGATCTGGTCGGTGGCGAACTCGCTCGGCGCGGCCTGGTCGAACAGTTCACGCTGCCACAGCGCGTAGTCGGCGAACTGGACCGGCAGCGCCGCCCAGCTCGGGGCGCCGCCCTGCTCGCTGCGAGCCCGGTAGGCGGTGGTGAGGTCGTCGAGCAGCACGCCGAAGGACGCGTGGTCGGCGACGATGTGGTGCACCAGCAGCGAGAGCACGTGGGTGTCGGCGTCTAGCACGAGCAGTTCGGCGCGGATCAGCGGCTCACCGTCGAGGGTGAAGTGGTAGCAGGCGATCTCGGCGAGGGCCTCGGTGAGCTGGTCGGCGGCGACCTCGCGAACCGGCAGCGGGACCGGCGTGGCGGGGTGCACCACCTGGTAGGGCACGCCATCGTGTTCGGGGAAGGTGGTGCGCAGCGACTCGTGCCTGGCGAGGATGTCATCGAGCGCGGCGCGCAGGGCCGCGATGTCGAGTGCGCCGTCGAAGCGCATGGTCAGCGGCAGGTTGCCGACCGAGCCCGCACCCTCCATCCGGTACTGGAACCACATCGCCAGCTGCGAGTACGACAGCGGAATGCGCTCGCCACGCGGGCGCCCACCGATCGCGGGACGGCTGGACCGCCCCGGTTCGGCGGCCGCGGTATCCGCGGTCGCGGTCGTGCTCTCGGTAGCGGGGGCGTCATCGAAATCGTTGTCGACGGCGTCGAGGTCGATGTCGAATTCGGCCAGGAAGCGGGCGACGAGGTTGGCGGCGAGCGCGGCGGGGGTCGGGCTGTCGAAGACGACGCGCACGTCCAGCTCGATGCCGAACTCCGCGCGGACCTGGGCGACCAGGCGGGCCGCGAGCAGCGAGTGGCCGCCGAGCTCGAAGAAGGAGTCTTCGGCGCCGACCTCGTCGAGGTCGAACAGGGCGCCGAACAGGGCGCAGACCTTGTGTTCGGTGGCGGTGGCCGGAGCGCGGTGGGTGCGCACGGCGGCGGAGGTGGCGGCGGGCAGCGCGCGCTTGTCGAGCTTGCCGTTCACGGTGAGCGGGATCTCGCTGATCACCGCGAAACCGCTGGGCACCATGTATTCCGGCAGCGCGTTCGCCGCGAAGGCGTGCACCTGCTCGAGGTCGACTGAATCACCGGCGGGTACCACGTAGGCGGCCAGCAGCGCGCCGATCGCCGGATCCTCGGTCACCACGACGACGCAGTGCGCCACGTCGGGGTGCGCGGCGATCGCGGCCTCGACCTCGCCGAGTTCGATGCGGAATCCACGCACCTTCACCTGCTCGTCGGCGCGACCGACGAACTCGAGCTCACCGAAGCTGTTGCGGCGCACCAGGTCACCGGAGCGATACATGCGCGCGCCCGCCGCGGGGCCGGCCTCGGCCTCGGCGAACGGGTCGGCGACGAATCGCTGCGCGCTCAGCGCGGGACGGTCGAGATAGCCGCGGGCGAGCTGATCGCCACCGAGGTAGAGCTCACCGACGACACCGTCGGGCACCAGCTGCAGCGCCTCGTCGAGGACGTAGGTGTAGACGTTGCGGTTGGGGATGCCGATCGGCACCACACCGGTGCCCTGGGGCCCCGCGACCGGCATATGGGTCGAACAGACCACCGCCTCGGTCGGTCCGTAGTGATTGCGGAGTTCGGC
This sequence comes from Nocardia sp. NPDC058519, assembly GCF_042719755.1. Taxonomy (NCBI): domain Bacteria; kingdom Bacillati; phylum Actinomycetota; class Actinomycetes; order Mycobacteriales; family Nocardiaceae; genus Nocardia; species Nocardia sp. NPDC058519. The sequence continues at coordinate 143,774 of NZ_JBHXNK010000011.1, read as the reverse complement.
CTCGAGAGTGTTGAAGAACCGGTCGGCGACCTCACCGGGCAGCGCCTCGCCACCGACGGGAATCTGGCGCAGCGACTGCCATTCGCTGATCTCGGGCAGCAGCAGGAACGTGCTCAGCATCGACGGCACCATGTGCAGCACGGTCACCTGACGGCGACTGATGAGGTCGGCGACATAGCGGATATCGCGGAAAGCGTTGGGCTTGGGCACGATCAGCTGCGCGCCGACGGTGAGGGTGATCGCGATATCGACCAGCGAGGCGTCGAAGCTGACCGACGACGACTGCATCAGGCGGTCGGCGGCGGTCATGTTCCAGTCGGCGGTGAAGCAGACGATGTGTTCGGCGATCGCGTTGTGCGGCACCGGAACACCCTTGGGCTTGCCGGTGGAACCGGAGGTGTAGATGACATAGGCGAGGTTCGCGGGCAGCAGCGGACGCACACGCTCGGCGTCGGTGGGTGCGGTCGCGGGCAGCTGCGCCGCCATCTCCTCCGCGGCGGCCAATTCGACCGCACCGAGCAATAATCGAGGCTTCGCGTCCTGCACCAGGTACTCGATGCGATCGTCCGGGTAGGCCGGGTCGATCGGCAGGTAGGCGCCACCTGCCTTCAACACCGCGAGCACCGCGACGATGAATTCCACCGAGATGCCGAAGCGAAGGCCGACGAGATCTTCGGTACCGATGCCCTGCCCGATCAGCCAGTGCGCCAGGCGATTCGCTCGGGCGTGCAGCGCGGCGTAGGTCAGCTCGGTGTCGTCGGAGAGCAGGGCGAGCGCGTCGGGGGTGGCGGCCGCGGCTGATTCCAGCAGGGTGACAAGGGTTTTCGCGGGTTCGTCGACGAGAACGCCGTGCGAGCGGTCGAGCAGCACCGCGCGGTCGGCCGCACCGAGCATGTCAAGGTTGGCGAGTCTGCGCCGCGGTTCGCGCAACGCGCTGTCGAGGAGCTGACCGAAGTGCGCGAGCAGCTGGTCGATGAGGGCTTCGGCGAGCACATCGGTCTGGTACTCGGCCTCCACCACCGCGGTGCCGTCGGCCTCGAGCACGATGGCAAGTGCCAGCGGCACCTGCGCGCTCGCCGCACCGAGTTCGAGCTGGGTGGAGGTGACGCCGTCGATGGCGAAACCGTCGGCGCTCTTGCGCACCGAGAAACCGAGGCGGACCAGCTGGTCCAAGCCGTCGCGACCGGCCACCCGATCCGGGTTCGCTTCGCGGACAACACGATCTATGCCCACGCCGCGGTGGGCGAAGGCGCCGGTGCAGGTGTCGCGCACCGAGGCGACGAGCTGGGCGAAGTCGGCCTGGGCGCCCATGGTGGCGCGCAGCAGCAGGGTGTTGCCGAAGTAGCCGATGAGCTGTTCGGTGCCCGCGGGACGGTCGGTCACCGGGATGGAGACGAGGAAGTCGTCGGCGGCGGTGTAGCGGTGGATCAGGGCGTCGAAACCGGCGAGCAGCACCATGAACGGGGTCGCGGCCTGCTCACGCGCGAACTGTTCGGTGCGGGTGACGAGCTCTGCCGGGAGACGGTGGGTGCGACGCTGGGCGTTGCGGCCAGGGGATGCCGAGGCGGAGCCGGGCAGTTCGAGGGGTTCGGGCAGCGGGCGCAGCGCGGCACGCCAGAAGTCGACGTCGGCTTCGGCCGGTTCGGCGGTGGGAGCGATCGCGGCGAACTGGACGGTGTCGAGCCCGGACGGCGCGGCCGAGCTTCGGTAGGCGGCGTTCAGCTCCGCGAAGAACACGGCCCAGGAGTCGTCGTCCCAGCAGATGTGGTGGATGGTGAAGAGCACGATGTGCTCGTCGGCGGCGGTGCGGATCAGGGTCGCGCGCAGCGGGAGTTCGGTGCCGAGGGCGAAGGGGCGGCCGAACTCGCGCTGAGCCAGCACCTCCACCCGCAGGTCACGGCCTGATTCCGCGATATCGGTGAGGTCGTGGGTCGACCAATCGGCGCGTGCGTCCTCGGTGAACACCTGGAACGGAGAGCCGTCGGCATCCGCGCCGTAGGTGGTGCGGAGGATGTCGTGGCGAGCGACGACCGTGTCGAACGCGGCGTGCAGGCGGTCGGCGTCGAGCGGGCCGGAGAGGCGGTAGGCGACGCAGATATTCAGGGCGGTGTCGTCGGCGTCGCGGGTCTGCAGGAACCACATGCGGCGCTGGCCGGGGGTCAGCGCGCGCCGCTCCCCCGCCGGGATCCGTGGTACCGCGACGGGTTCGGCGTGCACAACCGACATGCCGCGTTCGCGCAGCTTCTGCTGGAGCAGCAGTTTGCGGCGATCCGCGACAGACAGGGTGGCTTCGGTGTCAGACATGTTCTTCGGCCCCTCAGCCCTGGTTGGTGTTCTGTGCCATGAGCAGCACGACATCGTCGAGCGATGCGCCGCCGAGAATCGCCGCGACCGGCAGATCGCGATCCAGCTCCGCCTTCACGCGCTTGCGGAAGTCCAAGGCCTGCAAGGAATCGAGGCCGAGCGCGACCAACGGCATGGTGGCGTCGATGGATTCGGCGCTGTCGCCGCCGATCACCTTGAGCAGCTCGGTGCGCATGCGCAGGTCGAGCGGGAAGCTGTCGGTGGATACGACTGGCGCTTGAGCGGCGGCCGGAACCACACTCACCACGTCGGCGGGCGCCTGTGTCACCTGTGGTGCGGGCGTGGCGGATTCGAGCCCGGTGAGCACGCTGGCCTGGCCGAACGCTCCGAGCACCTCGCGCAGGAAGTCCCAGTCGGCGGCGATGATCATGCCGTCGCGAACCGGTGTGGCGAGCCCGGCCTCGATCGCGTCGGCGGGCACCATCGGGAACACACCGGCCTCTTCGACCCGGGCGAACCCGGCATCGTCGAGCGGACCGGCCACACTCCACAGACCCCACTGCAGGCTCGCGGCGGCGATGCCACGGGCGCGGAGCCTGCGGGCCGCCACGTCGAGCATGCGGTTGGTCATCGCGTACAGGACCTGCCCGCGTCCGCCCAGCGTCGCCGCCATCGACGAGCACAGCAGGACCCGGCAGTCCACGGTCAGCGGGACCGCGTCGATCAGGTTGTCCAGGCCGCGCAGCTTCGCCGCGGCGGCGGTGCGCACGGCGTCCTCGGTGATCTGCGCGAGTTCGGCGTCCACGTAGTTGACCGCGGCGTGAATCACCAGATCCACGGGGCGATCAGCGATCTCGGCACCGAAGGCCGCCGCGGCGTCGACGTCGCTGACATCGCAGGACCGGACCACGATCTCGGTCGCACCGATACCGCGCAGCCGGGCCAGTTCCGGTGCCAGCGCATCGGTTTCGCCACTGCGGCTCAGCAGCGTGATCCGGCCCGCGCCCGTGCGCGCCAAGTGATCGGCGAAGCGCAGACCCAGCTGACCGGTACCGCCGACGATCACCACATGATCGAGCTCTGTTCCCAGCGAACCGGTTTCGCTGGTCGTATCGACGACCAGCCGCTTCACGAACAGCTTGCCCGCCCGCAGCGCCAGCTCGGCCTCGCCGCTGGAGTGCACCGCACCGACGATCTTGGCGGCCTGCGCGGGAGCGGATTCGTTCGCGGCGAGATCGAGATGGCGGAAGTGGATGCCCGGGTGTTCGATTCCGACACTGCGGAATCCGGCGCTGACGCCCGACTGGAACAGCCCGGGAATCGGGTCACCGTCGTGCACGGTCTCGCCGCCGGCGGTGAGCAGCCAGCACTCGCCGCCCGGTCGCAGCGCGGCCAGCGCAGGCGCCCATGCGCGTTCGGCATAGAACTCGACCAGCGCGTCGACAGCACCGGCGCTGTTGTCGGAGTGGCTCGCCGGCAGCAGCACGATCACGGCATCGGCCGGGAGTTCGTCGTGCCCACCGGCACCGGCGACGCGGGCCTCGGCGCCGTGCCGGTCCGCCGCGGTGAGCAACGCGGCGGCCAGCTCGGAGCATTCGCCGGTGTGATCGACGATGAGCAGGTTGCGCGGTGCGGTCAGCGCGCGGCGTTGCAGCGGCGTCCACTGTTCCACCAGCCGTTGGGGTTTCGGCGTGGTGACCACGAGTTCGGCGGGAGTCTCGTTGGTGCCGAGCGGGGCCCAGAGACGCTTGGGGCTGGTGACGGTGTGCGGGAAATCGCGCAGCGGGAGCGCGACGGTGTCGTCGACGCGCAGCGCGTCCCAGCGGTAGTCGATGTCGAGGACCGCGACCTGGGCGAGACTGCGGGTGAACTCGGACAGGCCGTCCGCGGTCCGCAGCGAGGTGCCGAGGACACGGAAATCGCGGGCGGGCAGGCCGGGCCGGTTCGGGACAAGGCCGAGGTTCTCCTGGATGGCCAGTTGCAGCACGGGGTGTTCGGCGACCTCGATCAGCAGGTCGACACCGTCACTGCCCGCGCTCACCACGGCCCGGTCGAACCGGACGCGGTTGCGCAGGTTCCAGTACCAGTACTCCTCCTGCTTGAGGTCGGGCGTGATCATCTCGCCGAGAGTCGCTCCGTAGCAAGGGATCTCGGAGGCGGTGAAGTTCGGTGCGCTCATCTCGTCACCGAGGAAGCCTTCGAACTCGGTCCGTACCTCGGCGACGATGGAGGTGTGTGCCGGGAAGGCGACCCGGATCTCCCGCGCGAACTGGCCGCGCGCGGTGGCCGCGGCCACCAGATCGACAACGGCGCCGCGTTCACCGGAGATGGCGATGATGTGCGGCGAGTTGACGACCGCGAGTTCGGCCCACCCCGAGTGCCGCGCCATCAGCGCTTCCACACTTTCGCGGTCCATCCCGAAGACCGCCATCGAATAGCCGCGCGGGGACAGCCGGTCCGCGAGCAGGGCGCGATGGGTCACCGCGAGCACCGAATCGCGCAGCGTCATCACACCGGAGACCGCGCCCGCGGCGAGCTCGCCCTGGCTGTGGCCGACGGTCGCGTGCGGGTCGACACCCGCCGCTCGCCACAGCGCGGCCAGGCCCGTCATGTGGAACATCAACGCGGGCTGCACTTCCCACACCGTGTCCTCGTACTGCCCCTCGTGGCCGAGCAGGTAGTGCAGCGGCTGGGAATGCCCGAAGCGTTCGGCATGGATGGCGGCACACTCGTCGACGACGGCGCGGTAGGCGGCCGACAGCTCGTAGAACACCGCGCCCATGCCGGGCCGCTGGCTGCCCTGACCAGGGAAGACGAAGCCGATCTTGCGGGCGCTCGCGGCGGTGTCGCCACGGACCACCGAGGGGTGGTCGGTATCGGAAACGATCGCGTCGAGCGCGGCCAACAGGTCGGCCCGCGCTGTCGCCAGCACCAGCACACGACGACGGCGCGGCACACGCGTGCGGAACAGCATGTCCGCCAGGCGTTCCGCGGTGACCTCTGGATGCTCGACGAGGTAATCACGCACGGCGGCGGCCTCGGCGCGCAGTCCATCGACACTGTCGGAGGACAGCAGGACGGGAACGCGGCCGTCCGGCAAGCGGTACTCAGCCATGGTTGGTCTCCTCCAGCACCGGCAGGCCGACGATGGCGTGCGCATTGGTTCCCGCGACACCGAACGAGGACACCGCGGCGTAGCGCAGGCCGTCCGCGCGTGGCGCCCAGTCGGTGAGTTCGGCGGCGAGCCGCAAACTGGTTGCTTCCCAGTCGATATCGGTGGTGGGCGCGTCGGCCCACAGGCTCGGTGCGATGGTGCCGTGCGCGCCGCACAGCACCACCTTGATCAGCCCGAGCATCCCCGAAGCCGCCTGGGCGTGCCCGGTGTTGGACTTCACCGAACCCAGCAGCGGGGCGTCGACGCGGTCAGGATTGCCGTATGTCGCTGCCAGCGCGGTCAATTCGAGTGGATCGCCGACGGCGGTGCCGGTGCCGTGACCTTCGATCAGGCCGATGTCGTCGGCGCTGACCCCGGCCGCGGCGACGGTGTCCTCGATCAGGCGCTGCTGAGCGCTCGCGCTGGGTACCGCGATCGGCGCGCCCGCGCCGTTGTGGTTGACCCGCGAACCGAGCAGCTGACCATAGATCCGGTGGCCCAGGGCCTTCGCCCGTGATTCCCGTTCCAGCACAATGACTCCCGCGCCTTCGGCCCACAGCGTCCCGGTCGGGTCGGCGGCGTAGGAACGGCAGTGGCCGTCGGTGGCGAGGGCGTTGTTCTTGGAGAACTCGTAGAACGCGCCGGGCGAACCCATCACGCACACCCCGCCCGCGAGCGCCCAGTTGCACTCGCCCGCGCGGATCGCCGAGGCCGCCTGATGCACGGCGGTCAGCGACGACGCGCACGCGGTATCCACGCTGATCGAGGGACCGATCAGGCCGAGCCCGTGCGAGATCCGCCCGGCCACCGCACCGAGCGCGGTGCCGGTCGCGCGATAGCCGCTGTACTCGTTCACCGAACCCACCCGCGGCCCGTACTCGACCGTGGAGACACCCATCCACACACCGGCCGAATCACCGTCCAGCGCACCGGGATTGATGCCCGCGTGCTCGAGCGCACGCCAGGCCACCCGCATGGCCACCCGCTGCTGCGGATCCATGGCCACCGCTTCGCGCGGGGTGATGCCGAAGAACTGCGCGTCGAACTCGGTCGCGCCGTCGAGGAAGCCGCCCGCGTCGCGGACCGGCGCCCAGCCCTCCAGCCTGCCGAGGGCGAACAGTTCGTCGAGCGGCCAGTCACGGTCGCGCGGGAAGGGGCCGATCAGCTCACGTCCGGACGCGAGGGCAGACCAGAAATCGGGCAGGTTGTCGATGCCGCCGGGGGCTTCTACACCCATCCCGACGATCACGATGGGATCAGAGTTCATCGCGCGAGCGCCTGGCCGACGAGCGCCTCGGCGATGCCGTCGATGTTCTCGTCGATGTAGAAGTGGCCGCCCGCGAACAGGTTGACCTCGATCTCGGCGGTGGTGTTCTGCTCCCAGCCGTAGAGATCGCGCGGGCCGACGAACGGGTCGTCGTCACCACCGAGCACCAGCACGGGCGTCGCGACAGCCACGTCGGGGCCGCAGGAATAGGCGTCGAAGGCGCGGTAGTCGGCCTTCAGCACCGGCAGCGCCATCCGCATCACTTCACGGCTGGCCATCACGTCGGCGCCGGTGCCGTTGAGCGCGGCCATGTGGTCGAGCAATTCGTCATCCTCGGTGGGATGGCCAGGGAGCTCGGCGATTCGGTGCGGTGCGGCGGCCGCGGAGACCACCAGCAAACGCACGGACAACCCCGCGGCCTCCGCCAAACGGATGAACTCGAACGCGACGATGGAGCCCATGCTGTGGCCGAAGACGGTCAGCGGTGCGCCGGTGTTGTGCGCGGAGTCGCGGAAGGCTTCGAAGGCACCGGCGGCCAGCTCGGGCAGGGTCTGTGCGGCGGCTTCGCGCGCACGGTCCTGACGGCCGGGGTATTGCACGATCACGGTGTCGAAATCGGCGGCCATACGCTTGGCGAATACCCGGTAGGCCGAGGCGCCGGCACCCGCGTGCGGGAAGACGATCAGCGGCGGTAGGGAATCGGTCCTGGGGGCCTGAAATTGCCTGATCCAGCCGAGTTCTCTTGCCATGTCGCTCTCCCTCACCGGCCGCGCAAAGCTACGCGGCCGTTTCGCACTATCCAACGCCGCGCTCACGCACGGGCCCGCCCGGCGCAGTCGTCCGGGACCGGGGCGAATCCTGTTGTACCCGAATCCGACCCGAATCGGAGACGGCCCGGCTATTACCGGGCGATCGGTCGGGCAACAGTAACACCCAGCCATTAGTATAGGCTAGCCTTACCAATCGAGGTGACCAAGGTTACGATTGAAACGGAGCACGAGCAAGATGAACCCCGCCGGGACCCCCACCGCGCTACCCCGCGAGCAGACCGATCTGCCCGCCGAGGTGGCCGCCACGCCCGCGCCCGTGCTGCCCGTCTTCGCGGCACCGTTCAGCTTGCGCCTGGCCGATCCCGACGGCACCGACCCCGAACTGCTCGCCGAATGGATGGCCCGCCCGCACCTGCTCGAATCGTGGGAACAGGACTGGGACGCCGAGCGCCGCCGCGAGAACTTCCGCGTTCAGCTGGCCGGAACCTATTCCCGCCCTTGCATTCTCAGCCTGGACTTCGCCGTGCTCGGCGAGCCCGAACACGGTGTCCGCGATATCGCGTACCTGGAGTTCTATCGCGCCGCCAAGGATGAGGTCGGCCGTTTCTACGACAGCGACCCCGGCGATATCGGCTTCCACATCGCCACCGCCGACACCGCGGTGATCGGCAAGGGCATCATGTCGGCCTGGATCTCCACCATGACCACCGCCGTCTTCGCGGCCGATCCCGATTGCCGACGCGTTCTCGGCGATCCCGACCACCGCAACGTGGCGATCGGGCGCAGTCTGGCCAAGGCCGGGTTCCAGCTGATCGGCGAGATCGATGTCCGCCCCGATCGGCGGATCGCCTTGCATTACGTTCCACGCACTCCGGACGATGTGGTCGCGCCGCGCTGAGCACAAGAATCTGAGCAAAAGAGCCCCTTCCCGTCGAGTTCTCGACTGGAAGGGGCTCTTTCGTGCGAGCTCAGCGAGCGACAGCGGTGGCCCGTGCCCGAGCGGGCACCGTCTGTAGCACCCGGTCCGAGAGTTCGCCGAGGCAACTGAGATTCGGGAATCCCGGTCCCTGCGCCATCGCGGCCATGTTCGGGAGATAGAGCTTCCCGCCGAGCCCGGTGACGGCCAGGTCGTAGCCGATCGACGATTCGATCCGCGACTGCGTCAACGCTCCGCCGACGGCGAGTTCGAGCAGATCCGCGGTCCGCTGATCGAACATCTCGAGGAACCACAGCGGCTGACCACCGGTGGCATCCACCACCAGATCGAAGTTGTGCACCTGATCGGCCCGCAACTCGTTGCTCAGCGTCAACGCCAGCGATTCACCCTGCGGCGCGACCTTGGTGACCCGGCCCTGCAAGTGGTGAACGCGGTTGTCGCCCAGCAGGCTTTCCTGCACGCGCACCGAGAACACCCCGCGGTCGGTGCGCCGGATCACGTCGCGGCGTTCCTGAATACTCAGCGCCGCCCACTTCACGGGATCGCTGAACAGCGAGTTCTCGAAGAAGCTCTCGCCGCGGGTGTAGAGGGTGGCCAGCGGGGAGATCACCGAGATGGTGAGCATCTCGTGGCGAACCAGCTCGTCCAGCGCCGAGCCGCCGGTCTCGCCGCCACCGATCACCGCGGCGCGCGAGGCGGCGGGCAGCGTGCGTTTGCCCGCCCGGTCCCAGAATTCGGCGATGCTGAGCACGCGTGGATGATCGAGGAGCGCGCGGCTGCTGCGGCCGGGGCCGGTGATCATCAGGCCGTCGGCGGTCAGCTCGCTGCGGGCGCCGTCGGCGTCGACCACGTCGACCTGCCACTGCTCACCATCGCCGTGACTGATTCGCTCCACGCGCCCGAGCACCAGCTCGAGGTCGATGGACTTCGCCACCCACTGTAAGTACTTGGCCCACACATGGTGCTGCGGGCTCGGCCTGCCGCGGTCGATCCACTCGGCGTAGGTGCCGTGTTCGATCAGGAACGTGGTCCAGCTGAAAGCGGCCATCGCATGGTCGATGTCGCGGTTACGGCCGCGCGCCCAGGTGGAGTGGTACGGGAAACCGACGTCCTTCTCCGGGCTGGTGCCGAGACGGTGCTGCCCGTCGGTCCAGCCGCCGGTGGGTAGCCAGTTACCGCCGACCGCATGCGCCTCGACCACGACAACGCGCGGAGCGGGCATCCCGAGCGAGCGCAGAACGTGCGATTTAGTCGCCACCGCAAGGGCTTTCGGCCCCGCACCGACTACCAGGAGGGTTTCCACCGGTTCGTTCTCCGCTCTCTTACGCACAACCTATATTTGCATAGGCTTACCTTATTAAACCACCGGGGCGGACAAACAAGTGTCGTTAGGCTAACCTAACGACATGGGTAAGGGATTGAATGGTCTGATAACCAAGGCCTGGGGCGGCGCCGACTACCAGCTGACGGTGACGTCCAACGAGCAGATCACCGACAAGTTCATCCGCATCGGCTTCACCGCGGGCGGCCTGCTCGCCGACCACCCGGTGCATCCGACCCAGTGGATCCGCCTGTGGATTCCCGACGCGACCAGCGACAAGCTGCACCACCGCGGCTACACACTGGTCGACCAGAACCCCGACGCAGACACGATGAGCATCGACTTCGCCCTGCACAACGGTCCGGCGGCCGACTGGGCCCGCCGCGCGAAGCCGGGCGACCTGCTCGACGCCACCGTGCTCGGTTCGGACTTCCAGCTCCCCGAGCAGACACCCAGCGAGTACGTGATCTTCGGCGACACCGCCTCGCTGCCCGCCATCAACTCGTTGCTCGACGCCATCGGCGACACCCCCGCGCGCGTCTGGCTGGAATGGCAGTACGAGTCCGACCAGGCCATCCCGGTCAGCAACAAGCCCCACCACACCCTCACCTGGCTCCAGCGCGTCGACGACGGCCGCCTGCTGCGCGAGGCCGCACAGGAGATCACCTGCGTTCCAGGGACTTATGGCTGGGTCACCTGCGACGGGCACACCACCCGCTCGATCGTGAAGACCCTCAAGACCCAGCACGCCCTGCCCAAGACCTCGATCAAGGCGCAGGCCTACTGGAAGTAACAGTTCCCCCGGATGAATCCGGGGGCCACACGGACCGGTTCCGTGGTAGGCCGCGAGGCGGGTAGCGGCGCGGCTGGATTTCGGTAAGGGTGGAGGCGGAAGTTGTCCCCTGCCTGCGAGGAGAACACCGTGTCCATTCTCGATGCCGCCACCCCCTTCGGCGAAGAGGTCGGCAAGCGGCTGGCCGTGGAATCCGTTATCTGGCTGACTACCGTCGGCGCGAACACCACGCCTCAGCCGAATCCGGTGTGGTTCCACTGGGAGAACGACGAGTTCCTGATCTTCACCATGCCAGAGGCGAAGAGACTGCGGCATATCGCCGAGAATCCGCGGGTGTCGCTGAACTTCAACAGCACCGACTCCGGCGGTGAGGTGGCGGTCTTCACCGGCACAGCCCGAGTGGGCGAAGCACCGACCGAGGCCGAAATCGCCCACTATGTACGCAAATACACCAAGGGCTTCGTCAGTATCAAGATGACCGAATCGGAATTCTTCGAGGCCTACTCGGTGCCGATCCGCGTCACCCCGGAGCGACTGCGCGGCTTCTGAACTGCCGCGGTAGGGGTGCCGGATCCCGGCGAGTACTGTGGCGAGCTCCGTCCGTATCACGGTGGGGAGCCGACATGCAGTTCAAACAGTCGAGCAAGCTCGCGAACGTTTCCTATGAAATCCGCGGCCCGATAGCCGAGCACGCCGCTCGGCTGGAGGTCGAGGGACACCGGGTGGTCAAGCTCAATACCGGTAACCCGATGCAATTCGGGTTCGACGCACCGTCGGAGCTGCTGCGCGACATCATCGCCAACCTGCCGATGTCGGCGGGCTACGCGACCTCGAAGGGATTGCTGCCCGCCCGGCGCGCGGTGGTGCAGTACTACGAGGGCCGCGGGGTGGACGACCTCGATATCGAGAACGTCTTCCTCGGCAACGGCGCCTCCGAGCTCATCATGATGGCGATGACCGCGCTGATCGAGAACGGCGACGAAGTCCTCGTCCCCGCACCGGACTTCCCGCTGTGGACCGCCGCGGTGCATCTCAACGGCGGCAAAGCGGTGCACTACCTGTGCGATGAGGGCGCCGACTGGTATCCCGACATCGCCGATATCGCGGCCAAGATCACCGACCGCACGCGGGCCATCGTGATCATCAACCCGAACAACCCGACCGGTGCGGTGTATCCGACCGAGGTGCTCGAGCAGATGCTCGAGCTGGCCCGTCAGCACAATCTGATCGTGTGCTCCGACGAGATCTACGACAAGATCCTCTACGACGACGTCACCCACACCGTCACCGCCTCGCTCGCACCCGACCTGCTGTGTCTGACGTTCAACGGTTTGTCCAAGGCCTACCGGCTCGCCGGTTTCCGGTCCGGCTGGCTCACCGTGTCCGGGCCGACCCGTCATGCCGAGAGCTACCTCGAAGGCCTGACGATGCTGTCCGGGTTGCGGCTGTGCGCGAATGTGCCCGCGCAGCAAGCCGTTCAGGCAGCGCTGGGCGGGCACCAGAGCATTCACGAACTCACCCTGCCCGGTGGGCGACTACTCGAACAGCGCGATCGCGCCTGGACTGCCCTCAACGCGATTCCGGGTGTGTCGTGCGTGAAGCCCAAGGGCGCGCTGTACGCGTTCCCCAAACTCGACCGTGCGACCTATGGGATCGACAACGACGAGAAGTTCGTGCTGGATCTCTTGCTGGCGACCAAGATTCACGTGGTGCAGGGCACCGGCTTCAACTGGCCCTCGCCCGACCACTTCCGCATCGTCACCCTGCCGCAGGCCGATGAGCTCGACCAGATCATCGGCCGGATCGGCGAATTCCTCTCGACCTACCACCAGTAATACGCCCCTGAGCGGTACGACCGCCATCGCCAGGGCTGCCGTGTGCGGACCAATCGGAGTCTTGCATCAGATGAAATTGCAATCAGATGTACGGAAGGAGACGCCGCGGGCGGCGAACCCGGCGATCATCGACTGCCACCAGCGTCTACATCAGCTGCTTCATCGCATTTCCCTTTCGCAGAGGGCTCGGAAGGCCCGCGCGGGCTGACCGGTGAGGCGCTGGACATCGTCGGTGACGCGGTCCTCCGCCCCTTCGGCAATGGCACGGTCCATGCCGGCCAACATCACGGCGAACTCCACCGGTACCAGAGCCGTGAGGCGTTCGCGAAACTGGTCGTAGGACAAACGGCGGTGGGTCACGGGCCGACCGGTGACCTCGGTGACGATCGAGGCGATGTCGTCGTAGCTGAGGGTCTCAGGTCCGGTGAGGACGAGGTCGGTGTTGGGGGCTTGCCAGTTGGTCAGGGCGTGGGCGGCGACGGCCGCGATGTCCTCGGCGTCGACGAAGCCGACCCGGCCGCTGTCGGTCGCGGTCCAGATAATGCCGTCTTCATGGATGCTGAGCGCGTGGGCGTGTGTGCCGGTGAAGTTCTGCATGAACCACGAGGGCCGCAGCACCGCCCACTGTTCGAACAGATCGGGCAGAGCCTGGTGCACCGTTCCCACTCCAGGGCCGCCCTTGGGTATGGCCGAGGAACTCAGCAGCACCGCGCGGTGCACGCCGCCGGTGCGGGCCTGCTGGAGGAAAGGCAGCATGACTGCCGCCGGGTCGGGCTCGCCCACGGGCGGTATGAGATAGACGCGGTCGACGCCATCGAGGGCGGCAGTGTGGGTAGCGGGGTCGTACCAGTCGAAGAGGACCGGCTCAGCGCCGGGGACCGCGGTGGCTTGACGGCTGGCCGCTTTGACACGATGACCGGCGGCTGTCAGCTGCGCTGTGGTGCGGCTGCCGGTGGTGCCGGTGGCGCCGATGACCAAAGTGGTGCCGGTGGTTGTCATCGGCTGCTTCCGGTGAAGTCGGTGCTGGGTTCAAGGACGGCGAGGGGGTTCCAGTAGTCACGGTAGGAGGTGATGCGCCCGTCCTGAACCGTGACGACGGCGATGTAGGTCATGTCGAAGGGAGCGTCGGTCTGCACCAGACGGCCGACACCGCGCATCTCGACCACGATGGTCTCCGGATCGGTGGTCTGGTGGATCCGTAGGTCAGGGAAGTCGTGCACATCGATGTGATCGGGGTAGTTGCGCATGTAGGCCGCGATGGCCTCCTTGCCCTCCAGCCGCTCAGGCCAGCCCGGTGCGGCGAAGGGGAACTCCATGATGCCGCCCTCGGCCCACAGGCTTACCCACCCGGCGATGTTCTTGTCCAGTAGCAGCCTCAGGCTGTGGCGGTAGAGATCCGCCGGAGAAGTCGGTGCGGACATTTGGTCTCCTTCCATCGCATAGAATGCGGACCTAAGGTCCGCTTTTGACAATACGGACCCGGGGTCCGTTTTGCAAATGGAGGAATCGCATGCCCGAGCACAAGATCCGCAAGGACGCCGCCCGTAACCGGAATGCCGTCCTCGCGGCCGCCGACACTCTCTTCGCCCGTGGCGAGAGCCCCGACGACATCACCATGGCCGACATCGCAGCAGCGGCGGGCGTCGGCAAGGGCACGCTCTTCCGGGCTTTCGGCGACCGTGCCGGGCTGCTCCGCGCGCTGTACGAGGCACGACTCGAACCGATCAGGAAAGCCATCGAATCCGGACCACCACCCTTGGGGCCCGCCACCCCACCGCACCAGCGCGTGCCCGCCCTGCTCGACGCTGTCTTGTGTTTCAAACTCGACAACCGGCGCCTCGCGCTTGCCCTGGAGGAAAGCGGGAGCAGCAGCCCGTATCAGGCCGAGCATTACGTACGGTGGCACGGCTTGGTCCAAGCCGTACTGGAGCAGATCCCCGGCCTGACCGACAGCGACTTCACCGCCCACGCCATGCTCGCCGCCACCCGCGCCGACCTCGTCGAGCAATTGGCCGGACAAGAGCGCATGACGCGCGAAAGGATGCGGACGCAGCTGGCGAACTTCGCCAACAGGGTCCTGGTCTCCGACTCACAACAGGGGTTGGTCGCCGAGCCCTGATCGAGAATCGGGCGGCCAGAACATGACCACGGTCAACCCACAGCCAGTGGCTGTTCCCCGGCCGCCTCGGCGGTGTCGCAACACCGCCAAGGTTCCCGTAGTCAGGCGGGGACGGGCTCCAGGCGCCAGCCCGTTGCCCGTTCGCGCTCGTTCCAGAAGGCGGCGTAGCGGCCGTTCAGGGCGAGAAGCTCCGCGTGCGTACCGCGTTCGGAGATGCGGCCCTTGTCCAGGAACAGGATCTGGTCGGCGTGGGCGATCGTCGAGAGACGGTGCGCGACGACGAGAACCGTTTTGTCCCTGGTGAGTTCGTGGATTCCACGGACCACGACGGCTTCGCTGTGCGGGTCGAGCGCGCTGGTCGCCTCGTCGAGCAGCACGATCGGGGCGTCCTTGAGCAGGGCGCGCGCGATCGAGACCCGTTGACGCTCACCGCCGGACAGCGAGGTGCCACCTTCGCCGACCGTGGTGTCGAAACCGTCGGGCAGCCGCTCGACGATCTCGTCGACCCTGGCGGCTTCGGCCGCGCGCCGCAGGTCGTCGTCGTCCGCGTCGGGTTTGCCGATGCGGATGTTGTCGGCGACCGAGCGGTTGAACAGGTATACGTTCTGGAAAACCAGGGCGAGCTGGTCGAGCAGGGTGTCCGAAGGCTGCTGACGCACATCGTGTTCGCCGACCGACACCACGCCGGAGTCCACGTCGTAGAAGCGGGCGGCGAGGCGGAGCAGGGTGGTCTTGCCGGAGCCGCTCGGTCCGACGATGGCGGTGGTGGTGCCTGCCGGGACCGTGAAGGTCAGGTCGGACAGGACCGGTTCGTCGGCGCGGTAACCGAAGCTCACCTCGTCGAAGACCACCGCGGGCGCACCGGGCGTGACCGGCTCGGTGGGACTCGGCAGGGGCGATTCGGCCAGCAGGTCGGTGATGCGATCCGCGGCCGCGGCGGCCGAGCGCAGGGCGGTGCCCAGCTGGGCGGCCTGGTTCACCGGTTCGATGAAGCGCGCGCTCACCGCGATCAGCGCGATCGCGGCGGCGGCCGAGACCGAACCGTCGGTCACCTGCACGACCGCGATGTAGGCCAGCACCAGGAACACGGCCTGGACGAACAGCGCGAAGACGATCAGGCCGGGCACCGTCGCGACCATCATCTTCAGCACGGCCGAACGTTGCTGCACCAGTGCGGAATCCAGCTTCTTGTTCCCGGCGCCGACGGCACCGAAGGCCCGCAGCACCGGCTGTGCCTGCGCGAATTCGACTACCCGCGAATCGGCTTCGGCCGCGGCGGTGTGCAGGCGCGCGTCGGCGCCGGTGTAGGCGCGGTTCGCGAGATTGTTCACCAGGTAGAGCACCGGCGCGGCGAGCAACATCGCCACCCCGATCCGCCAGTCGATGAACAGCATGCCGATCGCGACGACCAGCGGCACGATGATGCCGGTGAGCACCTTGGCGAGCAGGTAGGCGATCAGGCCCTGCATCTCGCGGACCTGCTCGACCATCACGCGGGAGAGCGGGCCCGCGTCGCGGTCTTCGAACCAGCCCAGCGGCAACGCGTTCAGCTGATCGCCGAGGCGGGTCTGCAGACCACGCTGCATGCCGAGACCGATGCGCAGACCGATCACGGCCTGCGCGAAACCGAACACCACCACGCCGGCCACGGCGGCGGTCATCCCCAGCGCCCACAGCCAGGCACCGTTCAGGTTGTCACCGAACAGCGCTTCCAGCACGGGGACCAGCAGCAGGTAGGCGATCGCCTGGAAGAACGCCTGGAGCACGATAACGGCGAGCAGGCGCGGGATCAGCGGGGCGAACTCGTCGGGGACGAGGCGGAAAACCTTGCGAATCATCGTGTTTCCTCCACCAGGGCCAGCGTGCCGAGCGCGGCTTCGTTGATCTCCCACAGCTGCTGGTACAGCCCGCTCGCGGCCCGCAACTCGGGGTGCGTGCCCTGTTCGACGATGGCGCCGTTGTCCAGCACCAGGATTCGGTCCACACCGGTGATGGTGTGCAGGCGGTGCGCGATCACCAGGACTGTGCGTCCGGCGACCAGGGCCGCCAGCGCGTCCTGGACCGCGGCCTCGGATTCGGGATCGGCGAAGGCGGTGGCCTCGTCGAGGACGAGCACCGGGGTGTCGGCCAGCAGGGCGCGGGCGATCGAAAGGCGCTGTGCCTCACCGCCGGACAGAGTGGCGTCGACACCGATCTCGGAGTCGTAGCCGCGGGGCAGCGCCAGGATCCGATCGTGGATCTGGGCGGCCCTGGTGGCGCGCTCGATGGCTTCTTGATCGGCGTCGGGACTGGCCAGCAGGAGGTTCTCGCGGATCGAACCGCGGATCAGGCGGACATCCTGGAAGACGAATCCGACGGTGCGGTACAGCTCTTCGCTGGTGAACTCGCGAATATCGCGGCCGTCGATGGTGATTCGGCCCGCGCCGACGTCGTAGAAGCGGGGCAGCAGTTTCGCCAGTGTCGACTTGCCGGAACCACTCGGGCCGACCAGGGCGGTGATCGTGCCGGGAGTCAGTTCGAGGTCGATGCCGCGCAGCACGTCATGGCCGGTGCGGTAGGCGAATTCCACGCCTTCGAAGCGGACGATCCCGGTCTGGGCGGTGGCTTCGGTCGCGACGGTTTCCAGTTCCGGTGTCTGCATCAGTTCGTGCAGACGCAGCGCCGCGGCACCACCGGCGCGCAGGGCCTGCGAACCGTAGCCGAGGCCGAGCAGCGAACTGCCGATACCCAGCCCTACCAGCAGGAACGGCAACATGTCCAGCGGATCCACCCAGCCGAGGCCGACTCCGGCGAGCCCGCCGAGGACCACCACCAGCATGACGAACACCGGCATCACCACGATGTCGGAGGCCGACTGCACGCGGATGATCGGCATCTTCATCCGATGCGCGGCCTTGACCTGACCGTCGACGGCGTCCTGGAACTCCTTGTGCGCCTTGCCCGCCTGACCGAACGCCCGCACCACCTGGATGCCGTCGACGAACTCGATGGTCGCCTCGACGGTGCGGCGCTCCCAGCGGGTGTAGACCGCGAGGCGGTCGCGGCCGTCGCGGTCCATGATCTTGCCGAACAGGACGAAGTAGGCGATCAGCGGAATCAGCAGCACCAGGGTGAGCCGCCAGTCGACGGTGAACAGGTAGCCGAGGGTCACCAGCGGCACCACCAGTGCGCCGACGAACTCGAGCCGCGCGTGCGCGACCAGGTAGTGCAGGGCCTCGACGTCGTCGCGCAGGTAGTTCTTGACCTCGCCGGAGCTGCGCTCGCCGAACCAGCCGAGCGGTACCCGGGTGAGCTTGCTCGCGAGCAGTCGGCGCAGGGTGAGCTGGTAGCCGGCATCGACCGCGTGCGACCACGTCAGCGCGACGGCCTGCAGCAGCGCCCGCGCCACGAGCACGATCACGGCCGCGCCGAACAGCCACCACACACGGTCGGTGTCGACCGGGGTGTTCAGCAGTTCACGGCAGGCCGCCACGATCAGCAGGAACGGGACCACCGAGCAGACCGACGCCACGGCCACGATCAGGCTCGCCACCGTGAGCATGCCCGATACCGGTGCCAGAATCTCCTTGCGCGCCTGCGCTTCCCGCTGCTTCTGCGCTTTCGCTGCCGCCTTGGGCAGCCGGTTCCCCGACTCCGCCCCCGGCGGCGGCGCTACCTGCACCGTCATATCGTTCTCGCCTCTCGACCTGTCCGCGGCAACTCCGCCAAAGGTAGGTTAGCCTAAGTTGAGCGGTTGTGGCCGACCGGGGAAGGTTGCGTGAACTGCCAGTCAACCCGTCGGCAATTCGCTTTTTCGGGCGTAATTTCCTCCGTACCTCTTGATCTCGTGTAGCGGTGGGAGAACGAAAATGTTTGTCACGTCAATCATTTCAGCAATTGCCGACTGCCATTCCGATCCTGGAAAGCTGTCGCCTGAACAAGCGCATCGGGCGATGCAGATACATCTGGAATGCAGCGTCGACCTGTGCCGGGTCCGACGGCGTGCGCGCCAAGTCCTCGTCGAAGCGAAACTGATGGTGCTCGATCAGCGGGCGGGCTAGCGATTGGTCAGTGGAATCGGGGGAATGCGTTTCTCATGTTCACTCCCCTGCCACCTTCGGCTGCCTGGTTACATCGCGACGCGCGCACCGGATTCGAAGTGACGTATTTCCACGATGATGCGCGCGGAGTTGTCATCGAGGGGTGTGCGACGGCGGTCGAGGACGGGATCGTCTGGGCGATCGACTATCGGCTGCGCCTCGACGGGAGCTGGCATACGCGGTCGGCACAGATCGTCGGGCGATATCCCGAAGGCAGGCGAGCGGTGAACGTGCAGTCCGACGGGTCGGGGCGCTGGCAGGTCGACGGCGCGCCCGCGCCCGAACTCGACGGGTGTCTCGATATCGATCTCGAGGCGTCGGCGTTCACCAATGCCTTGCCGGTGCATCGCCTCGGGCTCGCTGTCGGTGACGCCGCCGACGCGCCAGCGGTCTATCTGCGGGCCGCCGACCTCACGGCGGCCCGATTACCGCAGCACTATCGCCGAATCGCCGATGGGGGCGGTCAGCGCTACGACTACACCGCTCCCGACTTCGACTTCCAGGCCACCCTGGACTACGACGAAGCGGGTCTGATCGTCGACTACCCGGGACTCGCGACGCGCGCCGCCTGAACCCCACGGCGGATCGCGATCACCGGACAGACCACACTTGGTCCTATGCGACGTAGGCAGCAGCCGCCGCTGCCGAAACGGCACGGCTTGGATCCCGCCCGACTCCGGCTCCCGGAGGACGGGCAGTGGGTGACCGTGCGCGACCATCTCGTCGAACGGTTGCCCCGGGTGGATCCGGCCAGAATCGACGCGATGCTGGTGGCGGGCGAGATCGTGGATCTGGCGGGTCCGCTGGCACCGGACGCGCCGTTCGTGCCGGGCAGTGCCGTGTGGTTCCACCGCGATCTGCCCACCGAGACCGAGGTGCCCTTCGAGATCGGCATCGTGCACCGCGACGACGACATCCTCGTGATCGACAAGCCGCACTTCCTCGCGACGATCCCGCGTGGCCAGCACATCTTGCAGACCGCGCTTGTGCGGTTGCGCAACGAGCTCGAACTGCCCGACCTGATCCCGGCGCACCGACTGGACCGGGTCACCGCGGGCCTGCTGCTGTTCGTGGTGAATCCGGCGCGCCGCGGGGCCTATCAGACGATGTTCCACCGCAAGACCGTGCGCAAGGAGTACGAGGCCATCGCGCCCCACGATCCCGCGCTCGAGCTGCCGCGGATCGTGCGCAGCCGGATCATCAAAGAGAAGCAGGTCCTCGCCGCTTTCGAGGTGGACGGTGAGCCCAATGCAGAGACCGAGGTGGAGCTGGTCGAGCACCGCGACGGCCTCGGGCGCTATCGCCTTCGCCCGCACACCGGGCGAACCCATCAGCTGCGGCTGCATATGAACGGGCTCGGCGTGCCGATTCTCGGCGACGATTTCTATCCGGTGATCACCGATAAATCGGTCGACGATTACACCCGGCCGTTGCAATTGCTGGCGGCTTCGCTCGAATTCACGGATCCGATCAGCGCGGTGCCACGGCGGTTCGAGACCCGGCGCACACTGCAGGCGTGGACCGATATGGCCGGATGGTCCGGATCGGCTGTCGAGTAGCTCACACGGCGATGAATCCTGCTCGATCTTGGTGGGCGTACTCCGGGCCGCTCAACGCTGGGGTCGGTGGGTTGTCCCGCATTCACCGGACCGTTTTCATTTCGTGATATTTCCGTACACTCGGTCGGGTGCCCGTACCCGCCATCGCCGATTCCCGGCCGAAGCTGCATGCCTACATCGATATCGCGGTGGTTGTCGTCGTGCTGGCAGGCACCAATCTGATCGCGCATTTCACGACAGCCTGGGCCAACATCGTCATCGTCCCCATCGCCGCCTTCGCGCTCTTGGCGCTGATGCGCAAACGCGGACTCGGCTGGTCCGAACTCGGACTCTCACCGAGGCACTGGAAGCGCGGCACGGTGTACGCGCTCGGCGCGGTCGGGATCGTGCTGACCGCGGTCGCGATCGGCGCTCTCCTACCGCTCACCAGGCCGTTCTTCCTCGCCGATCGGTACGCGACGATTTCCGGCGCCCTGATCGCGTCGATGATCGTCATCCCGTTGCAGACGGTGATTCCCGAAGAACTCGCCTTCCGCGGCGTACTGCACGGCACCCTCGATCGGGTCCTCGGCGTCCGTGGGCTCTTCGCGGCCGGATCGCTGATGTTCGGCCTCTGGCACATCGCCTCCTCGTTCGGCCTGACCTCCGGTAACAAGGGCCTGGCCGGCATCGTCGGTGGCGGCCTGCTCGGCCAGCTCGCCGGAATCGCCCTCGCCGTCGCCGCAACCGCCGCCGCCGGCGTCGTGTTCACCTGGTTGCGCCGCCGCAGCGGCAGTCTGCTCGCCCCGATCGCCCTGCACTGGTCGCTCAACGGGGCGGGCGCGCTCGCGGCGGCCCTCGTCTGGCACACCGCCCTGCGCTGAACCGGCGCGCCGAAAAACGGCTGCTCCGCGACGATTCCGAATTCCGAATTCCGGCGTGTCGCTGCCGGGAATTCGGCGGAATCGACCCGTTGTCGTTGACCGGGGCACGGTCGGCGTTTACGCTCTCTGGCAATCACACATATGTTCGATAGTCCATATGTTCGAGTGGCGGAAGGCGCGATATGTCCGACGATCGGTTGAGCGAGAATGCCGCGATCGCGCCGAACACCGAGATCACCGCGCTCGCCCAGCAGGTCGCGACGGCCCGCGACAAGCTCCCCCTGCAACACGACACCGCCCTCTACGACGCCCTCTCCGACGACGAGATCCGCGCGGAACGCGAGCTGGCCGAATGGATCCGGGCCCAGCGCCGTAAACAGCGGCGCCGCGCCATCGTCGACGAACTCGCCGCCGACCAGCGCGACCGGCGCACCGGCACGCTCATCCGCCGCACCGACGAAGCCGACGCGCGCTGGCATCGCAAGGCATTGGCCGCCCGACGGCGGGTCTCCAGTGCCGATGCCCGGCTCGCGCAGCTGTATCGGCG
The DNA here is from genome assembly GCF_042719755.1 of Nocardia sp. NPDC058519. Classification (NCBI taxonomy): domain Bacteria; kingdom Bacillati; phylum Actinomycetota; class Actinomycetes; order Mycobacteriales; family Nocardiaceae; genus Nocardia; species Nocardia sp. NPDC058519. The sequence continues at coordinate 122,226 of NZ_JBHXNK010000011.1, read as the reverse complement.
GGCGGAGTGGTCATCGCGCGCGCTGATCGCCGTCGTCATCCTCGGGATGGTGTGGGCGGGCGTCAACGTGCAGCACAACCTCGTGCCCAGCGGTGACATGAGCGACCCGCTCTACTGGCTCAGCTTCGGCATCGAGGCGATGATCTCGATCCCGATCATCGTCATCATGATCGCCGCCACCACCGCCGCCCGCTGGGGCCGCGAACTCGAACGCGGCAAGGTACTCGTGTTCGAACTCGCCCTGCTCGGCACCACCGTCGCCCTCAACGCGGGCCCCCACCTGGCCTCCGGATCCTTCGGTCGCGCAGCCGAATTCGCCATCGCCCCGGTGATGGTGGGTGTGGTGATCTGGCTGCACGCCTGGGTGTCGGCACGGTACGCGATATTGATCGAGAGCGCCTCGGTGGAATTGCCAGGGGACACGAGCTACTCCCCCGCCGAGCGGATGATGTCGCCGACTCTGACGCCGACATCGGAAGGTGCGCTTCACGGTATCGAGACCCTCGGGCGCACACCGATGAACGGCGTCGCACCACACGCGACTGGTCAGCTCCACGCTTCGTCAGCCGCTACGGAATCGACAGAGCAGCAGATGGCCGCCACGGGTCCTGTCAACGGCAAGATCGGTGAACCCGTCTCCCCCGCAGCCGAATTGGATAGCGAGACTGTCGCCCCGCCCGCGGAAACGACCGCAGTGCGTCACGAAACAGCTGCCCAGCCGGTCGCTTCGGAGCCCGCCCAGACCGTGGATCCGCTGGTCGCCGAGGCCGAACGAATCGCCGCGGCGGCGGCCGAGCGCAGCTACCCGCACGGACTTCGCCGCCCCTCCACCGACAAGCCGAACGCCCCCGGCACTCTCGAACTCATCCACAAGGCGGCCGCCGACCATCGCCGCAACGGCACCGAGCACGCCACCCGAACCAACGGTGCCGCCTCGACCTTGCGGCGAATACCGGTCACCACCGCCACGCAGTCCACCGCGGGCGAAGCGACCGGCACCGACCCGGTTCCCGAGGCGACGATGCACGCCGGCACCGTCGCCCGTGACCCTGATGGCGACACTCCACCGATCACCGATCCGGTAGCGGTGCACAACGATCCACAGCCTCCCGCCGCGGAGCCGGAGCAGCTGACGCTCACCGCCGAACCCACCGAGCAACCGCCGGTCCTGCCGACAGAGCCCGCCCAGATCGAACCTGTGGCAACCGAGCGGGCAGCGGCGAAACCCGCACCGAGCCCGACCCCCGAGCCGGTCCGCGTTGCCCCCGACCCCATCCCGGCCGCACCCGAGCCGGTCGACGTGGACGTCACCCTCGACGAAGACGACGAAGACCTCCCGTCCCCCGACGACTTCGACTTCGACGAAGACACCGAGGTCCGTGCCCTGGCACGCCAGATCGCCCACCGCAGCCCCCTGCGCCTGACCCTCGAGCAGATCGAAGAGATCCTCGAGCTCACCGACCAATCCTGGTCGGCCCGCAGCATCGGCAGCGAAGTCGGCGTCCCCAGCAGCACTGTCACCAACATCGTCGAATTCGCCCACAAGATCCGCCAGCCCTACGCCTTCACCGGCTGACCACGGATACCGCTATCGCACAGTCGGATCCACGACCGTTGCCGATCCCGCGACAACCTTCGTAGCGCCCCGCCATCCGATCCACACGGCGAATCCCGCCCCCACCGCGATACCGAACAGGCCGGCAACCCCGAAACCGACTCTGGCACCGCCGATCTCGATCATCGCCCCGCCGAGCACGCTGCCGAACGCACCACCAAGCGTCATCGCCGCACCGTGCCAACCGATCGCTTCTCCACGACCGCCCTCGGGAACGATGCGGCTCAACTGATCGATCGCCGCGGTCAGCGCAGGCGCGCACAGCAGACCGGCGATGAATCCGGTGATACCGAGCGTCAGCGGTCCGGTCGCGATCGCCAGGGGCACCGTCACCACGCCGAGCGCGATCAACAATCTGTCGGCGGGAATCGGACGGCGCAGCGCACCGTAGACCAGACCGCCCACCAACGAGCCGAGCCCCCACACCGCCAGGATCACCCCGAGCCACTGCTGGGCGCCGAAGCCGCGCACCGCCGAGACGAAGGTGAGCTCCGAGGCCGACAGCACGCAGATCGCCGCGGCGGCGACACCACACAGCGCGACGAAATCGGCGCGGAACCAGGCGCGACGAGCAACGCGCTCGACTCCGCTCGCACCGGAGTCCGAGCGCAGCAACGGGTTCCACAGCCACAGCACGACACCGGCGAACACCATGCACATCTGCGCGCCGAACAGCGCGGCGGTCGTCGACCAGTACACCGCGGCGGCCACCCCGAGGACCGGACCGATCATGAACGCCGTCTCGACCGACACCGACTCCAGGGCCAGCGCGGGCTGACGCTGCCGTTCCGTCGTCGCGGCGATGATCGCCAGCCGCACCACACTGAACACCGGCACGTCGTAGAGCCCGGACACCCCCGCGAGGATCAACAGCGGCAGATATCCGGCAAAGGGCGCGATCGACCAGCACACGACGCCGAGCACGATCGCGGGAGCGACGGTGGCCCGCAACCCGTATCGGTCGAGCATCTGCCCACGCCACGGCCCACTCACCGAGACACAGACCGTCACCACCATCGCCAGCGATCCCGCCTGCAACCACGACCCGTGCAGCGTCTCGACCACATGGAGGGCGAGCAGGACCGCCCCGGCGAAATGCGGAATCCGCACCAAGACACCGAGCAACAAGATGTTGCGCACCGCCCCGATCGACAGCACGTCGCGATAGGCCCGCATCGACAAAGCGTGGCAGCCGCGATCCCGCACCGCCACCGAATTTCACCGGCAACGACGAAGGCCCGCCTCCCAGCAGGGAAACGGGCCTTCGTAGCAACGATCTCGATGGATCGAGGAGGGACCTTACTTGGCCTTCTCCAGGACCTCGACCAGACGCCAGCGCTTGGTGGCCGACAGCGGACGGGTCTCCATCAGCTGAACGTGGTCGCCGACGTGGGCGATCTCGTTCTCGTCATGCGCCTTCACCTTGGAGGTGGTGCGAATGATCTTGCCGTAGAGCTTGTGCCGGTGACGGTCTTCCAGCTCGACGACGATCGTCTTGTTCATCTTGTCCGAGACGACGTAGCCGCTACGAACCTTGCGGCTGTTGCGCTCTTCGGTGTTCTCGCTCATGCCGCATCTCCCTTGCCAGCCGGTGCCGTGGCCAGCCCGAGCTCGCGCTCACGCATGACCGTGTAGATGCGCGCGATCTCGTGACGAACGACGCGCAGTCGACGGTTGTTGTCGAGCTGACCCGTCGCCATCTGGAAACGCAGGTTGAAGAGCTCTTCCTTGCTTTCGCGCAGTTTGGCCACGAGCTCTTCTTCGTTGAGCTCACGGAGCTCTGCGGCCGGTGTTTCGGTAGCCATCAGAACTGCTCCTCCCTGGTCACGATCCTGCATTTCATGGGGAGCTTGTGCATCGCGCGGCGCAGGGCCTCACGAGCGGTCTCCTCGTTGGGGTAAGACATCTCGAACATGACCCGACCGGGCTTCACGTTCGCGACCCACCACTCCGGCGAACCCTTACCGGAACCCATGCGGGTTTCGGCCGGCTTCTTCGTGAGCGGACGGTCGGGGTAGATGTTGATCCAGATCTTGCCGCCACGCTTGATGTGGCGGGTCATTGCGATACGCGCCGACTCGATCTGACGGTTGGTGACGTAGGCGGGCTCGAGAGCCTGGATGCCGTACTCACCGAAGGCCACCGCGGTGCCGCCCTTGGCCATGCCGGAGCGACCGGGGTGGTGCTGCTTGCGGTGCTTGACCCTACGGGGCATCAGCATGCGTCAGCCCTCCTTGTTCTCTGCCGGAGCCTCCGCCACTGCAGTGGCGGCGCGACCGACCTCGGTGCTGGTCGCGGTGGTGCCAGTGGCGCCGGACCGACGAGGGCGGCTCGGACGCTCGCGACGCGGGCGCTCCGGAGCAGCAGCGGCGGCGGTCAGTTCACGACGACCACCGACGATGTCACCCTTGTAGATCCAGACCTTCACACCGATGCGACCGAAGGTGGTCTTGGCCTCGTAGAGGCCGTAGTCGATGTCCGCACGCAGCGTGTGCAGCGGAACGCGACCTTCACGGTAGAACTCCGAGCGCGACATTTCGGCGCCACCGAGGCGGCCCGAGCACTGCACGCGGATGCCCTTGACGTTCGGCGAACGCATGGCCGACTGAATGGCCTTACGCATCGCACGACGGAACGCCACACGGTTGGACAGCTGCTCGGCAACACCCTGAGCAACCAGCTGCGCATCCGACTCGGGGTTCTTGACCTCGAGGATGTTCAGCTGAACCTGCTTCTTGGTGAGCTTCTCCAGCTCGGCGCGGATGCGATCGGCTTCCGCGCCACGACGACCGATCACGATGCCGGGACGCGCGGTGTGGATATCCACACGGACGCGATCACGGGTGCGCTCGATCTCGACCTTCGAGATGCCTGCCCGCTCCATGCCAGTGGCGAGGAGCTTGCGGATCTGAACGTCTTCCTTCACGTATTCCGCGTACTGCTTGTCCGCGTACCAACGCGACTTCCAGTCGGTGGTGATACCGAGGCGGAAGCCATGGGGGTTAATTTTCTGTCCCATTTACTTTGCCCCTCCCTTCCGGCGGCTACGAGTGGCAGCGCCGGTGGTGGGCACGCTCTCGACCTCGATGGTGATGTGGCTGGTGCGCTTGCGAATCCGGAACGCACGGCCCTGGGCCCGCGGCTGGAAACGCTTCATGGTGGCGCCCTCGTCGACAAAAGCAGTCGAGATGACCAGGGTGGCCGGGTTGAGGCCGAGGTTGTTCTCGGCGTTCGCCGCGGCCGAAGCCACGACCTTGGCCACGGGCTCGCTGGCAGCCTGCGGTGCGAACCGCAGGATCGCCAGCGCGTCCTCGACGCTCTTGCCGCGGACCAGGTCCACGACTCGACGGGCCTTCATCGGGGTGACCCGAACGTGCTTGGCGGTTGCGCGTGCAGTCGGGTTCTGAATGGTTTCAGTCATCGCCGCTTGCTCTTCCGGTCGTCCTTGACGTGGCTCTTGAACGTCCTGGTCGGCGCGAACTCACCGAGCTTGTGGCCGACCATGTTGTCCGAGATGAACACCGGAACGTGCTTGCGACCGTCGTGGACGGCGAAAGTGTGTCCGATGAAATCGGGGATGATGGTCGAGCGACGCGACCAGGTCTTGATGACCTGCTTCGTGCCCTTTTCGTTCTGCACGTCCACCTTCGCGAGGAGGTGGTCGTCGACGAACGGGCCCTTCTTGAGGCTGCGTGGCATTTCTTACCTCCTCCTTAGCGCTTCTTGCCGGTCTTACGACGGCGAACGATGAGCTTGTCACTCGGGCGGTTGGGCTTGCGGGTGCGGCCCTCAGGCTGACCCCACGGGGAGACCGGGTGGCGACCACCGGAGGTCTTACCCTCACCACCACCGTGCGGGTGGTCGACCGGGTTCATGACGACACCACGGACGGTAGGACGACGGCCCTTCCAGCGCATACGGCCGGCCTTGCCCCAGTTGATGTTCGACTGCTCGGCGTTGCCGACCTCGCCGACGGTGGCGCGGCAGCGCACGTCGACACGGCGGATTTCACCGGAGGGCATACGAAGGGTCGCGTACGGCCCTTCCTTGCCAAGCAGCTGAATGCTCATTCCGGCGGAACGAGCCATCTTGGCGCCGCCGCCCGGACGCAGCTCCACGTTGTGAATCGTGGTACCGGTCGGGATGTTGCGCAGCGGCAGGTTGTTACCCGGCTTGATGTCGGCCGTGGGGCCGGACTCGATCGGGCTGCCCTGCTTGATGCCCTTCGGCGCGATGATGTAGCGCTTCTCGCCGTCGGCAAAGTGCAGCAGTGCGATGTTGGCGGTGCGGTTGGGGTCGTACTCGATGTGAGCGACCTTGGCCGGGATGCCGTCCTTGTCCAGTCGACGGAAGTCGATGACGCGGTAGGCACGCTTGTGACCGCCACCGCGGTGACGCGTGGTGATGCGACCGTGCGCGTTACGACCACCGGACTTGGTGAGCGGGCGCAGCAGCGACTTCTCCGGCGTCGACCGGGTGATCTCGGCGAAGTCCGAGACGCTGGAGCCACGACGGCCCGGCGTTGTCGGCTTGTACTTACGGATTGCCATGAGTTCTTCTCGCTTTCTGGAGTCCCAGGCGCTTACGCGACCGGTCCTCCGAAGATCTCGATGGGCTTGCTATCGGCCGAGAGGGTCACGAGTGCGCGCTTGGTGTCCTTGCGCTTTCCGTAACCGAATTTGGTCCGCTTGCGCTTGCCCTGACGGTTGGCGGTATTGACGCTGGTGACCTTGACGCCGAAAACCTTCTCAACGGCGATCTTGATCTGCGTCTTGTTCGAATCCGGGTGCACCAGGAAGGTGTAGGTGCCTTCCTCGATCAGCCCATAGGACTTCTCCGAGATGACCGGTGCGAGCAGGATGTCGCGGGGGTCGGCGATGGTGCTCACTTGCTCTCCTCCTGGGCCGCCTCGGCGGGACCGTGAACGAAAGCGTTCAGGGCCTCGACGCTGAACACCACGTCGTCGCTGTTGAGCACGTCGTAGGTGTTGAGCTGATCCGGGGCGATCGGCAGCACGTTCTGCAGGTTCGCCACGCTCTTCCACGCGGCGACGTCCTCGCGGCCGACGACGACCAGGAACTTCTTGCGGCCCGAGAGCTCGGCCAGGAAGTCCTTGGCAATCTTGGTCGACGGGTTCTGACCCGAGACCAGTTCGGTGATCACGTGGATGCGCTCGTTGCGGGCCCGGTCGGAGAGGGCACCGCGCAGGGCGGCGGCCTTCATCTTCTTGGGGGTCCGCTGGCTGTAGTCACGCGGCTGCGGGCCGTGGACGGTGCCACCGCCGGCGAACTGCGGCGCACGGGTCGAGCCCTGACGGGCGCGGCCGGTGCCCTTCTGGCGGTACGGCTTCTTGCCACCACCGGAGACCTCGCCACGAGTCTTCGTGGAGTGGGTGCCCTGGCGAGCGGCGGCCAGCTGCGCGATGACGACCTGGTGCATCAGCGCGACGTTGGCGGTCACGTCGAAGATCTCCGAGGGGAGTTCGACGGTGCCTTCGGTCTTGCCGCCTGCGGCCTTAACGGTCAGCGTCAGGTTGGCCTTCTTGTCGAGGCTGGTCATGCGTGCGCACCACCCTTCACGGCGCTCTTGACGATCACGATGTTGCCCTTGCGGCCGGGGATAGCACCCTTGACCAGGAGCAAACCGTTCTCGGCATCGACCTTGTGAACCGAGAGGTTCTGCGTGGTGACGCGGTCGTTACCCATACGGCCCGACATGCGCATGCCCTTGAACACGCGGCCGGGAGTGGCACAGCCACCGATGGAACCCGGGCGACGGTGCACAGCCTGCGCACCGTGCGAGGCGCCCTGGCCCTTGAAGCCGTGACGCTTCATGGTGCCGGCGAAGCCCTTGCCCTTGCTGATTCCGGTCACGTCGACGTAGGTGCCCTCTTCGAAGACATCAGCCGAGAGTTCCTGGCCGATCTCGAAGGTGGAGGCATCCGCGACGCGGATCTCGGTGACGTGGCGGCGCGGGGTGACACCGGCCTTGGCGAACTGGCCGGAAGTCGGCTTGTTCACCTTGCGCGGGTCGATGGCGCCGAAAGCGATCTGCACGGCCGAATAGCCGTCGCGCTCCACGGTACGAATCTGGGTGACCACGTTCGGGCCCGCCTTGATGACGGTGACCGGGACGACGCGGTTCTTCTCGTCGAAGACCTGGGTCATGCCGAGCTTGGTGCCCAGGATGCCGGCTGCGGGCCGGTTCTTGTTGTCAGTCATTGTGTCTCGAGTCCCCGTCACTGAATGTTGACGTCGACGCTGGCCGGCAGGTCGATGCGCATCAGCGCGTCAACCGTCTTCGGCGTCGGGTCGAGGATGTCGATGAGGCGTTTGTGCGTGCGCATCTCGAAGTGTTCGCGCGAGTCCTTGTACTTGTGCGGCGAACGGATGACGCAGTAGATGTTCTTCTCGGTCGGCAACGGCACAGGCCCGACCACACGGGCGCCGGTGCGGGTCACCGTTTCCACGATCTTGCGCGCTGACGCGTCGATCGCCTCGTGGTCATAGGCCTTGAGCCTGATGCGGATCTTTTGTCCCGCCACGCTAAGTGTCCTTTTCTCCGCTTTCCTTCGTGGTCACAGGAGCTGGCTCCCGCACCACCCTCAATTTGCACAGCCCGAACACAGAAAGACGCCTCAGCGTGGTTTCCCACTAAAGACCCGCAACCAGGGCGCACCAAAAAGGCACTACCTAGTCCTCGCCGCTGTTCATCTGTCATGGTTCTCCGGTCCACGCGGTCGGGCGTGTCGCCCTAACGCTTATTCTCCGACCCCGGTCATCTGCTCACCTTGGGCCGGAAGTGCGTGGTCCCGAACGTATCCACACCGGCGAACCGGCGAGATACAAACTACTGCTCCCCTCGCCCAGGCCAACCGCTCCGAAGAGTGGGGATCCTGCGCAAGGCAACCCGAACAGTATGCACCATGCCGACGACGTCCTTCAAATCGGGGGTCATGAGGTATCGATCACGCCACCAAAGGGGCTACTACCTGGACCGCACCGCCGGCTGGGCTGTACCGCGCAATGGTAGCTGGCCTGTCGCCGCGCCTGGTCACCGGAGGGTTCCCAGATAACTTACTTCTGAGTAAGATAGCTGGCATGACACAGGAAACCGCGACCTACCGCGGCTGGAAGAAGCTGCCCGACAACCGCATCGGACACGCGCTGTTCTCGCTCGGCATGGTCGCCCGGGTCCCCTACTTCGGCACCGTGCTGCCCCAGGTGGTTCGCCTCGAACCAGGCATCTGCGAGGTGACCTCGCCGAAGTGGTTCGGCATCCACAATCACCTCGGCACCTTCCACGCGATCGCGGCCTGCAATCTCGCCGAGGTGGCGATGGGCATGCTCAGCGAGGCCACCGTCCCCACCACCCATCGCTGGATCCCCAAGTCGATGAACGTCCAGTACCTGGCCAAGGCGGAATCGGGCCTGCGCGCGGTCGCGAAACTCGACGAGATCCCGGACTTCGACGCCATCACCACGGGCCGGGAACTGACCGTCCCCGTCTCGATCTACGACAAGGACGGCATCGAGGTCGTCCACGCCGACATCACCACCTGGGTGACGCCGCGCTGACCCGGCGAAAGGTATAGGCACCGAGCTGCGACGTGGCAGACTTGAGCGGCAAGGACGAGGGAGGTGACACATGACCGCACCATGGCCCGACCACCTGTTGACCTTGGATGATTGGGATGCGCGTGCCGAGGACAACAGCCGGATGTACGAGCTCGTGGAGGGGGTACTCGTTGTGTCGCCACGTCCGACCTCGATTCATCAGCGCGTGATCACGCGCCTGGCGTGGCAGCTCGAGCAGCAGCTTCCCTTGGATCTCGAGCCGCTCGGCGAGGTCGAAGTAGTCATAGATCCCAGACCGCCTGCCACAGTTCGAGTCCCCGATCTTTGTGTTGTCCCCGCACTCTCCGACGCGGTTGCACGCTGGACCGCCGATGAGGTCATGCTCGCTGTCGAGGTTCTTTCGCCCGGCACCCGCCGCACCGATCGGATCACGAAGTTCGCTGAGTACGCCGAGGCCTGCATCGAGAACTACTGGCTGGTCGATATCGAAGCGCCGGTGACGGTTACCGCCTACGTGCTGGTCGGCGAGCACTACGAACTCGTCGCCGAAGCATCGCTTCCCACCCGTTTCGGGCTGGCAGGCACGTCCGTACTGATCGATCCTGCGGCGCTCGTCGCGCCGCGCGGATAGGACCTTGCCGCGAACAGTGGTCGGGCAGGGCTCGGTCGAACAGCTGAGGTGGCTCGCGGTATCGGCTGGTGCTCGACGGTGATCCGGGGTGGTTACGGGAGTATCCGGGGGTTCGGGTGGTCGAGAGTGCCGGGCCGGGCGTGTTGTTCGAGGTCGACGGCACTGGCACCGATGGGGTGCTGAAGGAGGCGCTGTCGCGGGGGTCGGTGCGGGAGTTCGCCGAAGTGCGGCCGACGGTCGCCGAGATCTACCGGGAGGTGACGAAGTGAGAGGTCAGAGCCCGGAGACGGCTCCTCGCACGGCCACGGTGAACCCCGTCAGCACGAGTGCGTCGCGCAGCGTGTGGCGGATCGTCGCGGCCAGGGAGATCGTGGTGAAGCTGCGTGACCGCAACTTCGTCATCTCGACCGTGGTGACGATCGTGGCGATCGTCGCGTCCCTGGCCATCAGCGGGTTCCTCAGCAGCAGGCCCGACAAGGTGGACGTGGCGATCGCCGGTTCGGACACCTCGGTCGTGGTCGATACGGCCAATACCCTGGCTGCGGGCACCGACACCACCTTCACCGCGCGTCCCGTCACCGACCGGGCCGCGGTCGAGCAGCTGGTCCGCGAGGACGAGGTCGATGTGGGCCTGGTGCCCGCCGAACCGAGCGGGTGGCAGCTGATCGGCAAGACCGCCGAGGACGATGACGCCACCACCTACATCACCGCCGCCGCGCAGCAGATCGCGTTGCAGCGCAATGCCGCCGCCGCGGGCGTCTCGCTCGAGGAGCTGGGCCGGGGCGCGACGGTGACCTATGACCTGCTCGAGCGGGGCTCGATCGACCCTGGGCTCGCCAAGATCGTCTCGTTCGTCTTCGCGTTCCTGTTCTATCTGGCGTCGGTGATGTTCGGCATGTCCATCGCGCAGAGCGTGGTCGAGGAGAAGCAGAACCGGATCGTGGAGATCCTGGCCAGTGCGATGCCGTTGCGGCAGTTGCTGATCGGCAAGGTGGCGGGCAACGCGACACTGGCGTTCGCGCAGCTCGCCCTGTTCGCCGGGGCGGGGCTGGCCGGGTTGGCGATGACCGGCAAGGGCGCTCAGCTGGGCCAGATCGCCGGGGCGGCGGGCTGGTTCATCGTGTTCTTCCTCGTCGGCTTCCTCGCCCTGGCCAGTCTCTGGGCTGTCGCGGGCGCGCTCGCCACTCGCAGCGAGGACCTCCAGTCCACCTCGACGCCGCTCGGGATGCTCATCATGATCGTGCTGTTCGCGGGCATCTTCCTCACCGGCACCGCCCGCGTCATCGCCTCGTACGTCCCGGTCATGTCCATCGTCGCCATGCCGGCCCGCCTGGCCGACGGCACCGCCGGGTGGTGGGAACCCTTCCTCGCCCTCGCCCTGATGGCCGTGGCCACCTACGGCATCGTCGTGATCGCCGAGAAGATCTACCGCCGGTCCCTCATGCAGACCCAGGGCCGTCTGACGATGCGCCAGGCGCTGGCGCTGGAGGACTAGCCACCGCACCGAGACGAAGTGAGTACCGGGTCACAGGGTGCTTGCGTGGCGCCGACGCTGCCGATTGAATGCGGACGTGAGCGTTGCGCGGGAATTCGATATCTGTGTGGTCGGGCTCGGACCGGCTGGGCGGGGGCTGGCGCATCGGGCCGCGGTGGCCGGGTTGCGGGTCGCGGCGGTGGATCCTCGGCCTGAGCGACTGTTTCCCCCGACCTTTTCCTGCTGGGTGGACGAGCTGCCGGAGTGGTTGCCCGCGAGTGCGATCGCGCAGCTGATCGCGGCGCCGACGGTGTGGACCAAGGGTGAACATCGGATCGAGCGGCCCTATTGCGTGTTGTCGAAGGCTGGGTTGCACGCGGCGCTGGCACTCGATGACGCGACCGTTTTCGCGGATCGGGCGCAGCGGGTGGATGCGCACGAGGTGGAGCTCACCGACGGCACGGTGATCGCCGCGGGGGCGGTGTTCGATACGCGGGGGCTGCCGATATTGGGCCGGCGCAGGGCCGCTTCGGCGCACGGGATCTTCGTGGACGCGGAGACCGCGGCGCCGATGGTCGCCGAAGGCGAAGGGCTGCTGCTGGATTGGCGGCCGGAGAACGGGGCTGGCCCTGATGAGCCGCCGTCGTTCCTCTACGCGGTGCCGCTCGGGGATGGAACGGTGATCTTCGAGGAAACAAGCCTCGGGTTGCGTGGCGGGATGCCGCAGCACGAGCTACGCAAGCGCACCTTGACCAGGCTCGCGGCGCACGGCATCCAGCTCACCGGCGACGAACCGCACGAAGCCGCCCACTATCCCCTCGACCAGCCGCCCCCGAAGAAGGGCACTGCGGTGGCGGTGCCCTTCGGCTCACGCGGCGGGATGATGCACCCGTGCACCGGCTACAGCGTGGCCGACTCACTCGCGCTGGCCGACACCGCCGTCGCCGCGGTGCGGCGCGGCGAGAACCCGATCGAAGCTCTCTGGCCGTGGCGGGCCAGGGCCGTGTACTGGATGCGCATGCGCGGCCTGTGGGGTCTCGGCCGGCTCACCACCGACCAGTCCATCGCCATGTTCGACGCCTTCTTCACCGAATCCGAACGCGGCCAGCGCGCGCTGCTCTCGGCCCACGACGACTACACCGCGCTCGGCGCCGCCCTGTTCAACACCGTCGCCCACACCTGGCCGTTCCGCTGGCGCTACGACCTCGTCGGCTGGACCAACCGCGACCGCTGGCTCGACTACCCCTTCGCCCCCGCCGAAATCGACTCACCCCGCCCATAACGCACTGATCGCCGCCACAGAATTCGTGGCGGCGATCAGCGTTCGACGGCTCGGTCTCAGGACGATTCGGCGGCCTTCTTGTAGCCGACGATCGCCGGATAGGCGAAGACCGCGATCATCCCCACCGTCCATGCGACGGTCTTGAGCAGCGGTTCAGCGACGGGCCCACCGTAGGACAGCCCCTTCATCGCATCGATCGCACAGCTCATCGGCTGATTCGCGACCACATCCTGCAACCAGGTCGGGTAGGCGAAGACCGGAACGAAGCCGGTGTTGAAGAACATCAGCAGCGTGTTGAGGATGCCGATGAGGCTGATCAGCATCACGCCCTCGGTGATCGTGGCCAGCGCCGTCACCATCACCGCGAACCCGATGCCGAACAGCACCGGCACCAGCACCAGCGCGATATTGGCGAACGGGTCCTCCATGAACAGGAACCCCAGCGGCACCGCGACGAGCAGCACGATCACCGTGGTGATCAGAATGCGCAGCATCTCGGCGAACAGCCGACCGGTGAGCAGCGAAGCCTTGTTCAGCGGCATCGTATAGAACCGGCTGAGCAGCCCCGATGCCTTCTCCCGCTTGAATCCGAGCGCACTCACCACCGCGCCGGTCATGGCCGCGACCAGGGTCAGCAGCGCGGCCTGGCCGTAGATGCTGGGGGCACCGGTGGCCGCGGTGATCGAGTCACCGAGCACGATGCGGAACATCAGCAGGGTCACCGCCGGGTAGGCGATGGTCTGGATGGTCGTCGACGGGTCACGCAACCACACCATCAGCAGCCGTTTGGTCTGGATGAGGCTGTGGGTGAACCACACCGACACCGAACCCTCCGGCTTGGCGTGCACCACCGGCAGGTCGGCCGCGGCCTCCTCGACCGACGCCTTCTCGATTGTTGTCATGATCGCCTCACACTCGCCCACACAGCCAGTGGGAGGAAGAAAACAGCCAGTCCGCCGAGCCACGCCAGCGATACCCACGTGCCTGCCCAGCTCAGATGGCCCGCAGCCATATCGCTGAGCGTCTGGGCGAACTGGGAGATCGGCTGGTTGCGCGCGAACGGGCGCACCCACGACGGGAAGCTGGCCTCTGGCACGAACCCGGTCGACATCATGCCGAAGATCAGAATCGGCAGGGTGAGGGCCTGGCTGAGCGCCTCGGGGTTCTTGGTCAGGCTGCCGAGCGCGTCGGCGCCGAGCGTGAGCACCACGCCGACGGTCAGCGCGAATCCGCAGAACGCGAGCGCCTGCAACCAGCCGCCGGTGAACCGGAAGCCGATCACATAGCCGTAGCCCACGGTCGCGATCAGCGAGACGATCGACCGCACCAGACCCGCGCAGATGCGCGACATCAGCGGAACCAGCGAGCCGATCGGCATGGTCTGGAGTCGAGTACTCAACCCGGTGAGCGCTTCGAACGCCGCGAGCTGCGCGTTCGACATCATCGTCATGGCCATCGTCTGCAGCACGACGATCGGCATCACGTACTGCGCGTAATCGATGCCCTGGACCTTCATCACGTACCGCAACGGCAGGTAGAAGGCCACGGTGACCACGAGCGGGGTGAGCACCGCGACGATCAGCTCACCCTTGGTGGCCATGGTGTGCACGATGCGCCCGGTCAGCGCGCGCCACTGCGCGAAGCTGCTCGGGTGCACAGCGGGAAGCTCGGCGAACAACGTGTTCGCCGCGGGGGTGGAGACGCTCACTAGTGGCCGCCCGAATGACCGGTGATCGAGAGGAACACGTCGTCGAGCGAGGGCCTGCGCAGGGCGATGTCGGCCAGGTCGATGCCCGCGTTGTCGAGCCTGCGCAGCGCCTCGGCGAGGGTGGCGGCGCCGTCGGCCGCGGGGATGGACACCTTGTCGGCGCCGTCGATATCGGCGGCGACGGCGGCCGGGACCAGATCACCGAGTGCCTGCACGGTCGCCGGGAGGCGGCTCGGGTCGAGCGGGACGATCTCGCAGTAGCTGCCGCCGGTCTTGGCCTTGAGCTGGTCGGCGGTGCCTTCCGCGATGACCGTGCCCTTGTCGATGACGATGATGTTGTCGCTGAGCACGTCGGCCTCTTCGAGGTACTGCGTGGTGAGCAACACCGTGATGCCCTGATTCTTGAGCGCGGTCACCAGATCCCACACGCCCTGACGGCTGCGCGGGTCGAGGCCGGTGGTCGGCTCGTCGAGGAACACCACTTCGGGCCGCACGACCAGCCCGCAGGCGATGTCGACGCGACGGCGCATGCCGCCGGAGTAGTTCCGCACGGCCCGCTTACCCGCGCTGACCAGGTCGAATTCTTCGAGCAGCACCTCGGCGCGCTTGCGGGCGGCCGACTTGGTCAAGCCCATCAGCCGACCGAACAGCTCGAGGTTCTCCCGGCCGGTCAGGTTCTCGTCGAGCGCGGCGTACTGGCCGGTCATCATGATCGCGCGGCGCACGCCCGCGGCGTCGGTGAGCACGTCGTGCCCGGCGACCACGGCGGTGCCGGAGTCGGGGCGAAGCAGCGTCGACAGGACCTTCACCATGGTGGTCTTGCCCGCACCGTTGGGTCCGAGGATGCCGAGCACACTGGCCTTTTCGGCCTGGAAACTGATGCCCTGCAGGGCGTGCACGTCACCGAACGACTTGCGCACGTCGGACACCAGCACCGCGGGTTCACTGTCGCGCGACGCGACATCACCTGCGGGCGAATCCACTGAGATCGAACTCGGCATCAACTCTCCACCATCGGCCGGGTGCGCACGGCCTGAACGAGACGAGCGCACGCGGAAAAAATCTTCCCGGTAAGTGATCCATACCGTTCGGCGCGATGTTACCGGTCCGGCGGTTTTCCCGGCCCGGGTCCGCGTTGACGCGCCCGGTTTGCCGGGCGTTCTTCGCCGACCGCGGTGGTGTTACGTTTCTCACGTGGGCAGTGCAAGGGCAGTGCGCCGACCTTGTCGGCCGGGCTGTGCACCCATACGCTGACAGCGGGGAAACACTCGTCTCACCGGCCCGCGTGCGGGCATGTTCGATCTGGGGAGGTGACCATGGTCGAGTCGGCTTCTACCGCCGCCGCGCCTACGGGTCGATCCGATGTGCTGACGGCATTCGATCCGCGCACCGGTGAACAGCTCGCGCAGTATCCCGTGCAGGGCACGGCCGAGGTCACCCGTGCGGTGCGCACCGCACGCGCCACCCAGAACTGGTGGGGGGAACTGGCTTTCGGCGACCGCAAGCGCCTGCTGCTCGAATGGCGCCGCCAGATCGCCCGCAACGCAGGCGAATTGGTGGAGATCCTGCGCAGCGAGACCGGCAAACCGGAAGCCGACGCCACTCTGGAAGTGATGCTGGCGGTGGAGAACCTGGATTGGGCCGCCCGCAATGCCGAGCGCACCCTCGGCAGGAAACGCCTGTCCACCGGCTGGTTGACCCGCAATCAGCACGCGTCCGTCGGCTATCTGCCGCTGGGTGTGATCGGGGTGCTCGGCGCGTGGAACAACCCGGTGTTCACGCCGATGGGTTCGATCGCCTACGCCATGGCGGCCGGCAACGCGGTGGTGTTCAATCCACACGAACTCAGCACCGGCGTCGGCACCTGGCTGGCCGACAGCTGGGCCGCGGTATCGCCCGAACAACCGGTGCTGCAAGCGGTTACCGGAAATTCGCGGACCGCCACCGCCCTGTGCAAGGCCGGGGTGAACAAGATCGCCTACGCCGGGCCCGAAGCACGCGGACGCGAGGTGATCGCGCTGTGCGCCCAGACGCTGACGCCGGTGGTCGTGGAGAACAGCGGCAAGGGCAGCATGATCGTGCACGTCGATGCGGTGCTCGACGCGGCCGCGGAGGCGGCGGTATTCGGCGCGATGGCCAACGCCGGGCAGAACTCCTCGGGCATCCAGCGCTGTTATGTCGCCGATTCGGTGTTCGACGATTTTCTGGCCAAAGTGGCCGAGCGGGCGGCGAAGCTGCGTCCCGGCGCCGACAACCGCTCCTCCTACGGGCCGATGATCAATGCCACCCAGGTCGACGTGGTGCGCAAACAGGTCCGCGACGCGCTCGCCCGCGGCGGGCACGCGGTGCTCGGCGGGCTCGATTCGTTCCGCGACCCGTATGTGGAACCGATCGTGCTGGCCGAGGTTCCCGAGGACAGCATCGCGATCACCGGCGAAGGGATCGGCCCGGTGCTCGTGGTGAACCGGGTCGCCGATCTGGCCGACGCGGTCACCCGGGTCAACGCGGCGGGCAACGGCATCGCCGTCACCATCTTCACCCTCGATATCCCCAGCGCCGAACTCATCGCCGAACAGATCGAAGTCGGTGTGGTGATGGTGAATTCGTCGACCGCGTTCACCGGGATCCCGGCGCTGCCGTTCGGCGGTGTCGGCGAATACGGCCAGGGGCACAGCCACGGTCAACAGGGTCTGCGCGAATACAGCCGCACGATGTCGATCGCGCGCAGGCGCTACCGGGCGCCGATCCGGCTGTCCACCTTCGACCGTCGCCCAGGGCATTTACAGGCGGCGAAAGCGCTGTTCCGCTTACGCCACGGCCGCGGCTGACCCGCTAGTTCCCGTCCGCCGAGCCGCTGCCGAGCAGCACCGCGTCGGTGAGGGCGGCCAGGCGGGCCAGCTGTTCGGGACGCGAGTCGAAGCGCAGCAGCCGACCGACATCGATGATCTGGCCGACGGCGGCGTGCACGCGGAAACGGGCTTCGATCTGGTCGCCGTCGAGCAGGTTCGCCCATTCGAGGATGTTCTGCCGCTGGATGGCGCGCAGGCGGTGCTGCTCGGCCTGCGGGAGGTTGCTGAACTCCGCGTAGTAGACCGGCATGATCTCGGGCGTCGCGAAGGTGAGGCGGGCGTGCTGGTCGGCGATGCGGCGGGCGGCGTCGGCGCGGTCCTCGCCCTCGGCCAGTGCCTCGCCGATCGCGACCGCGAGCCGATCGGCGGTGCGATGGAAGGCCGCCGCGAGCAGATCGGCCTTGCTGTCGAAGTGGCGGTACACGCTGGAGGCGTTGATGCCGACGGCGGCGCCGATCTCCTCGATGCCCGATTCGTGATACCCGTTGCGGCCGAAGATCCGGATCGCCTCGGTGAGCAGCTGTTCACGTTTCGAGGTGACCGGCAAGCCACGTGGCTGCTTGTCGGGCTCGGCCTCGGCCGGGGTCGGCGGCAGCTCGGCGCGCACGATCGCCCACGCCATCTCGAGCTGCACCGCGAGCATGCGTCCGTGCGAGAGGGTGGTGCGGTGCGCGGCGATACTTGCCAGCGAACTCAGCGCGCCGACCGCGAGCAGGATGACATCGTCGGCGCTCGCCTCCGGCCGCACTTCGGCGACCCGCGCGGCGACATTCGCCTCGAGTTCGCGATAGAACGCGCGAATGCGCACCCGGTCTTCGCGCTCGAGGTAGCGGCGCTCCCAGCGGTAGAGCCCCGCCTCGCGGCGGATGTCGATATTGCGTTCGGCGACGGCGGTGAGCACCGCGTCGAGCCTGGCTTCGGGGCTCAGCGCCGGATCGTCGGCCGCGGCCGCGACATCGCGCAAACCCCGGGCACCCTCCTCGGCGGCGGCGACGAGCAGCGCGTATTTGTTGGCGAAGTGGCGGTACAGCGCGGGTCCGGAGATGCCGACCTCAGCGGCGATCTCGTCCACGCCGACCGGGTAGTAACCACGCGCGCTGAACGCACGGGCGGCGGCCCGCATGATCTGCATCTTGCGGTCCTTCGGCCTGCGGCGCACGACGCGGGCAGGTGCGATCGTCGGCTCGCGGGCCTGTTCGGCCTCACTGCGATCGGCGACCATGCACTCACTTTCTGTTGCGCGAACCGGATTGGACCAGTCAACCTAAGTTAACCACAATTCGCAAACGGCGAGGGCAGGACGAGGAAATGGAACCGCCCCGGCAGCGACGTACTCGCTACCGGGGCGGTTCGGGAGAAACCGGCGTCTAGAGGCCGAGCCCGCGAGCCAGCGTCGGCCACGACAGCTTCAGCTCGTCCTTCCAGTAGCCCCAGGAGTGGGTGCCGTTGGGGCGGAAGTTGAAGGTCGCCGGGATACCCAGCTCGTTGAGCCGGTTGGCCAGGTTGTGCGTGCAGTAGTTGGTGCCCGCCTCGATGACGCCACCGATGACGATCTGGTTGGCCAGGCCGTAGGCACCGGGCAGCGCGTACGGGCCATCGAGGGTGTCGTACGGGCCGGGCAGGCCGTTGCCGGTGGAGACGTAGAGATCGACGCCCCGCAAACCCTCGGCATTCACGTACGGGTCGTTCTCGACCCATTCCGCAGAGCCCTGCGGACCCCACATGTTCATGGTGTCGCCGCCGCCCCAGGTCTCGACCGTGACCTTCACGAACTCCGAGCCGACGGGGTCGGAGGTCTGCGCGCAACCACTGTAGGCCGCGGCCGCCTTGTAGAGGCCGGGCTTGGCGATCGGCAGCGCGAGCACGGTAGTGCCCGAGGTGGACAGACCCGCGATGGCATTCACGCCGTTGGTGCCGAGCGCGCCGTCGACCAGTGGCGGCAGTTCCTCGGTGAAGAAGGTCTTCCACTTGTTGCGCCCGAGGACCGGGTCGTCGGCGATCCAGTCGGTGTAGTAGCTCCACGAGCCACCGATCGGCTGGATGACGTTGACGTTCTTGTCGCCGAGGAACTCGAGCGCATCGGTCTTGGCCACCCACGAGGCCGAATCCTCGCCGCCGCCCGCACCGTTGAGCAGGTACAGGGTGGGGCGCGGGACCGAGGCGTCGGCGGGGCGCTGCACGTCGACGATGATGTTCTGGTCCATGGCCGCGGAGTACACGTGCAGTCGCAGACTGCGCGAGTCCTTCACCTCGGCCTTGACGATCTTGGAGCCGTCGTCGGAGACGGGGTTGGCCAGCAGGCTCTT
This sequence comes from Nocardia sp. NPDC058519, assembly GCF_042719755.1. Classification (NCBI taxonomy): domain Bacteria; kingdom Bacillati; phylum Actinomycetota; class Actinomycetes; order Mycobacteriales; family Nocardiaceae; genus Nocardia; species Nocardia sp. NPDC058519. Next base: position 102,784 of record NZ_JBHXNK010000011.1, on the reverse strand, counting down.
GGAATCGATGATCGGGTCAGCTGATGCCGGGCTCGTGCCGATACCGGACATCAGTCCCGCCGCCACTGCCGTTGCCGCGATCATCGCCGCGGCCCTGGAGCCACGACGCCGGGTGGGCCGACGCATCAATTTCGCACCTTCGCTTCGTCTCGAATTCCGACTCGGTCCGTGCTCCCAACAGGGCACGAAGTTGCAACACGCCAGACCCTACGGGTTATCCGGTAGTTACAACAGGGGTAATCGTTACAACAGCGCGGTCACATCATGCCTCACCGGCACCGCTGATGTCATCGCGCCCCTGCGCAATGTGATTGCGCCCGGGTTGATGTCACCGCGCTCCGGCCGCACGATCACCGGCATCGAGCAACTCCGCCAGCCGTGGCCCGATCTCGGCCAGCGCCTGTGGCGAGGTCATCTGATCATGCACCACCGCGACCGGCCGATCACGCACCGCGCCGTCGACATACGGTGCCCAATTCGCCGCCGCCGCCTCGTGTCCGAGCGCGCTGAAGTACTCGAGCCTGCCGCGGAACACCGCGGGCCGGTGCTCGGCGATCAACTCGGCCGAGCGCACCGCGCTGCGATAGATCCGGCGCACCCGCTCCGGAGTGAGCACGGCCATGTTGGCCGGGATGATCGCGTGCAGCGCGGCCAGTGCGTCCTCGCTGAGTTCGCGCACGCCCGCGGCGGGCAGCGCCGCGCTGATGTCGACACCGAGTTCGGCGAGCGCGTCGCGGACCGCGGTGTGGAAATCGGGGACGTCGATATCGGGGTGGGAATCCAGCATCGCCAGCAGCGACACCTGCTCCCCCGCCGCCTGGAGTTCGGTGGCGACGGCGTGGGCGAGCACACCGCCCAGCGACCAGCCCATCAGCCGGTACGGCCCGTGCGGTTGCTGGGTCCTGATCTCGGCGGCGTAGCGGCGCGCCATCTCGGCGAGCGTGCCCGGCAGATAGCCCGCCTCGCTCAGCGCGGGCGACTGTAGGCCGAAGATCGGCCGCCGTGCCGGAATGTACTGCGCCAGCCCGGCATAGCACCAGGACAGCCCGTACATCGGGTGGATGCAGAACAGCGCGCCGCCCGCCTCGGTGCCGTGCGGCACCCGGTTGCGGATGGCCAGCAGGACACCGAGGGCGTCGTCGGATTCGAGGTCGGCGGTGAGGTCGGGGTCGCCGCCCGCCGACTGGGTGGCGTCGATCCGGGCGGCCAGCGCGGCGACGGTGGCGTCGGTGAAGAACCACTGCACCCGCACCTCGGCGCCCACCCTGGTGCGCAACCGGCTGATCGCCTTGGTGGCGACCAGGGAGTTTCCACCGAGTTCGAAGAAGTCGTCGTCGAGGCCGACCTTGCCCGCGCCGAGCACCTCCGCGTAGACCTCGGCGACGGCACGCTGCAACGGCGTGGTCGGCGGGCGGTAGGCGCGGGTGGTGAAGGCGGGCACGGGCAGGGCCTTGCGGTCGAGCTTGCCGCTGGCATTGAGCGGCAGGGCCTTCAGAGTCACCAGGCTCGCCGGAACCATGTACGACGGCAGAGCCGCCCTGGCGTGGGCGAGCAATGCCGATTGATCGAAACCGGCTGTGGTGGCGCCGCTTTCGATCGAGTAGCCCTCGGGGCGAGCCGCCGCGCGAGCTTCCTCGACCGGCACCTCGGCAGGCACCACGTAGCCGACCAGGCGATCACCCGTCGGGCCGTGCACCAGCGCGACCGCGGCGTGCCGGACACTGTGGTGGTCGCGCAGGACGGCCTCGACTTCACCGAGTTCGATGCGCTGACCGCGCAGTTTCACCTGGAAGTCACTGCGGCCCAGGTATTCCAGGCTCTCGTCGGCGGTCCAGCGCACGACGTCGCCGGTGCGATAGAGCCTGCCGCCGCCGGGATGGGCGACGAAGCGTTCGGCGGTGAGCGTGGGAGCACCGAGGTAGCCACGGGCCAGCTGCACACCTTCCAGGTACAACTCCCCCGCGGTGCCGGGTGGGACCGGTCGCAGCTGACGATCCAGCACATGGACGCGCGTATTGGCGACCGGTACGCCGATCGGAATGCCAACGGCGGGACCGGCTTCGACCTGCGCCGCGGTGACCACGGTGGCTTCGGCGGGCCCGTACCAGTTGACCAGCGTCGCCGCGGGCAGCACCTGAGCGAACCGGCGGGCGGTCGAGGACGACAGCGCCTCGCCCGCCGCGAATACCCGCCGCAGCGAGGGGAATTCGCCGCTGTTGCGATCGGCGAGGAAGGCGTCGAGCATCGCAGGCACGAAATGCACGGTGGTGACGGCGCGTTCGGTGATCACCTCTGCCAGGTAGGCCGGGTCACGGTGACCGTCGGGGGCGGCGATCACCACGGTGGCGCCGGTATGCAACGGCCACAACAACTCCCAGGTGGAGATGTCGAAGGTGACCGGGGTCTTGTGCAGGACCACGTCGCCGGGGCCGTGCGGGTAGGTGCGCTGCGCCCAGCGGAACTGGTTGACCAGCTGCCGGTGGGTCAGCATCACGCCCTTGGGCGTTCCGGTGGACCCGGACGTGTGGATGACGTAGGCGAGATTGTCCGCCGTCGGCAGCTCGAGCTCCGCCACTGCACCACTGACAGCGTCGATTTCGATGACCGGCAGGCCAGAGGTCGTCGTGAATCCGGCGGTGGCGAGCACACAGATCGGGGCGGCCGCGGCCAGCACGCGCTCGGTCCGTTCGGCCGGATGGTCCGGGTCGACCGGCACGTAGGCCGCCCCGGTCCGCAGCACCGCGTAGATCGCGGTCACCAGGTCGATACCGCGCCGCATGGCGACCGCGACGAGCGTCTCCGGCCCTGCGCCACGTGCACGGAGGGCGCCGGCGAGTTCGCGTGCGCGCTCGTCGAATTCCGCGTAGGTGTAGGTGGTTTCACCGTCGATCAGCGCGGTGGCGTGCGGTGTGCGCTTGACCTGCGCGTCGAACAAGGACAGCAGAGTTGCCTCGTCGAGCAGTTCGGGCGCGTCGGTGGCATTGACCGTCGCCAGGGTCGCGCGCTCCTCCGCGAGCAGCACATCGATCTCGGCGATCCTGGCCTGCGGGCTGGCGGTGAATCTCGCCAGCAACATCGAAAAGCGTTGAGCCATGGCGTGTGCGGTGTCCTCGCCGAACACATCGCGCAGGTACTTCACCGATACCCGGAGCTGGCCGTCGGCGACAACCTGCACGGTCAGCGGGTAGTGGGTGCCGTTGGCGGCGTCCATCCCGGTGACGGCGGCCGACCCGGACGCGGCCTGCGCGAGCCCTTCGCGGTCGACCGGGAACGACTCGAAGACGACGAGCGAATCGAACAGTGCGTCGATGCCTGCGATCTCCTGGATCTCACCGAGACCCAGGTAGTGGTGGTCGAGCAGCGCGGCCTGATCGTCTTGCAGTCTGCGCAGCAACTCGGCGACGGTATCGCCGGGATGCAACCGCACCCGGACGGGAATCGCGTTGAGGAACAGCCCGACCATCCGCTCCACACCGTCGAGCTCGGCCGGCCTGCCCGAGACGGTGGCGCCGAACACCACGTCGTCGCGATCGACCAACCGTGCGATGAGCAGACCCCATGCCGCCTGGACCACGGTGTTCACCGTGACACCGAGGCTCGCGGCGAGCTCGCTCAGCGCGGTGGTGTCGGCCTGTGAGAGGGCGAAGCCGGTTTCACCTGTGCCCGTGGCGATCTCGCGGCCCTGATCGACGGGCGCGAGCGGTGTGGGCTCGGCCAGGCCGGTGAGCGCGGTGCGCCATGCCGTCCTGGCGGCTTCGAGATCCTGATCGACGAGCCAGGCCAGGTAGTCGCGGTAGGGCGCGACCTTCGACAGGCGCCTGCTCCGACCGCCTACCACGTACGCGGTGAGCAGTTCCTGCAGCAGCAGTGGTGTCGACCAGCCGTCGATCAGGATGTGGTGGCTGGTGACCAGCAGATGGGCGGTCCCGGCGGTGCGTACCAAGGTGAACCGCAGCAGCGGCGCGGCGGCCATATCGAAGTGCGCGGCCAGGTCGGCGGCGCGAATTCGCTGGTAGGCGGCGTCGTCGGCGTCGATCACCCGCCACGGCACGTCGATATCGTCGAGCACCACCTGGAGCGGGGTGCCCGCGGCGTCGGTGGCGAACGCGACGCGCAGGTTGTCGTGCCGGTCGAGCACGGCCTGCGCCGCCTCGTGCAGCCGCTCGGCGTCAACGGACAGGTCGAGGTCGAGAACGAACTGGGTGATGTAGGGGTCGACCGAGTTCTCCGCGAGCAGCGCGTGGAACAGCATCCCCGACTGCAGCGGGGTTACCGGCCACACGTCACTGAGCAGCGGGTAGCGGCGGGCCAGTCGCGTCAGTTCGGTCTGGCCCAGCCGCACCAGCGGGAAGTCCGAGGGCGTGAATCCACCCGCGCCGGGCCGCAATCCGTGTTCGGCGAGGCCACCGAGCGCGCGGATCCAGTGTTCGGCAAAGGCTTTGACCGCGTCCGCGGTGAGTACGGCGGTGGCGAAGTCGAATCGGGCGACCAGCCCGTCGTCGGTGGCGTCGACGGTGAGCACCAGCGCCAGGTCGTCGGCGGCGACATCGGTGTGCACACGCGCCGGGCGCAGGTCGCGCAGGCGCACCGCGAATCGGCCGCGGTCCAGCGCGCGTACACCGTCGGAGGTCTCGGCGTCGAGGTAGCGGAGCAGGCCGAAACCGGCGCCGTGGGCGGGAACCGCGCGGCGCAGTTCCTTGATCTGGGCCAAGGCCGTCCCCGCGGCGGGACCGCCGACGAGCGCGTCGGCGACATCGACCCCATCCAGGCGCAGTGCCAGCGGATAGTCGGTGGTGAACCCGCCGACCACATTCTCGGCGTCGGCCCGGCCGAGCAGGCGCTGGTCGGCGCGTAGCCGCACCACCGTGCCGATCACCCGCGCCACGGCGGTGTCGGCCGCGGTGTGCAGGGCCAGCGCGGCGGCGGTGAGCAGCACCTCGTCGACGGTGGCGCGGTAGGCGTCGGCGACCGTGCGCACCGCGGTGGTGCCCTCACCGGTGATGCTCAGCGAGACCCTGTTGCGCTGGTGCAGATCGGCGGATTCGCCTGCCCTGGAACGGATCGCGCGGTGCCAGTATTCACGTTCGACGCGCGCCGCGGCCGTGGACGGATATTCGGCGAGCCGCCGGACCAGGTCGCCGAGTCCGGCATCGGGGGCGGCGGGTGCGGCGTGGCGGCCGCGGCTCCATGCCGAGGTCAGCTGGTCGACCACCGCGCGCCACGAACTCTCGTCGAGGACAAGGGCATTCGCGACGACGACCAGGGTGGCCGAGCTACCGGCGTCGCCGGTGAGCACGAAGTGGATATTGCGGCCCTCGTCCGGGTCGAGCGCGGCGGCGGCCGCGGCGACGATGTCGTCGACGGGCAGCGAGGACTCACCGTCTTCGGAGTCGAGCCTGCGGAAGGCGTCGCCGGTGCGTTCGTCGGCCGGCGGGATGCGCAGCACCGGTGTGTCGCCGGTGCGGTCGAGCAGCGCCCACAGCATCGGATGCTGGTTCATCACCGCGGCCGCGGCGGCCGCGACGGCCGCGTCCGGGCACTCGGCCGGTACCTCGAGCACCACCGCGCGGGGTTCGACCGCGGTCTCCCCCGCTTCGGTGAGCTGAGCGGCGGTCGCGGTGAGCGGGAGCGAGGCGGACGGGGCGCTCGGTTCGACGGTGATTTCGGCGCGTCCGGCGAGCGCGGCGACGGTGCGCGCTTCGAACAGGTCACGCGGTCGCAGCGTGACTCCGGCCGACGCGGCCCGCGACACCACTTGGATGGCGGTGATGCTGTCGCCGCCGAGGGCGAAGAAGTCGTCGTCCAGGCCGACCCGGTCATGGCCGAGGACATCGGCGATCACCCGCGCGACGGCCTTTTCGGCGGCGGTGCGAGGCGCGCGGTGTTCGCTGCGAACGGCGCCCGGGTCCGGGAGTGCGCGCCGGTCCAGCTTGCCGACGGCAGTCAGCGGGATTTCGTCGAGGACGATGATCGCGGCGGGGACCATGTAGTCGGGCAACACCTGTGCGGCGAGCGCGGTGAGCTCGGCGGTGTCGAGGTGTTGGCCGTGATCGGCCAGGACGTAGGAGACGAGCATGGTCGAACCGGTGCCGTTGTCGCGGCCGAGCGTGGTGACCCAGGCGACGCCGGGCGCGGCGGCCAGCACTGCGTCGATCTCGCCGAGTTCGATGCGCAGGCCACGGATCTTGACCTGGAAGTCGTTGCGGCCCACGAACTCCAAGACATCGCCGCACCGGCGGACCAGGTCGCCGGTGCGGTAGAGGCGTGCACCGGCGGTGCTGCCCGTTTTCCCAGCGGTGACCGGTGCAGATTCGGCCTCGAGGGTGCCGGTAGGTGCGGGGGCGCCAGGCTGATCGGCGAAGGGGTCGGCGATGAAGCGCGACGCCGTCAGGGCGGGGCGTCGGTGGTAGCCGCGGGCGAGCTGGATACCACCGAGGTAGAGCTCACCGGTGACGCCTTCGGGGACCGGGCGCAGGCGTTCGTCGAGGATCAGGGTGCGGATGCCGCGGATCGGGCCGCCCATGTTCACGGCGTCGCCTGGGTGCAGTACGTCGCTGATGGTGGTCATGATGGTGGTTTCGGTGGGGCCGTAGCCGACGTGGAGGTGCCGCTGCGGCAGCGTGTTCCAGCGTGCGACGAGCTCGGCAGGCACAATCTCGCCGCCGACGGCGACTGCGCGCAGCCCCGGCACGCCGTCGGGATCGAGGGTGGCCAGGACCGCGGGGGTGAGGAAGGTGTGGGTGACACCTTCGGTGCGGATCAGTTCGGCGAGTTCGGTGCCGCCGACGGAACCGGCGGGGGCTACCACGAGGGTGCCCGCGCCACCGATGGCGAGCATCAGATCCAGCATCGACGCATCGAATGATGGTGAGGCGAAAGCCAGTGCGCGCGTGGTGGAATCGAGGCCGAAGCGCTGCTTCTGCTCGGCGCAGTAGTTGGCGAGTCCGGCGTGGGTGACGACAACACCCTTGGGCAGGCCGGTCGAGCCGGAGGTGTAGACCATGTAGGCGGCGTTGCCGGTGCGCGGCGGCGCCAGCAGTTCGATTTCGCGCAGGCCGACGGTCGCGCAGGCGGCGATCTCGGCGGTGAACGCCCGATCGTCGAGCGCGACCCAGCCGCCGTCGCCGGGCAGCGCGGGCAATCCGGCGAGTTCGGCGACGAGGGTGATGCCGAAGGCAGCCCCCGAGTCGGTGACCATGTGGCTGATCCGCTCGGCGGGGTAGCCGGGGTCGATCGGCACGATCACCGCGCCGGTGCGCGCGATCGCCCACACCGCGAGCACCGATTCGACCGAGCGCCGAATCGCTACGGCGACAGCGACTTCCGGGCCGGCGCCACGAGCGATGAGACCGCGGGCCAGCTGGTTGGCGGCGGCGTCGAGTTCGGTGTAGGCGAATCCGCGACCGTCACCCCGCAGGGCGATGCCGGTCGGATTGGCGCGCACCGCGTCGTCCATCAACTGCGCGAGCGTGCGTTCCGGCTCGGCCGCCGGGCCCGCGAACGTGGTTTGCGCGAGGAACTCGGCCGGGTCGAGCAGGTCGATATCGCCGACGGCGAGGTCGGGGTCGGCGGCCACGGCGGCGAGCAGACGGACGAAGCGCTGACCGAAGCCGCGCACGGTCGTCGCGTCGAACAAGTCTGTCGCGTAGCCGAATTCGGCGTGCATGCCACCGTTGTCCTGCTGCTCACGCACGGTGAGCAACAGGTCGAACTTGGCCTCGGCGGTGCGGGCGTCCAGCGCGCCCACCGTGATCCCCGGCAGTTCGAAGGCGACCGGGGCGAGGTTCTCGAACGACAGGGCTACCTGGAACAGCGGATGCCTGCCCGCCGACCTGGCGGGCTGGATCGCGTCGACCACCCGCTCGAACGGGACGTCGGCGTGGGCGAAGGCGCGCAGATCGGTGTCGCGGGTCTGCGTGAGCAGTGCGGTGAACGGCTCGCTCTCGGTGATCCGGCTGCGCAGCACCAGGGTGTTGACGAACATGCCGACCAGATCGTCGAGCTCACGGGCACCACGGCCTGCGATCGGGGTGCCGATGGCGACGTCGTCGGTGCCACTGAGCCTGGCGAGCAGCACCGCGAGCGCGGCCTGCACGACCATGAACACCGTGACACCCTGCGCGCGGGCCAGCCCGGCGAGTTGGGCGTGCAGTGCGGCGTCGATCTCGAAGGTGCTGGTGGCACCGGCGAAGGACTGCACCGCCTGGCGTGGACGGTCGGCGGGCAGCGCGATTTCCTCGGGCAGCCCGGCGAGCTCGTCGTGCCAATAGGCCAGCTGTGCGGCGGCCGTGGAAGTGGGATCGGATTCGTCACCGAGTGAGTCCCGTTGCCACACCGCGTAATCGGCGTACTGCAGCGGCAGCGGCGACCAAGCCGGCGACGCGCCTGCCGTGCGCGCGGTGTAGGCGAGGACGAGGTCGCGGGTGAGCGGCCCCATGGAGAATCCGTCGGCGCTGATGTGGTGGGCGACGAAGACCAGGACGTGGTCGTCGGCGCCGAGGCGCAGCAGTCGCAGCCGGACCGGGGGCTCGGCGGTGACGTCGAATCCGGTGGCGACGGTTCGGCGCACCTCGTCGGCGAGGTCGTCGGGGGCGAGCTCGACCGGTGTCAGGTCGACGCGCACCGCATCGGGCGCGAGCACATCCTGGACCGGCACATCCCCACGCGCCGGATAGCGGGTGCGCAGTACCTCGTGCCGGGCGAACAGGTCGGCCACGGCGAGACCGAGGGCAGTCAGGTCGAGGGCGCCGGTGAGGCGGATCGCGGCCGGGATGTTGTAGACGGTGGCGTCGGGATCGAGCCGGTTGAGCAGCCACATCCGCTGCTGGGCCAGCGACAACGGCACCCGCTGCGGGCGCGGTCCGGCGAGCAGCCGCGGCGTGGTGGCTTCTTCCGACCGGTGCACACGCAGTGCGAGATCGGCCACCGTCGGCGCCTCGAACAGCAACCGGACGCCGACCGCGCGATCGAGCGACGCCCCGATCCGGGCCGCCGCCCTGGTGGCGAGCAGCGAGTTGCCGCCGAGGGCGAAGAAGTCGTCATCGGCGCCGACGGAGGCGACACCGAGGATCTCGCCGTAGACCTCCGCGACCAACTGTTCGGTGGGGGTCGCGGGGGCACGGAAGGTCGCGGCCTCGAATACCGGCGCGGGCAACGCCTTTCGATCCAGCTTGCCGTTGATCGTGTACGGCAGCTCGTCGAGGACGACGAACGCATCGGGCACCAGATACGTCGGCAGCTTGTCCCGCAGCGCGGACTTCAGCTGTGCGACATCGAGATCCGCGCCGACCACGTAGGCGACCAGCCGATCACCGAAGTGGGCGTCGGTGCGGGCCAGCACCGCGGTCTGCGTCACCGCGGGCAGCCCGAGAAGAACAGCCTCCACCTCGCCCGGCTCGACCCGGAACCCACGGACCTTCACCTGGAAGTCACTGCGGCCCAGGTAGATCAGCTCGCCGCCGTCCGAGACGGTCGCGGGACCACCGGTGGTACGGGCGACGAGGTCGCCCGTGCGGTACATGCGCGCGCCGGGCTCGAAGGGGTCGGCGACGAAGCGTTCGGCGGTCAGGGCCGCCTTGCGCAGGTAGCCGCGAGCCAGCTGGACGCCGCCGAGGTAGAGCTCACCCCTGATACCGGGTGCGACGGGACGCAGGCGCTCGTCGAGGACGTAGACGCGGCTGTTCCATTCGGGGCCACCGATCGGAACGGTCAGCACATCGGCGGTGGTGACACGGTGGTCGGTGATCGAGACGGCGGCCTCGGTGGGGCCGTACAGGTTGTCGATCCTGGTGCCGGGCAACGCATTCAGCAGTCGCTGTGCCAGCGCGGCGGGCAGGGATTCGCCGATCGCGAGGATGCGGGTCAACGCGACGGCGCCACTGGCGGGCCCGGTGCCGTTCTCGTCGTGCGAGTACGACTCCCAGTAACCAGATAGTGCGTCGAGCAGGGACGGCACCGCGGTCAGAGTGGTCACGCCCGCGTCGGTGATGAGGGCGTCCAGGTAGGCCGGGTCGCGGTGGCCGTCGGGGGCGGCGATCACCAGGCGGCCACCGCAGACGGCGGCGGACCAGAATTCCCATACCGACAGGTCGAAGGTGGCGGGGGTCTTCAGCAGGAACACATCGGACGCGGTCGTGCCGAACTCACCGCGCAGCCATTGCAGCTGGTTGATCACCGCCGCGTGCGGCACCGCCACGCCCTTGGGTCGACCCGTGGAGCCGGAGGTGAAGATGACGTAGGCGGTGTTCTCCGGGTGCAGCGGCGCACGGCGGTCGGCGTCGGTGATCGGGCTGGGATCGGCGGAGACGATCACCGGGTGGTCGACCCGCACCACGGGCGCGGCGTCGGTGCGGAAACCGTTGGTGAGCACGCAGATCGGGGCGGCCGTGTGGAGGATGTAGTCGGTGCGATCGGCGGGCTGGTCGGGGTCGATGGGCACGTAGGCACCGCCGGACCTGGTCACCGCGTACATGGCGACCACGAGATCGATCGAACGCGGCAGGGCGAGCGCCACGAGTGACTCCGGACCGACCCCGATCGAGATCAGGTGGCGCGCGAGCTTGTTCACCCGCGAGTCGAACTCGGCGTAGGTGAGCTCGAGGCGACCCTCTGGCAGATCGGCGACGAGCGCGATGGCTTCGGGGCGGGCGACCATCGGCAGGTCGGCCAGGGTTCCACCGGGAACAGCGAGATCGGCCGCACCGCTGACAATTTCGGATGCCCGCTCAGCGGCGGTACGAAGGTCGACGTCGCCGACCACCACGGCGGGCTCGCGCACCACCGCGTCGAGCAGCAGCGTCAACCGGTCGGCGAAGGCCGTCACGGTCGCGGCGTCGAAGAGGTCGGTGGCGTAGGTGAAGAAGCCCTCGATGCCGGTGGGTGCGCCGTCGGCGTCGTAACCGTCGCCGACGATCAGGTGCAGATCGAATTGCGACACCGCGAGTTCCGCGGCGACCGGCGCGATCCGCAAGCCGGGTAGCTCCAGTTCGGCACGGTCCACGTTCTGGAAGGACAGACCCACCTGGAACAGCGGATGACGCGCGGTGGAGCGCGGCGGATCGAGCACCTCGACCAGCCGCTCGAACGGAATATCGGCGGCGGCGAACGCGGCGAGATCGCTCGCGCGCTGAGCGGCGAGCAGCTCGGCGAAGGTGGCGCCACCGTCGTAGCGGGTGCGCAGGACGACGGTGTTGACGAACATGCCGATCAGATCGTCGAGTTCGCGCTCACCACGCCCGGCGACGGGAGTACCCACCGCCACCTCGGCGGTACCGGAGAGCCGAGCCAGCAGCACGGCGAACGCGGTGTGCAACACCATGAATACGGTCGCGCCACACTCGCGCGCGATCCGGGCGAGCGCGGCATGGGTATCGGCATCGATGCGTACCGGCACCCGCCCACCCGCGAGTGAGGCGACAGCGGGCCGCGGGTAGTCGGCGGGCAGTTCCAGCAGATCCGGCAGGTCGGCGAGTTCGGAACGCCAGAACGAGAGCTGCTGGGCGGCAGCGGAATCCGGGTCGTCCTCCGCGCCGAGCCGGTCCAGCTGCCACAGCGCGTAATCGGCGTACTGCACCGGCAGCGGCGACCGATCGGGGGCGTGGCCCGCGGCGCGGGCGAGGTAGGCGGTGGTCACATCGCGCACGAGCGGCGACATCGAGGAGGCGTCGGCGGCGATGTGGTGCACCACCACGGCGAGCACGTACTCGGTGGGCGCGTCCGGCCCGCTTCCGGTGATGTCGAGCAACCGGACCCGCAGCGGGACCTCGGTCGTCACATCGAACGTGGTCGACGCGAGCGCGGTGACCTCGGCCATCAGCGCTGTCGCGTGATCCGCACCGATCCGGTGCACGGTGACGTCGAGGTCCACCTCGTCGACCGGCAGGATCCGCTGAATCGGGCCGTCGGCGGTGTCGGGGTAGATCGTGCGCAGGACCTCGTGGCGGGCGAGCACGTCGCGCAGGGCGGTGGTCAGGGCCGCGACATCGAGGGTGCCGGTCAGGCGTAGCGCGAAGGGGAGGTTGTAGGCGGCGGCTCCGTCGTCGGCGCCCTGGTCGAAGCGGTTGAGGAACCACATGCGGCGCTGGGCGGGCGAGAGGGGTAGCTCGTCGGGGCGGGGCAGGGTGCCGAGGCCGCTGGCCGGTTCCGCCACCGCGTCGAGGTCGAGGATCGCGGCGAGTCCCGCGACGGTGGGGGTTTCGAAGAGCGTGCGCACGGCGACGCGACCACCGGTGGCGGCACCGAGACGGGCGACCAGGCGGGTGGCGATCAGCGAGTTGCCGCCCAGCGCGAAGAAGTCGTCGTCCGCGCCGATGTCGTTGCGGCCGAGCACTTCCCCGAACAGATCCGCGACGAGCCGCTCCTGCGCGGTGCTCGGCGCGCGGAACGCCCGCGCGGTGAAGCTCGGCGCAGGCAGCGCCTTGCGGTCGAGTTTGCCGCTGGGGTTGAGCGGCAGCTCGCCGAGCACGGTGATCGACGCCGGAACCATATAGACCGGAAGGGTTTTCGAGGCGGCCGCCTGCAGCCGGTCCGGCTCGGCGGCGTGGCCGGGGGCGGGCACCACGTAGGCGACCAGCTGGTCGCCCAGCTCGGTCGAGACGACCAATGCCACTGCCTGGCTGACGGATTCGTGCGCCAGCAGCGCGGTCTCGATCTCGCCCAGCTCGATCCGCTGACCACGGAACTTCACCTGGAAGTCGATGCGCCCCAAGTAGTCGAGCCGGTGGGGCGCGTTCGAGGTGGGCCGACGCCACACCACCAGGTCGCCGGTGCGATACATGCGCGCGCCCATCGCGGGGCCGAATCCGGACCCCCTGGCCGACCCGCTGCCGAAAGCCGAGGCGAACGGGTCGGCGACGAATCGATCGGCGGTCAGGCCGGGTCGCGCGACGTAACCACGGGCGAGCTGATCACCCGCGAGATAGAGCTCACCGGCGATGCCAGGTGGCACCGGCCGCAGCCGCTCGTCGAGGACGTAGACGCGAGAGTTCCACTGCGGCAAGCCGATCGGCACCGAACGCTCGCCCGGTCGCGCGGGCCAGTAGGTCACCGAGACAGCGGCCTCGGTCGGGCCGTACAGGTTGTGCAACCTGGCCGAGCTGATCGCGGCCATGGCGTCGACGGTCTCGGCGGGGAGCGCCTCGCCGATGACGAAGATCTCGCGCAGCGACTCCAGGTCGGCGTGGCTCCCGGACCCGGCGTCCGCCGCTGCCTGCGCGGCGAACATCGTGAGCATCGACGGGACGAAGTCGGTGACGGTGACCTTGTGTTCGCCGATCAGATCGATCAGGTAGGCGGGGTCGCGGTGGCCGTCGGGCGTGGCGAGCACCAGTTTCGCGCCGACGCGCAGCGGCATGAAGTAGCCCCACAGCGATACGTCGAAGGTGGTCGCGGTCTTCTGCAGGTACACATCACCCAGCGCGAGTGGGTATTTCGCCAGCATCCACACCAGCTGGTTGTGGATGGCGGCATGCGAGACCGCGACGCCCTTGGGCTTGCCGGTGGAACCCGAGGTGAAGATGACGTAGGCCGGGTGGTCGGGGTGCAGCGGAGCGCGCAATTCCGACGCGAGCACCGGATCACCCGGTACGCCCGTGAAATCGAGTTCGTCGAGCAACAGCAACGGGGTGCCGGGTGCGACGGCGATGGCGTCGGCGCGGGTGCTCAGTACGCAGGCGGGCTGGGCGGTGTCGAGGATGTAGGCGATGCGCTCGGCCGGATGGTCGGGATCCAGCGGCACGTAGGCGCCACCGGCGGTGAGCACCGCGTACATGCCGATCACCAATTCCGGTGAACGCCGGATAGCCAGGCCGACAAGGCTTTCCGGGCCGACGCCCTGCTCGATCAGCAGCCGGGCGAGGGCATTCACGCGTGCGTCGAACTGCCGGTAGGTCAGCTCCGTGTCCGCGTAGACCAGTGCGGTGGCGTCCGGATGCATCTGCACCGCACGGCGATACGCGTCGAGCATCGGTTCCGGCGGCACCGGATGAGCGGTCTCGTTCCAGTTCACCAGGGTCTGCTCGCGCTCGACGTCGGTGAGCAGGTCGATCTCGGCGATCGCGAGATCGGCGTCGGTGGCGACCGCATCGAGCAGGCGGGTGAACCGGGCGGCCAGGGTTTCGATGGTGTCGGCATCGAACAGATCGGTGGCGTAGTTGAACGACGCGGCCATCGGCTCGGCCGGATCGGCGCCGGGCACGATCGTGAGCTGCAAGTCGAAACGTGCCACCGCACCACCGAATTCGACGGCGGTGGCGTCCAGGCCGGGTAGGCGCAGGTTCGGCAGGTCAAGGTTCTGGAAGAACAGGGCAACCTGGAACAGCGGGTGATGGGCCTGCGAGCGAACCGGATCGAGCAGTTCGACCAGGCGCTCGAACGGCAGGTCCGCGTGGGCGAAGGCGGCGAGGTCGGCGCGTTTGGTCGCGCGCAGCAGTTCGGCGAAGCTCGCGCGCGGGTCGAGGCGTGAACGCAGGACCAGCGTGTTGACGAACATGCCGATCAGGTCGTCGAGTTCACGGGCACCGCGCCCGGCCACCGGGGTACCGATGGCGATGTCGTCGGTGTGCGCGACGCGACCGAGCAGCACCGCGAAAGCCGCGTGCACGACCATGAATTCGGAGGTGCCGCTGCGCTGGGCGAGTGTGGCGAGCGCGGTGTGCACCGGCGCCGGGATCTGGAAGCCGAATTCGGCGCCGCGGCCGGTGAATACGGGCGGGCGCGGGCGATCGGTGGGCAGGTCGAGCCGGTCGGGCAGACCCGCGAGCGCGCCACGCCAGTGCGAAATCTGAGCGGTGGCAACCGAATCGGGGTCGGCTTCGGAACCGAGCAGTTCGCGATGCCACAGCGTGTAATCGGCGTACTGCACCGGCAGCGGCTGCCACCTGGGCCGCGAACGGTTGCGACGAGCGAGGTAGGCACCGAGCAGATCACGCAGCAGCGGTGCGACCGAGGCACCGTCGGCGGTGATGTGGTGCAGGGCCACGGCGAGCACATGATCCTGCGGCCCGAGCTCGGCCAGCGCCACCCGGAACGGCACACCGGCGGCGACATCGAACCCCGTACCGGCGAATTCGGCCAGCCACAGCGGTAATTCGTCCTCGGTGAGCGAGTCGACCAGCACATCGGGGACAGCTTCGGCCATCGGGAGGACGACCTGGTGGCCGACACCGTCGACCACGGCGCCGTCATCGGCGGAGCGCGCACCACGCTCGTCGGCGGTGTAGACCGGGTACCACGTGCGCAGGGATTCGTGCCGGCTCACCAGGTCCGACAGCGCCGCGTGCAGTGCGCGCGGGTCGAACGGTCCGGACAGGCGCAGCGCGAACGGGATCGTCTCGGCCGTGGAACCCGGATCGAATTGGTTGAGGAACCACATCCGCTGTTGCGCGGGCGAGAGCGGGATCAGCTCGGGACGCCCACGAGGCGTCAGCGGCGCGTGCCCGCCCGCACCCTTCAGCGGCTCGAGCAGCACAGCGAGTCCCGCGACGGTGGGACTTTCGAAGACATGCCCCGCGGGCACCCGCGCCGAGAGCTCCGCACCGAGGCGCGCCGCTGCCCGGGTGGCGAGCAGTGAATTGCCGCCGAGGGCGAAGAAGTCGTCATCGGCGCCCACCGGGTTCTCCGGCGCGAGCAATTCGGTGAAGATGTGCGCCACGAGCTCTTCCATCGCCCCGGAGGGCGCACGGAATTCCTCGGCACGCAGGGTCGGTGCGGGCAGCGCGGCCCGGTCGAGTTTGCCGACCGGAGTCAGGGGAATGGTGTCGAGCACGGTCAGCGCGGTCGGCACCATGTGCGCGGGCAGACCGACCTTGGCGTGCTCGAACAGCTGGTCGGTGTCGATTCGCGCGCCGGGTGCGGCGTGCACGTACGCGGCGAGAATCGTTGTGCCGTTGTCGAGTTCGTGCCCGACGGTCACCGCGAAGTCGACGGTGTGGTGCTCGGTCAGCACGGTGTCGATCTCACCGAGCTCGATCCGGAAACCGCGCACCTTCACCTGGAAGTCGTTGCGCCCCACGAACTCGATCGCACCGTCCACCCGGCGGCGTACCAGGTCGCCGGTGCGGTACATCCGCCCATCGCCCCCGGCGAAGGGATCGACCACGAAGCGCGAGGCGGTCAAACCAGGCTGACGGTGATAGCCACGCGCCAGCCCGTTGCCGGCGATGTACAGCTCGCCGATCATCCCGTCGGGCACCCGGACCAGGCGCTCGTCGAGCACGTACTCGGTCACCCCGCGCAGCGGCGCCCCGATGTTCATCGTGTCGCCGACCACCAGCGGCACGCTGATATTCGTCACGATGGTGGTCTCGGTCGGGCCGTAACAGTCGTGGAACCGGCGCGAATCCGTGGCCCAGCGCCGGATCAGGTCCGGCGGACACGCCTCGCCACCGGTGGTGACCACGGCCAGCGCGTCCAGCCCGGCCGGATCGAGCGAGGCCAGCGCGGCGGTGGTGATGAACATGTGCGTGACGGCCTCGCGGCGCAGTACCTCGGCCAGCTCGGCGCCGCCGAGAATGCCCGCGGGCACGAGCACCATCGTGGCCCCGGCACCCACCGCCATCAGCAGTTCGAGGACGGCCGCGTCGAACGAGGGCGAGGCGAAATGCAGGGTGCGCGAGGTCGGCTCGATCGCGTAGTGCGCGCGCTGCTCGGCGCAGTACCCGGCCAGCCCGGCGTGGGTCACCACCACGCCCTTGGGCAGGCCGGTGGAACCGGACGTGTACACCACGTAGGCGGGGTGCTGTAGCCGCAGCGGGCGCACCCGGTCGGCGAAGGTCACCGGATCACCGGGCTGATCGTCGGTGGCGCGACGCACGGCGTCGTCGTCGAGGCACAACCAATCGAGCGCGCCGGGCAACCGGTCCACCGCCGCACCGACCGCGACGCCGAGCACCGCACCGGAATCGCCGAGCATGTGGCTCACTCGCGCGGGCGGATAGTTCGGGTCGACCGGCAGGAACGCCGCGCCCGTCTTGGTCACGGCCCACATGGCCAGCACCGATTCCGGCGAACGCGGTATGCCGACGGCCACCACGTCCTCGGGACCGACACCGCGGGCGATCAGCAGCCGGGCCAGCCGGTTGGACCGTTCGTCGAGCTCGGCGTAGGTCCAGTGCACCGGCGCGGACACGCCGTCGTCCCACGACAGCGCGAGGCCACCGGGGTTGGATTCCACCGCCACGGACAGCAGTTGCGGCAGCGACTTCCCGCGCTGCCTGGCACGGGCGCCGGACGCCCGGTTTGCCCGGGTCACGACAGTTCCATCCGATCGTCGGAGTCGACTTGCCGTTGCCCGGTCATGCACACCTCGTACTGATATCGACGCGCACTGCCACGTTCGCGCACCGCGCGCGGACCAGCCAGTGTTCGTTCCACCTATCCATCCATCCCGACCACCGTGCGCCGCTCGCGCGGCTGCCCGGCGTTGCCGATCATCTCACTGAGCGCGACAATCCTCGCACCTGTCCCGTCGCCGGGTTCGGCGACGGCCACCGCGGCCTCGGTGAACACGTGACTCACCTCGTCCGCACCCCCCTGGTCTGCCCCCATCACCAGCGTCGCACCCGCGATCGCGGCCGCGACGATCTCGAGCACGCCCGCCACCGAATCCGGTCTGCCCGCCGCTCGCGTGCGTGATTCGAAATTGAGCCCGGTGCGCTCGGCGACCTGCTCGGCCGCGGTCGCCAGCTCGTCGTAGCTCAGCGTGCGGCCACCGCCGACGAAGGCCACGTCGTCACCGCGCAGGGCGCGGGTGCGGTGGGCGTAGCCGATCGGGCGCGGTGATTCCGCGGCCAGTTCGGCGCGCAACGCCGGGTCGGCGAGGTCGTACCAGTCCAGGCCGTCGGGTGCGTCGAGGATATCGATGGTCAGGCCGAGTTTCACCTCGAGGCTGCCCGGCAGGCCCGCGTCCATCGTCATCAATGGCACCACCGCGGCACCGGCCTTGAGCACCGCCCAGGTCGCGATCGCCGCGTCCACCCCGCGGTCGAGGCGGACCGCGACTCCGGTGCCGGGTCCGGCGCCGCGGGCGATGAGCGAGCGAGCCAATTGTGAGGAGCGGGCGTCGAATTCGGCGTACACGATCTCGGATTCACCCAGATCGAGGGCGGGCGCGTCCGGGTCCTCCTCCACCGCCGAGGCCAGTTCCTGCGCCAGCGCGGCACCGTTGGCCGACGGCGTCGGCGCATAGGCCGCGGCGGTCAGTTCGCGTTCGCGTTCCCTGGCGTCGCGCAGGTCGATATCGCCGACTCGCACCGCGGGATCGGCGACGACCGCGGTGACGATCTCGGTGAGCCCGCGTGCGAAAGCCGCGACCGTGTGCTCGTCGAAAAGGTCGGTGGCGTAGGTGAACACGACGCCGATCTCGTCGGGTTCACCGGTCGCGGACAGGCGCGGTTCCACATTGACCTGGAGGTCGAACTTGGCGGGCCGGGCCGCGAGGTCCATCGCCTCGATGGTGAGGCCGGGCAGGCGAAGCACGGGTGTCTCGTTGTTGTGGAACGAGAGCACCACCTGGAACAGCGGGTTGTGCGACACGGTGCCGGTCGGGGCCACTTCCTCGACGACGCGCTCGAACGGCAGGTCGGCGTTGGCGAACGCGGCGAGGCCGACTTCGCGGGCGGCGCTGACCAATTCGTCGAATCCGTGGCGCGGGTCGACTTCGGTGCGCAGGGTCAGGGTGTTGACGAACATGCCGACCAGGTCGTCGAGTTCGGGTTCGCCGCGGCCTGCGATCGGGGTGCCGATCGCGATATCGGTGCTGCCCGAGATCCGGGCGAGCAGCACGGCCAGTGCCGCGTGCACGACCATGAACAGCGACGCGTTGTGCCTGCGGGCGATCTCGGCGAGGCCGGCGTGCACGTCGGCGGGCAGGGTGGTGCTCACGTCGGCGCCGCGCAGCGAGGCGTGCGAGGGGCGCGGATGGTCGTGCGGGAGTTCGACCGTGCCGGACTGCCCGGACAGGGTGTGGCGCCAGAATCCCAGCTGCCTCGCGGCGGTGGAATTCTCATCCGATTCCGAACCGAGTACCTCGCGCTGCCACAGCGCGTAGTCGGCGTACTGCACGGGCAGTGGCGCCCAGGCGGGTGAGCGGCCTTCGACGCGGGCCCGGTAGGCGATCACCAGGTCACGGGCCAGCGGAGCGAGGGAGGCACCGTCGGCGATGATGTGCTGCACCACCACGGCGAGCACATATTCCTCCTCGGCGAGCGGGTCGTCGGCGGGGGACGTGAACAGCCCGGCGCGCAACGGAACTCGCTCGGCGACGTCGAATCCGCCTGCGAGCAGCCGGATTACCCGCTCGCGCGGATCGTCGCACTCCTCGAGCGCGAGGCCGTTCGGCAACACGGCACTGACGGGCAGAATCTCCTGGTACGGAACGGCGTCGGCGTCATCGGCCGGGAACCGGGTGCGCAGTGCCTCGTGCCGTTCGAGTACATCGGCGACGGCATAGCGCAGCGCCGAGGTGTCGAGCGCGCCGCGCAGCCGCAGGACCAGGGGGATGTTGTAGGCCGGTGAGTCGGGGTCGATGCGGTTGAGCAACCACATCCGCTGCTGCGCGGGCGAGAGCGGAATGACGCCACGATCCTGCGCCGGGATCAGCGGCGGTCGTGGCGCGGCCACCGAACCCGGGCGAACGCGGGCGGCGAGCGAGCCGACGGTCGGCGCCTCGAACAGGTCACGCACCACCAGATCGGTGCTGAGCGCGTGGTCGATGCGGGCGATGGCCCTCGTGGCCAGCAGCGAGTTGCCGCCGCGGTCGAAGAAGTTGTCGTCGAGGCCGATCTCTGGCACGCCGAGCAGGGTCGCGAACACCCCGGCCACGCTGAGTTCGATGGGAGTGGTCGGCGCGCGGAAGGTGGTGGCGGCGGTGAACTCCGGTGCGGGCAGTGCGGCCCGGTCGAGCTTGCCGTTGGTGGTCATCGGCAGTTCCGGTACCACCACGACCGCGTCGGGAACCATGTAGCCGGTGAGGAATTCGGCGACGGCGGCACGCACGTGCACCGGGTCGAGGGCGGTGGCCGAGTCCACGACGGGCTCGACTACACCGGTGGCCGCGACGACGTAGGCGATCAGGCGATCACCGGCGTGTTCGTCGGCACGAACGATGACCGCCGACTGCCCGACGCCGGGAACGCGGAGCAGGGCGGCCTCGATCTCGCCCGGTTCGATCCGGAAACCGCGCAATTGGACCTGCTGGTCGCCGCGGCCGCCGTATTCGAGGGTGGGGGTGCCACGGAACCCGATCCAGCGGCCGAGGTCGCCGGAGCGGTAGCGGCGGGCACCCGGCTCGCCGAACGGATCGGCGACGAAACGGGTGGCGGTGAGGCCCGGCTTGCCGAGGTAGCCGCGCGAGAGTTGGTTGCCCGCGATGTAGAGCTCACCCGCGACGCCGAAGGGCACCGGGCGCAGACGGTCATCGAGGACGACCACCGACAACCCGGGCAGCGCGCGGCCGATCAGGCTGCCGGGTAGTTCGGCGGCATAGTCACGCCGCGCTACGTCCGCATCCGCTCCCCCGCTGTGGCCGGAGTCGGCACCGGCTCCCGCCCGGTCGGCCACGAGTTCCGCGGTTCGCGAGGTCAGGACCTGGTGGGAGACATGGACGGTCGTCTCGGTGATGCCGTACATGTTGACGAGTTCCGGTGCGCCCGGGCCGTTTCCGTAGCGGTCGTACCAGCGGTTGAGCTTGCGGGGGTCTAAAGCCTCGCCACCGAAGACCACGTAGCGCAGCGGCAGCGGGGTGGCGCCCGCGGCTTGCGCGGCACGGTCGGCTTCGTCGAGCTGGGCGAAGGCGGTGGGGGTCTGGCTCAGCACCGTCACGTGTTCACGGGCCAGCAGTTCGCGGAATTCGATCGGCGACCGGGAGGTCAGGTGGTCGACGACGACGACCGACGAGCCGCCTGCCAGCGCGCACCACAGTTCCCAGACCGAGAAGTCGAAGGCGAAGGAGTGGAACACCGACCACACATCGTCGACGTCGAAGGTGAACAGCATCTGGGCGTTGGCGAACAGCTCGAGCACATTGCGATGGGTCACGCCGACGCCCTTGGGCAGGCCGGTGGAACCCGAGGTGTAGATGACGTACGCGAGGTGATCCGGGCGCAGCGGGGCGCGACGTTCGCCGGGATGCAGGGGCGCGTCGGTGTAGACGGGCTGCTCGTCGAGCAGCACCACGGGCAGGTCGGCCAGCGGTGTCAGCAGTTCGCGCTCGGCCGAGGTCGTCAGCAGCACAGCGGGTTTCGCGTCCGCGACGATGTAGCCGAGGCGCTGCGCGGGGTAGCCGGAGTCGATCGGCAGATAGCCCGCACCCGACAGGAGCACCGCGAGCAGCGCGACCGGCAGCTCCTCGGTGCGCGGAACAGCAACGGCCACCAGCGTTTCCGGGCCCGCGCCCTGCGCGATGAGCGCCCGGGCGAGCGCCGATGCCCGGCCGAGGAGGTCGGCGAAAGTGAGGGACCGCTCCCCCGCCCTGATCGCGATCGCCTCGGGCCGCTGATGCGCCTGAGCGGTGATCAGGTCGGCGAGAGTCACCTCGGGAACCGTGATGCCGGGCGAATGGCCCTCGCGCAGAACGAGTTCACGCTCACCGGGGGCGAGCACGTCGATATCGCCGACCGGCTTCGCCGGTTCGGCTACCACCGCGGCGAGGACCCGCGCCCAGCGGTCGGCGAAGTCGGCGACCGTGCCGCGGTCGAAGAGGTCTGTGGCATAGACGAAAGTGGCCGCCATGCCCTGCGGTGCGCCGTCGGCGCCGATGTGTTCGGCGAGTTCCACCTGCAGGTCGAACTTCGCCAGCGGCACCGTGAAGTCGGCGGCAGAGACGGCGAGGCCGGGCAGCGCGAGGTCGGTGCGGGCCAGGTTCTGGAAGGTCAGCATCACCTGGAACAGCGGGTGCCTCGCGGTCGAACGCACCGGCTCCAGCAGATCGACGAGCCGCTCGAACGGCACGTCGGCGTGCCCGAAGGCCGCGAGATCGCGCGATCTGACCTCGGTGAGCAACTCGGCGAAGTTCGCCGCCGGATTCACCTCGGTGCGCAGGACCAGCGTGTTGACGAACATGCCGATCAGCTCGTCGAGCGCCTGTTCGCCGCGACCGGCGACCGGGGTACCGATCGCGATGTCGCGGGTGCCGGAGAGCCGGGCCAGCAGCATGGCCAGCGCGGTGTGCACAACCATGAACAGCGTGGCGTTGTGCTCGCGGGCCAGCGCGGACAGACCGGCGTGCACCGAGGCGGGCACCTGAACGCTCAGCGACCCGCCTGTCCGGTTCGACACGGCGGGACGCGGGCGGTCGGTGGGCAGTTCGAGCTGTTCGGGCAGGCCGGACAGGGTCTTTCGCCAGAAGGCGACTTGCGCGGCGAGCAGCGAATCCGGGTCGTGCTCGGCGCCGAGCAGTTCGCGCTGCCACAGCGTGTAGTCGACGTACTGCACCGGCAGCGGCGGCCACTGCGGCGCGCCGCCCCCGCGCCGTTCGGCGTAGGCGGTGAGCAGATCCCTGGTCAGCGGCGCGAAGGAGAATCCGTCGGCGGCGATGTGGTGCACCACGCAGACGACGACGTGCTCGTTGTCCGAGATGGCCAGCACCCGCACCCGCACCGGCGGACCGGCGGTGACGTCGAAGCCGGTCAGCGCCGCGGCTCCGATCGCCTCGGTGAGCCCGTCCTCGGCCACCTCGATGACCTCGAACTCGGGCACCGCGGCAGGGTCGCCCGCCGCCAGCACCAGCTGGTGACCTTCGCCGTCGAGCACCCCGCCGAACCCATCGGAACCGACGCCGTCGGACACCGGGTAGACCGTGCGGAGCACTTCGTGGCGCGCGATCAGGTCGGCGATCGCGGCGCGCAGGGCGGGCAGGTCGAGGCGGCCGGAGAGCCGGACCGCGACCGGGATGTTGTCCACTGCCGACGCGGGATCGAAGCGGTTGAGGAACCACATCCGCTGCTGGGCATACGACAGCGGCACCAGCTCGGGGCGCGGACGCGAGGTGAGCGGGAGCGCGTGCGCCGTAAGCCGTTGCTGCTCGGCCCGATTGGCGAGTGCGGCGACGGTCGGCGCCTCGAAGACCGCCTGCACCGGCACCCGCACGTCCAGCGCGGCACCGATGCGGGCGACAGCCTGAGCGGCGAGCAGCGAGTCGCCACCCAGTTCGAAGAAGTCGTCGTCGGCGCCGACCCGGCCCGCGCCGTCACGCAGCAACAGCGCGGCGAACACATCGGCCACCACCTGTTCGGCAGGGGTGGCGGGCGCGCGGAAGCCGCGCGCGGTGAACACCGGCGTCGGCAGCGCGGCGCGATCGAGCTTGCCGACCGAGGTGAGCGGCAGCGCGTCGAGGACCATGATGACCGACGGAATCATGTACGCGGGCAGCGATTCCGCGAGGAATTCCGCCAGCGCCCCGGTGTCGACCGTACGGCCGGCGCGCGGCAGCACATAGGCGACCAGCGCCGTCGCGCCCGATGGCATCGTCTTGCCCAGCGTCACCGCGTAATCGAGGTCGGTGTGGGCGGTGAGGGCGTTGTCGATCTCGCCGAGCTCGATCCGGAAACCGCGCACCTTCACCTGGAAGTCGGTGCGGCCCAGGTATTCCAGCGTGCCGTCGTGTTCGAATCGGCGCACCAGGTCGCCGGTGCGATACAGCCTGCCCGGCCCGAACGGCGAGGCGACGAAACGTTCCGAAGTGAGCCCCGGCCTGCCCAGATACCCCTGCGCGAGCGCGGGGCCGGACAGGTACAGCTCGCCGACCACCCCGGCGGGCACCGGCCGCAACCGCGCGTCGAGCACGTACAGGCCCATGCCGGGCACCGCGGTGCCGATGGTGATCGGCGCGTGCGCCCGCAGCGCCGTGGTGCTGGTGGCGAGGATCGTGGCCTCGGTGGGCCCGTACCCGTTGTAGAACGCACGCCCGCCGGTTGCCCAGCGGCCGACCAGCTCCGGACCGAACCGATCGCCCGCGACGATCACGGTGCCCAGATCCGGCAGCCCGGCGGGGTCGACGGACTCGAGCGCGCCAGGGGTGATCAGCAGGTGGGTGATGCGTTCGCGGCGGAGCAGGTCCGACAGTTCGAAACCGCCGAACACCCGTGGCGGCGAGATCACCAGCGTCGCACCTACACCGAACGGCAGCAGCAGCTCGAGTACCGACACATCGAAGTTCGGCGAGCAAACATGCAGCACGCGCGAATCGAGCTCGACGCCATAGTGTTCGCGCTCGGCGGCGACCAGCGTGGCCAGCCCGGTATGGGTGACCACGACACCCTTGGGCTTGCCGGTGGAGCCGGAGGTGTAGATGACGTAGGCGGGATGACATTCGTCGATCGGGCGGACCCGATCGGCGTAGCTCACCGCATGCCCGGGGCGCACGGCGATGCGTTCGGCGACCACGGGGTCATCGAGTTCGATCCAGTACGCGGTGGTGCCGAGGCAGGCGCGATGGGCCGCGGTGGTCAGGCCGATGGTCGCGCCGGAGTCGGCGACGATGTGGGCGATCCGGTCGGCCGGATAGGCCGGGTCGACCGGCACGTACGCGGCGCCGGTCTTGGCGATGGCCCACACCGCGAGCACGGATTCGATCGAGCGGGCGATGGCGATCGCGACGACGTCGCCCGCACCCATGCCACGGTCGATGAGTTCACGTGCCAGGCGCGAGGATTGCTCGTCGAGCTCGCGATAAGTGAGGTGTTGTTCCGCGCCGGGCATCCCGGTCGGGTTGTAGCGCAGCGCGATCGAATCGGCCGCGGACTCGACGGCGGCCGTGAGCAGCTGACCGAACAACGGTGCGCCGGTAGCACGTCGGCGGCCGGCACGGCCCGTGCGGCGGGGGGTTTCCACAGACCAATACACCTCTCGCGTCCGGCGGCCGAGTCGGACACAGCATAGCCACACCTACATAGCCATTGCCGACCGTCGCCGAGGTGTGCGCCACGACACACCAACTCTATCGCAACAGGATCGTAATGCCCATGGAGTCCGTTACGGACGTGTATCGCCGGATCCGCTCGCACCCGCGACGACCTGCGCGATTACCGGTCCCGACGTGGCTACCGCCACAGCCGCGAGCAGCTGCTGATGAGTGGCATCGACCGGGTGGTCAGCAATGATCCCGCTGACGAACGGCCGCCATCGCGAGGCGCCGTCCCCCAGCTTTTGGGGGGTCCGCATGGCGGTGAAATAGGTGACATCGCCCTCGAATCGGGCGTGTTCGAGCTCGGTGAGCAGTGCCACCGAGTGCAGCGCGCCACGGTACATGCCGACGAATTGGGTGCGCGAGATCGGCGTGTCTCCCGCCAGCGCGGCGTGTAGCGATTCGAGTGCCGCATCGCCGAGGTCGGTGAGCCGCTCGGGTAGCTGCTGCTCGGGTATGCCGAGTTCGACGAGCACATGCCGCAATTCGGTACCGAAATCGGCGAGTGCGGCGCCGGGCAGGCTGTCGAGCATCGTCAGCGACGCCACCGTCTCGCCCTCGGCTTGCAGTCGGGTCGCGACGGCCTGCGCGAGCACGCCACCGAGGGACCAACCGAGCAGCTGATACGGGCCGTGCGGTTGGACGCCACGGATCTCGGCCAGATAACGGTCGATGAGTTCCCCGGCCGAAGTGGGCCGGAATTCCGGGTCGCTCAGCGCGGGTGACTGGATGCCGACAACGGGCTGATCGTCGGGCAGATGCGGCACCAGGCTCGCGTAGGCCCATGCCAGGCCGGAGACCGGGTGCACACAGATCAGCGGCGGGCGGGTGCCGCGGCGGGCGATCGGGAGCACGACCGAGAGTGCGGCTTCGAGGTCGGTGGCGGCGGCTGGGCCGTCGCTGATTCTCGTCGCGAGACCGGCGACGGTCGGGTCGGCGAAGAACGCGGCGACGGTGAGTTCGACGCCGGTGTGTTCGCGTAGGTGGTGCACGACGCGGGTGGCCAGCAGCGAGTTGCCGCCGAGGGCGAAGAAGTCGTCGTCCAGGCCGGGGGTCGGCGCGCCGAGGACCTCGGTGAAGACGGCGGCCACGGCGATCTCGTGAGCTGTCTCGGGTGCGCGGTAGCGGCGCGGTGCGAGTACCGGCTCCGGGAGTGCGGCTCTGTCGAGTTTGCCGTTCGCGTTCAGCGGAAGGTGGTCGAGAACAACGAAGGCGGCGGGGACCATATAGGACGGGAGTACCTGCGCCACAGCGGCTTTGGCATCCGCGGGGGTGAGCGTTTCGCCGGGCGCGGGAACAACATAGGCGACGAGTCGGTCGCCGAGTTGCGGATCCGTCGTGGCGATGACCGCTGCCTGGGCGATTCGCGGCGCGGCGAGCAGGGCGGCTTCGATCTCACCGAGTTCGATGCGGAAGCCGCGGATCTTCACCTGGAAGTCGGTGCGCCCTCGGTATTCGAGTTCGCCGTCGGCGGTCCAGGCGACGAGGTCGCCCGTGCGGTACATGCGTGCGCCCGACCCGGCGAAGGGATTGGCGACGAAGCGGTCGGCGGTGAGGTCGGGGCGGGCGTGGTAACCGCGGGCGAGCTGCGCACCTGCGAGATACAGCTCACCCGCGACACCTACCGGAACCGGCCGCAGACGGGCGTCGAGAACGTAGACGCCGCTGTTCCATTCGGGTCGGCCGATCGGGACCGTGGTGCGATCGGCGGTGGTGACGCGGTGGTCGGTGATCGAGACCGCGGCTTCGGTGGGGCCGTACAGGTTGTGCAGTGCCGCCGGGGTCGCCGCCAGGAAACGCTGGGCGGTCGCGGCGGGCAGGGCCTCGCCGATGGCCAGTACGCGGCGCAGCGAATTCGGCAGGGCACCAGCGGATTCGGTGAGCAGGGCGTCGAGCATCGAGGGCACTACATGCAGGGTTGTCACCGATTGCGCGGCGAGTACGCGCAGCAGGTGGGCGGGGTCGCGGTGGCCGTCGGGAGCGGTGATCACCAGGCGACCACCGCAGATGGCGGCCGACCAGAATTCCCAGACCGAGAGGTCGAAGGTGGCGGCGGTCTTCAACAGCACCGAGTCGTCGCGGCCGAGGCCGAACGCTGCTGTCTTCCAGAGCAACTGGTTGACGATCGCGCCGTGCGAGACGGCCACACCCTTCGGCTTGCCGGTCGAGCCGGAGGTGAAGATGAGGTAGGCCGTGTTCGCCGGACGCAGCACGCCGATGCGCTCGCTCGCGACGATCGGCGCGGTCGAGACCGCGGATCCATCGATCGTGTCGATCGCGATCAACGGCGCCGAGGCACCATCGAATCCGTCACGCGTGGTGGTCAATACGCAGGCGGGCGCCGCGGTATCTAGGACGTGCGCCACGCGGTCGGCGGGCTGATCCGGATCCACCGGGACGTAGGCGGCGCCGGCCTGTGTCACCGCGTACATGGCGACGACCAGGTCGGTGGAGCGTCTGATCGCCAGGGCCACGCGGTCCTCGACTCCCACACCCCGCGTGATCAGGTGTCGTGCAAGCTGATTCACACGAGCGGCGAGCTCACGGTAGGTGAGCTGTGCGCCGTCGGCATCGACGAGCGCGACGCCATCGGGGTCGGCTGCCACGGTATCGGCGAACAGGGAGGCGAGCGTCGCGGGCGGGCAAGGGTGGCCGGTTGCGTTCCAGTCGTGCAGGATTCGTTCCCGCTCCGCAGAGGAGAGTAGTTCGATCTCGTCGACGGGGCGATCGGGCGCGGAGGCGATCGCGGTGAGAACCCGCGCGAAACGGTCCGCGTAGGTCTGGGCGGTCGAGGCATCGAACAGGTCGGTGGCATAGGTGAATACGCCGCTGATCCCCTGCGCGACACCGGCACTGTCGTAGGCATCGGCGACGATGGCGTGCAGATCGAACTGGGACACCGCGAGGTCCACATCGACGCCCTCGACCGCGGTCTCACCGAGTTCGAGGCCGCTCCGGCTGAGGTTCTGGAAGGACAGACCGACCTGGAACAGCGGATGACGGGCCGTGGAGCGGGCGGGGTTGATCGCCTCGACGAGGCGCTCGAACGGGAGGTCAGCGTTCGCGAACACCTGCAGGTCGGTATCACGTTGGCGGGCGAGGAGTTCGGTGAACGACTCGCCTGCTGCGAGGGTGGTGCGGAAGACCAGGGTGTTGACGAACATGCCGATCAGGTCGTCGAGCGCGGCCTCGCCGCGGCCTGCGATAGGAGTACCGACCGCCAGATCGTCGGTGCCCGCCAGCCTCGCCAGGGTCACCGCGAGTGCGGTGTGCACGACCATGAACAGCGTGGCACCCTGGTTGCGCGCCAAAGCCAGTAGCGCGCGGTGGGTTTCGGCGTCGATTTCGATCGGCACGCGACCACCGGCGAAGGACTGCACGGCGGGGCGTGGCCGGTCGGCGGGCAGGTCGAGCTGGTCGGGCAGCGCGGCCAGCGCATCACGCCAGTAGGCGAGCTGGGCCGAGGCCAGCGACTGCGGGTCGTCCTCGCTGCCGAGCAAGGCGCGCTGCCACAGCGCGTAGTCGGCGTACTGCACGGTCAGCGGCGCCCACTCCGGGGCGCTGCCCGCCGAGCGTGCCGCGTAGGCGAGCATGAGGTCCCTGGTCAGCGGCGTGAGCGAAGAACCGTCACCGGCGATGTGGTGCACGACCACCGCGAGCACCGATTCGCCTGCGTCGAGCTCGAACAGCGCGACCCGCAACGGCACCTGGCCCCGCACGTCGAACCCGGACGAACCGAACTCGTGCATGGCGGCGGTGAGCTGATCGAGCGCGATCGAGCGCACCTCGAGCCGCGGCGTCGCCTCGGTCTCGGCCAGGATCTGCTGGATCGGCCCGTCGTCGGTCTCGGGGTAGATCGTGCGCAGGGTTTCGTGCCGGGCGACGAGGTCGGCCACGGCAGCGCGCAGCGCCTCGACGTCGATGGCGCCGTGCAGCCGCACCGCCATCGGGATGTTGTAGGCGACCGATCCCGGGTCGAACTGATTGAGGAACCACATCCGCTGCTGGGCCAGCGACAGCGGGATCCGCGCGGGCCGCTCCCCCGCCGCCAGCGCGGGCCGGGCACCCGCACCGGCGGATTCGGCGAGTCGCCGTGCCAGTGTCTCCACCGTCGACGCCTCGAACAGCAGCCGGACCGGGAAGTCGGTGTCCAGTGCGGCGCCGAGGCGGGCGGCGACCTGGGTGGCCATCAGCGAGTTGCCGCCGAGGGCGAAGAAGTCGTCGTCGAGGCCGAGCTGGGTGTCGCCGAGGTCGAGCACCCGGGCGAAGGTGCCCGCCACGATCTGCTCCACCGGTGTGGTGAGAGCACGGAATTCGGCGTGTTCGAGGACCGGTGCGGGCAGTGCCCTTCGGTCGAGTTTGCCGACCGGGGTGAGCGGGATGGTGTCGAGTTCCATCAGCACGGTCGGCACCATGTGCGCGGGCAGACTGCGCTCGGCGAAGGCGGTGAGTGCGGCTGCATCGACGGCCGCACCCGGCGCCGCGTGCACGTAGGACACCAGAATTGTCGCGCCGCTGTCGAGTTCGTGGCCGACGGTGGCGGCGAAGTCGAGGCTGGCGTGCGCCGAGAGCACCGCGTCGATCTCGCCGAGTTCGATGCGGAAACCGCGGATCTTGACCTGGAAGTCGTTGCGGCCCACATAGTCCAGTGAGCCGTCGGCGGTCCAGCGGACCAGGTCGCCGGTGCGGTAGAGGCGAGAACCGGTCGGGTCGAACGGATTCGCGACATATCGCGAGGAGGTGAGTCCGGGGCGGGCGTGATAGCCGCGGGTCAGCTGGGCGCCGGTGATGTAGAGCTCGCCGGTGACGCCGGGCGGAACGGGGCCGAGCCGGTCGTCGAGAACATATTCGGCCACGCCGTTGATCGGACCGCCGATGGTCATCGGATCGCCCGGTTTCAGCGGCACACTGATATTGGTGACGATGGTCGTCTCGGTGGGCCCGTACACATTGAGGAACTCGCGCAGGGTGCCGTCGGCGAGCGGAATCGCCCAGCGCCGCAACAGATCCGGCGGAACAGCCTCACCACCGACCGCGACCACACGGAAGTCGTCGAGCCCGTCCGGATCGATCGAGGCCAGCGCGGCCGGGGTGATGAAACCGTGGCTCACCCGCTCGCGGCGAAGCAAGGCGGCCAGATCGTCGCCGCCGTACACGCTCGGGTCGACGATCACCATCGTGGCGCCCGCCCCGATCGCCAGCAGCAGCTCGAGCAGCGAGGCGTCGAACGACGGCGAGGCGAAGTGCAGAGTGCGCGAGGTGGACTCGACACCGTAATGCCGCCGCTGTTCCTCGCTGAAGCCGGCGAGCCCGGCCTGGGTCACCGCGACACCCTTGGGCAGGCCGGTGGAGCCGGAGGTGTAGATGAGGTAGGCAAGGTCCTCGGCCCGTACCGGACGCAGCCGGTCGGCCGCGGTGACCGCTTCGCCGGAGATGCCATCGAGCCGGTCGGCGGCCGTTCCGATCATCTCGGCATCGAGTTCGAGCCACCGCACCTGGGCGGGGAGGCCGTCGGCAACGGCCGCGACGGTCAGGCCGAAGACCGCACCCGAGTCGGTGACCATGTGGGCCACACGGTCCGGAGGGTAGTTCGGGTCGACCGGGACGAAGCCCGCGCCGGTCTTGGTGACGGCCCAGACCGCGAGGACGGATTCGATGGAGCGCGGTATTCCGATGGCCACCAGGTCGCCCGCGCCGATGCCGCGGCCGATCAGCAGGCGGGCGATGCGGTTGGAGCGCTCATCGAGTTCGGCGTAGGTGAGGCTGCCGATGGTGTGGGTCGCGTCGGCGAGGACCACCGCGAGACCGTCGGGGTTGGTCTCGACCGCGGTGGCCAGCAGCTGTGCCAGCGCGGTGACGCGCGGGCGACGAGTACGAACCGGTCGGGTTCTTGCCGGTCGTGTCATAGCTGCTCCACCTCACCCATCACCGAAACTTGTTGCCCCGCACCGAGCCCCGCGCCGTGAGCGCGGGGTTCACGCCACCGGAGCGCGCAGATCTCCGAGCACCAGCACTACCTCGGCCGCACCCCGGTTGCCCGGTTCGGCATCGTCGGCGATCAACGCCTGCAGATCGCCGAGCTCGGTGGTGTCGACCGCCTCGAGCCCCGCCCGATCACCGAACAGGTGGGTTACCCACTCCTCGGCCAGTGCGGCCGACAATCCGTTGGTGGCACCGGCTGCCGACGCAGCAGCGAGGCCGACGGCGGGCTCGGCCGCGGGGACCAGGACCATCGAGGCACCCGCCACGCCTGCCGCGACCGGCTCGACCAGCGCGGCGAAGGTGTCGACGGCGCCGTAACCGAAGGTTCGCGCTTCGAAGGTCAGGTCGGTGCCCGCGCGCACCTGCGCACCCGCCGTGGCGAGTTCGTCGTAGCTGCGGGTGTCGTCGGCGCCGACGAAGGCCGGGTCGCCGCCGCGCAGGGCACGGGTGCGGTCGGCGTAGGTCACCGGGCGGGCGGACCGGGTGGACAGTTCGGTCTTGATCGCCGGGTCGTCGAGTGAGATCCAGTCGACGCCACGGGGTTCGCCGACGGTGATACCCAGCTTCACGGCGGGTTCGGCGGGCAGCTCGGCACCGGTCACCGGGACCACGGCCGCGCCTGCCTTGAGGATCGCCCAGACCGCGGTGGCCCAGTCGATGCCGCGCGGAAGATCAACGGCCACCGCGTCTCCGGGGCCGAAACCCCGGCCGATCAGCAGGCGGGCCAGGCGTGCGGAGCGGGCGTCGAGCTGGTCGTAGGTCAGCGCGTCGTCGCCCCAGACGAGGGCAGGACCGTCGGGGTCGTCCTCGGCGGCGGCGGTGAAGGCCTGCGCGAGAGTGGTGCCGCCCGACGGTGTGCTCGGCACGGGAGCCTGTGCCGCGCCGGCGAGCAGCCGGGCGCGTTCGGACTCGTCGAGGATGTCGATATCGCCGATGCGGATCTGCGGGTCGGCGGCGACGGCGGTCAGGATGCGGGCGAAGCGGGCACCGATGCTGCGCACGGTGGCCTCGTCGAACAGGTCGGTGGCGTAGTTGAACAGGGCGACCAGCTCGCCGGGTTCACCGGCGGCGGTGAAGCGGGGTTCGACGTCCACCTGCAGGTCGAACTTCGCCGCGACCGCGGTTTCCAGCGCGTTCACGGTGAGACCGGGCAGTTCGAGCGCGGCCGCCTCGTTGTTGCTGAAGGTGAGCGCCACCTGGAACAGCGGGCTCTGCGCACTGCCCCGGCCCGGCGCGACGACCTCGGCGACCCGCTCGAACGGCAGGTCGGCATTGGCGAACGCGCCGAGATCGGTCTCGCGTGCCACGTCGACGGCCTCGTCGAAGGAACCGGCCGGATCGAGCGCGGTGCGCAGCGTCAAGGTGTTGACGAACATGCCGACCAGGTCATCGAGCGCCCGTTCACCACGCCCGGCGACAGCGGTGCCGATGGCGATATCGGAGGTGCCAGACAAACGGCCGAGCAGCACGGCCAGCGCCGCGTGCACCACCATGAACAGCGACGACTTGTGCTCGCGCGCAAGGTGATTCAGCGCGGTGTGCACCTCGGCAGGCAGACGCAGCTCGGTGGTGGCACCGACCAGGGTCGGCACGGTGGGACGCGGGCGGTCCTGCGGCAGCTCCAGCAGCGGGGGAACGTCGGCCAGCTGCTCGCGCCAGTAGTCGAGCTGCGCGGCGGCCAGGGATTGCGGCTGAGCGTCGTCACCGACGACGGCCCGTTGCCACAGCGCGAAGTCGGCGTACTGGACGTCGAGCGGTGCCCATCCCGGGCTCTGCTGCGCGGCGCGGGCAACGTAGGCGGTCATCAGGTCGCGGGCGAGCGGCGCCAGCGAGGCACCGTCAGCCGAGATGTGGTGCACCACAACGACGAGCAGCCAGTCTGCCGAAGTTCCATCCGTCAGCAACGCCGCACGCAGCGGAACCTCACGCGTCACATCGAAACCCGCACCGGCCAATTCGGCCGCGCGAGTGAGAATATCGGTGGTCGTCTCGACCTGGAGGCCACCCGGCAGCGCGTCTGCCACGGAAAGAATCTCCTGCACGGGCATCCCATCGGCAGCGGCGCCGACAGACGCCACCCGACCGGCCACGGCAGAATCAGCGCCACCGGACACCGGGAAGTACGTGCGCAGTGATTCGTGTCTGCCGAGCACGTCCGTGACCGCGGCATCGAGAGCGGCCAGGTCCAGCTCGCCGGTGAGGCGGATCGCGAATGGGATGTTGTACGAGCCCGAAGCGGGGTCGAGCTGGTTGAGCACCCACATGCGCTGCTGTGCCAGCGACAGCGGAATCCGTTGCGGGCGTTCGGTAGCGACCAGCGGCGGACGTACAGCGGCACCGCTCGCACCACCGATGCGCGCGGCAAGGGCCGACACGGTGGGTGTCTCGAACAGATCGCGGATGGCGAGGTGGGCGTCGAGTGCCTCGTTGATGCGGGCGATCGCGCGGGTGGCCAGCAGCGAGTTGCCGCCGAGGGCGAAGTAATCGTCGTCGGCGCCCACGCGGGCCATGCCGAGCAGTTCCGCGAAGACCCCGGCGACGATCTCCTCGGCGGGCGTGGCGGGCGCGCGGAACTCGCCCGCGGTGAAGGCAGGGGCGGGCAGCGCCTTGCGGTCGAGCTTGCCGCTCGGGTTCAGCGGGAAGCTGTCCAGCACCGTGACAACGGTCGGAACCATGTAGGAGGGCAGCGATTCCGCGACGGCCGTACGCAGCGCCGCGGGGTCCGGCTGTTCGCCGGGGCGCGCCACCACATAGGCGACCAGATGCTGGCCCGATGCGGTGTCGAGCACCAATGCCACGGACTGGCTGATCACGTCCTGCGCGAGCAGTGCGGTCTCGATCTCACCGAGCTCGATGCGCTGACCACGGAACTTCACCTGGAAGTCGGTGCGGCCCAGGTATTCCAGCGCGGGCTCGGCCGACGCCGCACCCCAGCGCACGAGGTCGCCGGAGCGGTACATCCGCGCGCCGGGCTCGAAGGGGTTGGCGACGAACCGATCCGCGGTCAGACCGGGGCGGGCGACATAGCCGCGCGCGAGCTGGTCACCGGCCAGGTACAACTCGCCGACCACTCCGGCGGGCACCGGGCGCAGCCGCGAATCCAGCACGTAGACACGGGTATTCCACTCCGGCACGCCCATCGGCACCGAACCGCGATCGGAATCGCCTGCGGGCCAACGCGTCACGGTGACAGCAGCTTCGGTAGGTCCGTACAGGTTGTGCACCCGCGCCGTGGAGACGCGGGCCACGTCGGCGACGGTCTCGGTGGGCAGCGCCTCACCGGCGGCGAAGACCGCGCGCAGGCTCGGAATAGAACCGGCGCTGGTGTGCGCCGCGAACACCGAGAGCATCGAGGGAACGAAGTCGGTGAGCGTCACACGCTGCGCCGCGATGGTTTCGGCGAGGTACACCGGGTCGCGGTGTCCGTCGTGGGTCGACACGACCAGCTTCGCGCCGGTCCGCAGCGGCAGGAAGTAACCCCACAGCGACACGTCGAAGGTGGCAGGCGTCTTCTGCAGGTACACATCCGACGGACCGATCCCGTACTCGGCGCCCATGTACACCATCTGGTTGACGATCGCCGCGTGCGACACCGCCACACCCTTGGGCCGCCCGGTGGAACCGGAGGTGAAGATGACATAGGCCGGGTTCTCGGGCCGAACCGGCTCGGCCAACTCGACCGGCGCGGCCGAGAACTCCTCGAGCGCAACGGAATCCACCAGGATCACCGGCACACCCGCGGGGACCTCGATCGCATCCGCGGCGGTGCTCAGGACTGCGGCGGGCGCGGCGGTATCGAGAATGTGCGCGATGCGATCGGCCGGATGATCCGGGTCGATCGGCACATACGCCCCACCGGCGGTCACGATCGCGTACATCCCGACCACCAGATCGAGCGAGCGCCGCACCGCGAGCCCGACCAGCGATTCGGGACCAACACCCTGCGTGATCAGCAACCGGGCGAGCCGGTTGACCCGCTCGTCGAACTCCCGATAGGTCAGCTCGGCGCCCTCATAGGCGACAGCGACGGCATCGGGATGGTCGGCAACCGCACGCCGATAGCCGTCGAGCAGCAGCTCCGGTGCGAGGTCGTGGCGAGTGTCGTTCCACTGCACCAGGATTCGGTCCAGCTCGGCAGGCTCCATGAGCTCGATCGCGCCGAGCGGCTCGGCCGGTGCGGCGACGATCCCGGCCAGCAGCCGCTGGAACCGGTCGGCGAACCCGGCGATGGTGTCCGCGTCGAACAGGTCGGTGGCATAGGTGAGCCCGACCGCGATGCCGTGCGGCGCACCGTGACGATCGGTGTCCTCCACCATCTCGAACTGCAGGTCGAACTTGGCGAACGGCATGGTCAGCTCGACGCCCGCGACGGTCAGCCCGGGTAGCTCCAGGGCGGTGCGCGCCATGTTCTGGAAGGCGAGCATCACCTGGAACAGCGGATGCCGTGCGGTCGAACGGGCCGGGTCGAGCAGCTCGACCAATCGCTCGAAGGGCACGTCGGCGTGGCCGAACGCCGCGACATCGACCGCGCGGGTCCGAGCGAGCAGCTCTTCGAAGCCGGCTGCCGGGTCTACCTCGGTGCGCAGCACCAGAGTGTTGACGAACATGCCGATCAGGTCATCGAGCGCGGCGTCACCACGACCGGCGACGGGGGTACCGATGGCGATATCGGTGCTGCCCGACAGCCTGGCCAGCAGTGCCGCCAGTGCCGCGTGCACCACCATGAACAGCGTCGAATTGTGTGTGCGCGCAAGCTGATCCAGCCCGGCGTGCACCTGCGCGGGAATCCGGAAGTCCAGGCTCGCGCCACGGTAGGAGGCGGTCGCGGGTCGTGGCCGGTCGATCGGCAGCTCGAGCTGATCGGGCACACCGGCGAGCTGGGTGCGCCAGAAGTCGATCTGCTGGGTCAGGATCGACTCCGGGTCGTCCTCGGTGCCGAGCACCGCGCGCTGCCAGAGCGTGAAATCGGCGTACTGGACGGCCAATTCGGGCCAGCCCGGCGCGGTGCCCGCACTGCGCTTGACGTAGGCGGTCATCAGGTCGCGAGTGAGCGGGCCCATCGACACACCGTCACCGGCGATGTGGTGCATCACGCAGACCAGTACGTGCTCGGTCGCGCTCAGCCGCAGCAGGCGCAGCCGCAGCGGCGGGGCGACGGTGACGTCGAAGCCCGCGCCGACGGTCTCGGTGACCAACTCGGCGATCGCGTCCTCGCCTGCGTCGTCCGCCGCGAGGGTGGGCACCGCGCGCGGGTCCGACAGCGGCAGCACCAGCTGCGTGCCGACCCCGTCGACCGGCGGATACATCGTGCGCAGCACCTCGTGGCGCGCCACCAGGTCGGTGACCGCGACGCGCAACGCGTCGACATCGAGCGCACCCGACAGGCGCACCGCGATCGGCATATTGTTCACGGCACTGGCCGGGTCGAACTGGTTGAGGAACCACATCCGCTGCTGGGCGAACGACAGCGGGATCGAATCGGGGCGCTGCTGCGCGACCAGTTCCTGACCCGAACCGGTGCCGATATGGCGCTCCACGCGTTCGGCCAATCCCGCGACCGTGCTCACCTCGAACAGCAACTGCACCGGCACGCGGGTATCAAGTGCGGCGCCGATGCGCGTGGCGGCCTGCGCGGCCAGCAGCGAGTTACCACCGAGCTCGAAGAAGTCGTCGTCGGCGCCGACCCGGATCTCCTCCGGCGCACCGGCGGTCAGCAACTCGGCGAAGACACCGGCCACCACCTGCTGCACCGGGGTAGCGGGCACACGGAACTCGCGCACCGCGAAAACGGGCTCCGGCAATGCCTTTCGGTCCAGCTTGCCCACCGGCGTCAGCGGGATCCGGTCCAGGACCATGATCGCGGCCGGAATCATGTAGCCGGGCAACGATTCCGCGAGGAACGCATCGAGCGCGGGCACATCGACCGTGGCGCCGGAGCGAGGCATCACATACGAAACCAGCGCTGTCACACCGGAAGGCAGGGTCTTGCCGAGGGTGGCGGCGAAGTCGATGTCGGGGTGCGCGGTGAGCGCGTTGTCGATCTCGCCGAGCTCGATCCGGAAGCCGCGGATCTTCACCTGGAAGTCCGAGCGCCCCATGTATTCGATGACACCGTCACCGGATTCGCTGCGCCGCACCAGGTCCCCGGTGCGGTACAGGCGCGCGTTCGCGTCACCGGATTCGGTGCCGAAGGGGCTGGCGACGAAACGTTCCGCGGTGAGCGCGGGCCGGTTCAGATAGCCCTGTGCCAGTGCGGGACCCGACAGATACAGCTCGCCGATCACGCCCGACGGCACCGGCCGCAGCCGCGAATCCAGCACGAACGCACCGACACCGGCGATCGCGGCACCGATCGTCACCGGCGCGGCCGGGTCCATCGGCGGGGTGCTGGTGGCCAGGATGGTGGCCTCGGTGGGGCCGTAGCCGTTGTAGAACTCACGCTCGCCGACAGCCCAGCGACCGACCAGTTCCGGCCCGAACTTGTCACCCGCGACGACCACCACCTGGAGGTCGTCCAGATCTGCCGGATCGACCGATTCCAGCGCGCCCGGAGTGATGAGCATGTGCGAAACCTGTTCGCGACGCAGCAGATCCGCCAGCTCGAAGCCACCGAACACACCGGGCGGCGCGATCACCAGGGTGGCGCCCGCGGAGAAGGCGAGCAGCAATTCCAGCACCGACACGTCGAAGTTCGGCGAACACACGTGCAGCACGCGCGAGTCGGCGTCGACGCGATAGTGCGCGCGCTCGGCGGCGACCAGACCGGCCAGACCGGTGTGGGTCACCACGACGCCCTTGGGCTTGCCGGTGGAGCCCGAGGTGTAGATGACGTAGGCCGGATGCCGCTCGTCGAGGGTGCGGATCCGGTCGGTGTAGGAGATCGGGTGCGCGGGCTGAGCCGCGATGTGGGTGGCCGTCTCGGCGTCGTCGAGCTCGAGCCAGGTCAGCGCCGTACCGAGCACCTCGCGATGGGTGGCGGTGGTGAGCCCGAGCACCGCGCCGGAGTCGGACACGATGTGGGCGATGCGGTCGGCCGGGTAGTTCGGGTCGACCGGAACGTAGGCGGCGCCGGTCTTGGCGATCGCCCACACGGCGAGCACCGACTCGATGCCGCGGGCGATGCCGATGGCGACCACGTCGCCGGGTCCGATGCCGCGGGCGATGAGCGCGCGGGCCAGCCGCGAGGACTGCTGGTCGAACTCGGAATAGGTGAGCTGACGCTGATCGGCGGGGTCGCCGGACGGGTTGAACCGAACCGCGACCCGATCGGCGGCCGACTCGACGGCCCCCGTCAGCAACTGCCCGAAAGTCGGACTGCTCGATCGGCGACGGCGGTTACCGCGGGCAGAACGACGGGCAGTTTCCATTCGGGTTCATTCACCTCTCATCGAGCCTGTACGCGCGCGGCGATCCCGCACCGTGCAGATCGAGCCATCATATAGACCGACTACACATCAGCCGAGTCAGCGTGCCCCCAGGGCTCGGGGCCCAGAGGAGTATCGGACCGGCCCGCGAACGTGTTGCCGCTTCAACAGCAAAGTGACGGGGCTCATAAGAACCACCGTCACTCGCTCTACGGAGAAAGCTCCGTACTCATACCGCTCAGTGCGCGGAAGGGCCCCACTCCAGCGGCACGCCCTTGGCAGCGAGGTACGGAATCGGGTCCATCTTGCTGCCGCCCTGATCCCAGATCTCGAGGTGCAGGTGCGGGCCGGTGGACTGGCCGCGGTTGCCGACGGTCGCGATGACCTGACCCGCGTTCACCCGCTGACCCTCGCTGACCAGCATTTCGTTGACGTGGCCGTAGACCCCGGTGGTGCCGTCGTCGTGCAGCACCCGCACCCACAGGCCGAAGCCCGACGCCGGGCCAGCCTCGATCACGGTGCCGTTGGACACGGACTTGATCGGGGCGCCGATCGAGTCGGCGAAGTCGAGGCCGTAGTGCATGGCACCCCAGCGGGCGCCGTAGCCGGAGCTGATCGGGCCCGCGACCGGACGCGCGGACTGCGGCGGCGCGACCTGATGCTGGATGCCCTGGAGGATGTCCTCGACCTGCGACAGCGGGCCGGAGATCTCGGGGGGCAGGTTGCCGATGCCGAACGGCGCGGCCACGGGGGCGGCGATCGGCGCGGCGACCGCGTCCACCGGCGCGGGGGTCTCGACGTGCGCGGAGACCTGCTGCGCGGCGACGAGGTCGACATCCTGGCGAGCCGACTCGGGGACGACCGATTCCTTGACGCTGTCGTCGTGGGTCGGCAGCAGCGGCGCGGCGAAGGCCAGCGCCGGGGCGATCTGGGCGGTGACGCCGACCAGTGCGCCCGCGGCGACCGCGGCACTGGCGGCGACCCGCACACGATCCGAACGCGACGCTTCGGCGCGGTGCCTGCTCCTGCTCGGGCTCCGGCCATCCGCGTTCGCAAGCAGAGCCTGCACGGAGATGGATTCGGGACCCACACGGTGCTGCGACAAGATCTCGTCCTAGCGTCCGACAACAAGGAAAACGAAACCGGTCTGCGACCGGCCCGGAGACCGCTTGCGCGGTCCCCACCGCCGACCCGTGTGTAACGGTTCGGCATACGTTGTGACGCGAACTCTACCCGGCCGTGACCATTCCGCAACCTTCCGTCACGAAATCGCAGGTAGATGACGTGCCGCACAGTAACAATCACAGTGCCCAACCCGTCACACGCGCTGTCACCGGGCCTGAACACGGCCCCGACCGACCAGACTCGACCCATGGTGATCGAGACCTTGACTGTCCCCATCGTTGCCGCGCCCATGGCGGGCGGCCCTTCCACACCTGAGTTGGTGGTCGCCGTGGCGGCCGCGGGCGGGTTCGGGCAGCTCGCCGCCGGCTATCTCGGCACCGAGGCGGTGGCAGCGCAGATCGAGGCGACGAGGGCAGCCACCGCGGCGCCGTTCGGCGTGAACCTGTTCGCACCGGGAGCGGTGGCCGATCCGGCCGTTTACGCGACCTACCTCGCCGAACTCGGCGCCGAGTTCCCGCTCGGCACCCCCGAGCACGACACCGACGGATGGGCCGACAAGCTCGATCTCCTCATCGCCGATCCGGTCGCGGTGGTCTCGACGACCTTCGGCTGTCCCACCGCCGTGGAGGTGGACCGGCTGCACGCGGTCGGCTCGGAGGTGTGGGTGACGGTCACCTCGCCCGACGAGGCCCTGATCGCCGTCGACGCGGGCGCCGACGTGCTGATCGCCCAGGGCGCCGAGGCGGGCGGGCATCGCGCGAGCTTCCTCGACGACCCCGCCGACGATCCGACCGACCCACCCGGGCTGCTGACCCTGATCCAGCTGCTCACCGCCGTCACCTCCCGCCCACTCGTCGCGGCGGGCGGGATCGCCACAGG
Source organism: Nocardia sp. NPDC058519 (assembly GCF_042719755.1). NCBI lineage: Bacteria > Bacillati > Actinomycetota > Actinomycetes > Mycobacteriales > Nocardiaceae > Nocardia > Nocardia sp. NPDC058519. The sequence continues at coordinate 62,536 of NZ_JBHXNK010000011.1, read as the reverse complement.
TGCCGGGGTGGCCGGGGTGCTGGCGGCCGGTGCGTCGGCTGCCCAGATCGGCACCGCGCTGCTGCGCTGCCCGGAGGCAGGCACCAACGCGGTGCATCGCGGTGCGATCGGCACGCCGGAACCGACGATGCTCACGCGCGCGTTCACCGGACGTCGCGCCCGCGGGATCCGAAACCGTTTCCTCGTCGAACACACCGCCGACGCGCCGGCCGCCTACCCCGAAATTCATTACGCCACAGCCCCGTTGCGGGCCGCCGCACGGGCAGGCGGCAACACCGACGAAGTGAATCTGTGGGCGGGGCAAGCTCATTCGCTGAGCACCGGGCAACCGGCAAGCGAACTGGTCGCCGACTTGGCCGCCGACGCGAAAAGCGCACTCCGAAAAGCACTTTCGGAACGAATCCAGGGTTATTGACAACGGATATCGTTTAGACTCGGTCCTGGCATCGCATCCCGCCGACCACCCCCAAGCAGGAGGAGAGCGCCATGTCCCTCGATGTTCCCGCCGCACTACTCGAACGCGCCGAACAGGGCGATATCGACGACGCCGAATTCGTCGAATGTGTCCGTATCTCACTGCCTTACGCATGGGAGGTGGTGAGCCGGGTCGCGGACGACCTGCGCACCGGCACCGATGAATACGCCGACAACCGGGTGCCGCCGCCGGACGAGGTGGCCCGCGGACAGCTGCTGCGCGCATTAGCCTCCGACGCCATCCGTGGCGGCCTGGAACGGCATTTCGGCGTGAAGCTGGCCTTCCAGAACTGCCACCGGGTCGCGGCGTTCCCGCTGTCGGCCGTCGGCGGGGAGACCTACACCCGCTACATCAGCCCCCGCGCCCAGCTCCTCAACCAGAGCCCCGAGCTGCGCAACTGCTGATCAACGAAAAGGCGGGCGTGGAATTGCTTCCACGCCCGCCTTTTTGCTGTCTTATACCGTGACGACGTCTAGCTCGCCCTCGGCGTACTGGGCGCGCAGGCGCTTCTTGTCGAACTTGCCGACGCTGGTCTTCGGGACCTCGGCGATGAAGGTCCAGCGCTCGGGCAGCTGCCACTTGGCGAACTTGTCGGCCAGGTAGTCGCGCAGCTCGGTGGCCTCGGCGGCGGCGCCCTCGGCCAGCACGATGGCGACCAGCGGGCGCTCGTCCCACTTCTCGTCGGGCACACCGATGACCGCGGCTTCGGCAACGGCCGGGTGGCCCATCACCGAATTCTCCAGGTCCACCGAGGAGATCCACTCGCCACCGGACTTGATGACGTCCTTGGAGCGGTCGACCAGGGTGAGGTAGCCGTTGGGGCTGATCTTGCCGACATCGCCGGTGCGCAGCCAGCCGTCGTCGAACTTGTCCGGGTCGATCTCCGCGCCGGAGGGCGAGTAGTAGGAGCCGGTGATCCACGCGCCGCGGACCTCGAGCTCGCCGAGCGACTCACCGTCGTTCGGGACGACCTTGCCGTCGTCGCCGACCAGCCGGGCCTCGACGTTGGCCGGGAAACGGCCCTGGGTGTAGCGGTACTCCCAGGCATCCTCATCGCTGACACCGGCGGGCGCGTGCGCGACGCTGCCCAGCGGGGAGGTCTCGGTCATGCCCCACGCGTGCAGGATGCGCACGCCGTGCTTCTCCTCGAACGCGCGCATCATCGCGGGCGGCACCGCGGAACCACCGACAACAGCGGTGCGCAGGTGCGAGATGTCCTGCGGTGCGGCGGAAAGCGCGGCCAGCACGCCACCCCAGATGGTGGGCACCGCTGCGGCGAAGGTCGGCTTCTCGGCGGCCATCATCTCCAGCAGCGGGGCAGGCTGCAGGAAGCGGTCCGGCATCAGGATGTTGGCGCCCGACATCAGCGCCGCGTACGGCAGGCCCCACGCGTTGGCGTGGAACAGCGGCACGATCGCGAGCACGTAGTCCGAGCCCTGGAAACCCATGCCATTGGGCGAGTTCACCTGCATGGCGTGCAGCCAGTTGGAGCGGTGCGAGTAGACGACGCCCTTGGGGTCGCCGGTGGTGCCGGAGGTGTAACACATCGCGGCGGCCGAACGCTCGTCGATGACCGGGAAGTCGAAGTCGGCGGACTGGGCGTCGAGCAGCTCGCGGTAGGAGTGCACGGTGACGCCCTCGGGCGCGGTGAGCGCGGCGGCATCGCCGTTGACGACGATCACGTGCCGCACGGTCTTCAGATTCGGCAGGTACTGCGCGAAGAGCGGCAGCAGCGTGCCGTCGACGAGCACGACCTTGTCCTCGGCATGGTTGGCGACGAAGACCAGCTGCTCGGGGAACAGGCGGATGTTGAGCGCGTGCAGCACCGAGCCCATCGCGGGCACCGCGATGTAGGCGACCATGTGCTCGTTGTTGTTCCACATGAAGGTGCCGACGCGGTCGCCCTCTTCGATGCCGAGCCCACGCAGCGCGTTGGCCAGGCGGGCGGAATCCGCACCCAGCTCGCGGTAGGTCATGGTGCGAACACCGTCTCCGGTCCATGTGGACACAGTCGAATCGCCCTGGAAAGTCGCGGCATAGTTGAGCAGTTTGGCCAGTGATAGCTGGTCGTCCTGCATGGTGCTCAGCATCGGTGCTCCTTCAGTCCCTGCCGTGGCATGAGCCACGTCACAACGGATGCTACCGAAAGGTTTGAACCTCGCAATCGTTTCCTCCGACAACATTCCTGCAGGTCGGCTGGTCATCGCGAACCAGGTGGCTCCGCGTGCGGGGGCTGACCATCGGGCCCTCTATGGTGCGATGGCACACCGGGACCGGCATGTTCGGCGTTGTGCACGGCGTCGACGACCAGGCTGCGGACGTGGTCGTTGTCGAGGCTGTAGAAGATGGTTGTCCCCTCGCGGCGGGTGCGCACGAGCCGGGCCATGCGCAGTTTCGCCAGATGCTGGGACACCGAGGGACCCGGCTTGCCGACCCGGCTCGCCAGTTCGTTCACCGAGAGTTCCCGATCGGCCAGCGCCCACAGGACTTGGACCCTGGTCGGGTCGGCCAGCATCCGGAACACCTCGACCACCAGCCCCACCTGATCCTCGGCGAGGGGTGAATGAGCATCTGCATTCATGCGCAGATAATAGATCCATGGCGGCGGGTGGGCCCGAAGTACTGTGACGAGCATGGCTGTTGACCGGATGCTGCCCACCGACGAGGCGCGCGAACTGATCGAACTGACCCGCGACATCGCCGACAAGGTGCTGGAGCCGCGCGTCGCCGAGAGCGAGAAGACCGGCGTCTTCCCCGACGGCGTCTTCCCCGCACTCGGTGCGGCCGGGCTGCTCAGCCTGCCGTACCCGGAGGAATTCGGCGGCGGTGCGCAGCCGTACGAGGTATACCTGCAGGTGCTCGAGGAAATCGCGAGCCGCTGGGCCGCCGTTGCCGTCGCGGTGAGCGTGCACGGCCTGTCCTGCCACCCACTGTTCACCTACGGCACCGACGAACAGAAGCAGCAGTGGCTCGAGCGCATGCTGTCGGGCGAAACCATCGGCGCCTACAGCCTTTCCGAGGCGCACGCCGGTTCCGACGCGGCCGCCCTGCGCTGCCGCGCCACCCCCGTCGACGGCGGCTACAACCTCAACGGCACCAAGGCCTGGATCACCAACGGCGGCCGCGCCGACTTCTACACCCTGTTCGCCCGCACCGGCGAGGGTTCGCGCGGCATCTCCTGCTTCCTGGTCCCCGCCGAAACCGAGGGCCTGAGCTTCGGCAAGCCCGAGGAGAAGATGGGCCTGCGCGGCATCCCCACCACCACCGCCGCCTACGACGACGCGTTCCTGCCCACCGAGCGGCGCATCGGCGAAGAGGGACAAGGACTTTCGATCGCCTTCAGCGCACTCGACGCGGGCCGGCTCGGCATCGCCGCCGTCGCCACCGGTGTCGCCCAGCGCGCACTCGACGAAGCGGTCGCCTACGCCAAGGAACGAGAAGCCTTCGGCCGCAAGATCATCGACCACCAGGGTCTCGGCTTCGTCCTCGCCGACATGGCCGCCGCCGTCGACACCGCCCGCGCCACCTACCTCGACGCCGCCCGCCGCCGCGACGCGGGCCTGTCGTATTCGCGCCAGGCCTCGGTCGCCAAACTTGTCGCCACCGACGCGGCCATGAAGGTGACCACCGACGCGGTCCAGGTCTTCGGCGGCTACGGCTACACCCAGGACTTCCCCGTCGAGCGCTACATGCGCGAAGCGAAGGTCATGCAGATCTTCGAAGGAACCAACCAGATCCAGCGCCTGGTAATCGCCCGCCACCTCGCCGGATAGCTCTGTCATTTGGAGCGCTGGCGCGCTCGAGCGGGGCCCTTCGGACCCCTTTCGGTAAGAACACATCAGGATCACCGGAGAGGGTGAGCAAATCAGCAACGCGCTGATCATCGAGGGTTGATGCGTTCGGGCAACCGTTCAGTAAACTGGACAGCATCTCGAGACCTCGACGAAATGAGGCACGTGATGCTGTGGTGGCTGGTTGTGATCGTGATCGTGTGCGTAGGTGCTCTGCTGTACCTGCGCGCCGAACAGAACAAGCGCAACGCGCGCGAACTCGAGGAGGCGCAGGCCGACGCGAGGGCGTCGATCGAGCGGCTCGGCGGGCAGGTCTACCAACTGACCCCGCGCAACGAGGCCGCCCGGCAGGCGTTGGCCGACGCGTCCGAACGGTACAACGCCGCGGGTGGCCAGATCGACCGCGCGAGCTCGCCCGTCCACGCCCAGCTGGCCAAGCAGTCCGCCCTGGAAGGCCTCTACTACATTCGCGCCGCCCGCACCGCGATGGACATGGACCCCGGCCCCCCGATCCCGGCCATCGACGGCCAGGACATCGCCGGCCAGGTCGACGAGAAGCGCACCATCGCCCACAACGGCCGCCCCATCACCGCTTCGCCCTCCCCCTCCGCGGGCACCCCGAACTACTTCCCCGGCGGTCGCGTGGCAGGTCGCCCCGTCCCCGCCGGGTGGTATTCCGAGCCGTGGTGGAAGCCCGCGCTGATCGCCGGAGCCTGGGGCGCCGGGTCGGCATTGCTGTTCACGACGTTGTTCGCCGGAATGGGCGGAGTCGGCTACGACGCGCAGGCTTTCGAGGACGGCACCGGCGAAGCGGCCATCGACCAGGACCCCGGCTACGACCAGGGCGGATACGACCCCGGCAACCCCGATACCGGTTACGACAGCAACGACGGTTTCGACAGCGGCAGCGGTTTCGACAGCGGCGGCGGCGGTTTCGACGCCTTCTGATCTCCACCCAACGGCCCTACGCCACCGAACCCACCCCCACGCTATACTCAGCTCGGCCAGCCGAATCTGGCCACGCCTTCGTAGCTCAGGGGATAGAGCAACCCTCTCCTAAAGGGTAGGTCGCAGGTTCGAATCCTGCCGAGGGCACCACACCAGACCGAGGCCCCACCCAATGTCCTAAAGGGTAGGTCGCAGGTTCGAATCCTGCCGAGGGCACAAACCTGCGACACTAATTTCGCAGGTCAACGGCCGTTTCCTCGCGATTCCGACAAAGGTCGCACACGAAAGTCCAGGTCAGGCGCGTTCATCCCTCTGGAGTGGCAGGGCACAGCGAACCTGGGAATGCACGCATCGGTACACGGGATATCAGCGACCGGGCCTCTCACCGACACCGATTAGTCCCGGCACCATGTCCTTCGCGGCGCAGCGGCCGGTTCCACGGACTTGGCCAGCTGTGCATCATCGGCTCGAGAACACCCCGGTGCCGAAGCACCCGATCCAGTCCACCTCGATGGTGAGCCGATAGAGGTGGTCGACGGCGAAAGGTCTTCGTCCCGTTGCGAACCCGCCGATTGTGATGACCACGACCGGTTGTTCCGGGCCGCGCCCGAGGTCGGGCACAGCGCCCGTGGCCATCTGGCCGCCACCGGTTCCGACTCCCCGCCCCGTCCCAAGCCTGGTCGGATCGACATCGATCGTGGCATGTATCGGGGCTGTGACCGGCAGCGCGCCCAGAATCCTCCGTGAGTCCATTCGTCGGCCGCGCGGCGGTGGATTCGGTGCGGGCTGTCTCGGCGGATCGTTCCGGTTTGCGGTGCATGCGGTTCTTTTCGGCATCTTTACGGGTAGGTGCGCCGGGAAGTCACGATCGAATGGTGACATCCACAGCTCCATTTTCGCTGAACCATTTCTTAAGCTCGAGACCCGCGAGAACCATAGCCGATTTCACTCCGACATCCACTGGACCAATTATGGACCCCGAAGCGCCTGCCACCGAACATCCGCCCATTCGTGCGTCCGAAAAGTCTGTCGAAGAAAACTCGCAGCCTCGCAGATCGGCGGATCCGAGATCGGCATCCGCAAAGCTTGCGCTCCGCAAGTCAGCACCAACCAGATTTGCATGCCGGAAGTCCGAATCCTCGAAGACCGCGCTCTGAAGACGGGCATCACAGAAAATACCACCAGATGCCGAACAGCCACGACCTTCGACCTTGCGGAGATCGCTACGACTGAAATCAGCATTACGCAAATCGGCCGAAATCATCCACGCTGTATACAGATCCACATCGGATACACATGCCGAAGTCAGATCGGCCCCATTCAAGGACGCGCCCTCCAAGAACAAACCCGATACATCAGAGCGGGAAAGGTCCAGACCGTCCCCATTGAAGAGATTGGATGCCGACATCGACATCGACACCGGTGGCAATTGATCCAGGTAGAGCCCCAGAGCCACTTGAGCCGCAGGGCCAGAAGGCCAACGCTTGACATCGCTCCTGGTCCGGCCATAAATCAACTGCCCCATACTACTTTTCCTTCCCACTCGGGATGTTCAGAAACTAGTTGTTCCAATCGCGCACGCCGCGCTGGCGACATTCCGTCAGGATCAATTAGGACATTCTCATCGTCAGCGAGGTCTTTATTGATCATCTTGACAAATTTCTCATCAGATTGAGGGTTGCTGATCTCCTGACCAGCATTTGGTCGGTACGATGGCTGACTGTCAGGTACGATGGCTGACTGTCAGGAGAGCTCTTCACGTCCCAGCGCTTGCCCGTCGCATCTACGAACTCGCCCATATCTTCATCAACTTCGGCACCCCGCTCACCGGGAACTGGTCCACGGTCGCGGTCCGAACGGCGATCCGCGGGAATCAGATCGAATACGAACCCGCGATAACCAGGCGTTTTCCGGTTGCCCATGTTTTGTGCGTCCCGCCGAGGGCACCACACCAGACCGAGGCCCCACCCAAATGTCCTAAAGGGTAGGTCGCAGGTTCGAATCCTGCCGAGGGCACCAGAACTTCTCGGTCAGGCATCGCCGAGTAGGTCACCACGAGGGGCGCGTGATCGGAGAGCCGCTCGGCGGGTGACGGTTCCTTGTCGACGACGACAGCCGTCGCGAGGCGGGCGAGACCGGGCGTCGCGAGTTGGTGGTCCACTCGCCAACCCACATCCTTGGCGAACGATCGACCCGCCCAACTCCACCAGGTGAGCGGACCCGGGCGGTCGCCGTGCACCTGTCGCACCACGTCGACGAGTCGGCGCGTGCCGAGAACCGAACTGAACCACTCGCAGTCGGCAGGCAGGAAGCCGTCCATCGTGCGGGCGGAACGCCAGTTGGTGACATCGTGCCGGGTGTGCGCGATGTTCAGATCCCCGGTGAGGACGAACTCGCGTCCCGCACTCAGCGCAGCGAGCCGGTTCCGGTGCACTTCGCGGGCGAACGCCGCGAGGAACCTCTGCTTCCGTTCGTACTTGGCCCCACCGTCGGGCAGTTCGCGCATCGATCCCGGGCGCTGGAGATGCGCGGGCAGACCACCCTTGGGGAGATAAAGAGAGGCCACCGTCACCGGGCGGTCGGCCAGATCCACCTCGATATAGCGTCCCTGCGTGGCGAACTCACCGAGTCCGCGGGACCTGGGCGGGTGGGTCACCCACGTCCGCACGGCAGCGGCGGGAACCCTCGTCAGTACTGCCACGCCGTTACGACCGGCCACGGAACCGACGTCCACCGCCGCCGAGTAGCCCGGGAAGGTTCCCACATCGGCTGCGGGACAACGCAGCTCCTGCAACGCGACCACATCCGCCGACCTGGCCCGCAACCACTGATCGAATCCACGACGACGTGACGCGCGGATTCCGTTGACATTGAAAGTGGCGACAGTGAAAGAGTCAGCGACCGACGAACCCATGGCAACACTGTGCCGGAGCCCCATACCTCCCACCCGGGCAGCTCCGGTACGCGACCTGCAACCGGTCATATTCCGCCCGAATCAGCACAGGCTATTCGTCGGTGCGCGACGACCCCGCCCCGGCGAGCAAGCGCTCTACGACCAGACGGTTCGCAGTTGGTGCACTTGTACAGCGTCGATCACCTACTCCGTCTTTGCGATCCAGGCCGCGACCTGAGCGCGGGAGGTGAATCCGAGTTTGGTGAGGATGTGCTCGACGTGGCCCGCGGCGGTGCGTTGGGAGATCACCAGTTCGGCCGCGATCTGCTTGTTGGTAAGGCCTTGGGTGATGAGGCCGGCGACCTGGCGTTCGCGCTTGGTCAACGCGACGCCCGGACCCCACGTGGGCTTGGTGTCGGTGGATTGTTCGCCGAGTCCGTAGGCGACGGCTTCGTCGATCGCCATCGCTCGACCCTTGGCGAGGGCCGCATCGAACCTGCGGGCGCCGAGGGCCGATCGCGTCAGCCGGACGCATTCGTCGTGATGCTGCGGCACTATCGGGACGATGCTCGCAACTTTGCCATGGGACTGGTCGAGTTCCTCGGCGGCTCCCATCAGTACGGCTGCGCGCTCGGCGTCACCGTCGGCGTGCGCGGTCCAGGCCAATGCCTCGAGAGCCACTGCGGCGACGAGCGGGCTGCCCATGTTCCGGTTGACCCGCAGTGCCTGCTGGAGCAGCTCGTTTGCCCGGGACCGTTCGTCTTCCTGCCAGGCGGCAATTGCCAGGACGCACAACGCAGACGAACGAAAGAGTGTTTCGCCGCATGCTTCGGTAATGGAGAGCATCTGCTGGTAGCGCGCGGTCGCCCGGTGGGTATCACCGGCCACTACATACGCAAAACCCAGACCGGCCACAGCAGCGAGGCACACGAATCCGGGTCGATCCGAATCGAGCAGCTCGACGGCGCGTTCGAGGTGAGAGGTCGCGAGGGCAAGCTCACCGCTGTAGAGCGCCACGGCACCGTCGAGGTGGGCGATCCGCCCCTGCGTCGCCGGCGTGCGGTCCTGTTCGACGAGCACACGCGCCTCCTCGACGAGCGCGGTCGCCGCCGGCACATCACTTTGCATCACCGCCATCACGGCGCCGGCATGGAGCGCTGTGAATCGATCAGGGATGGGTTGTAGGGCGGGGTGGTTCCGGAGAAGCCGGTCGATGAAGCGGCGGCCTTCGCCGTACAGGCCCCGGAAAACCCAGAACCCCAGCAGTCCGGCGGCGGTGCGCAGCCCGGTCGTGACCGCCTGCTCGGTGTCTTCGGCCAGGCAGTATTCCAGCGCACTACGTAGGTTGGGTTGTTCCCGGTCGAGCCGGGCCGTCCAGTAGGTCTGCCGGTCGCTGACCCACTCGTTGTCCGCGGCCAGTGCCATCTTCTCGTACCAGTCGCGGTGCCGCCGACACATCTGCGCGTATTCGCCGATTTCCTGCAGCTTCTGCCGACCGTATTCCCGCACCGTCTCGAGCATCCGAAACCGCACCACGCCATCCGACTCGATCCGGATCAGGATCGACTTGTCCACCAGCGAGGACAGCACATCCAGCGGATCCGCCGGAGCCAGATCGGCACCGCATATCTGTTCGGCGGCATCGAACTCGAAGCCACCGGCGAACACCGACAATCGAGCCCACAACCGCTGCTCGGCCGGGTCGCACAGCTGGTAGCTCCAGTCGATACACCACCGCAGCGTCTGCTGCCGCATCGGCGCACTCCGGCTGGCACGGGTCAGCAGCCCGTACCGATCATCGAGCCGCGCCAGGATCTGCTCCGGCGACAACGTGCGCATCCGCGCCGCCGCCAGCTCGATCGCCAACGGCAGTCCATCCAACCGCGCGCAGATCCGAGCCACGGTTGCCCTGGTCGCCTCCGAGAGGTCAAGACCGGGCACCACCGCGGACGCGCGGTCGGCGAACAAGGTCACCGCGTCGTAGCGCGGCTGTGCCCGTCTCGACGGCGCCCGATCCGGATCCGGCACCAGTAGCGGCGGCACCGGCACCACCGTCTCGCCGGCGATATCCAGCGGTTCGCGACTGGTGGCCAGAATCCGCAGGTCCTGACAGGCAGACAACCAGGTCGCCACCAGTCGCGCCACAGCCTCAACCAACTGCTCGCAATTGTCCAACACCAGCAGCGACTTCCGTCCGGACAGAAACTCCACCACCACCTCCGGCAACGGCCGCGCCGGATCGTCCCGCAAACCCAGAGCGGCCGCCGCCACCTCGACCAGCAGCGCGGGATCGGACACATCCGCCAGCTCGACCAACCACACCCCGTCGCCGAACGCGCGGCCCGCAGTGGACGCGGCCCGCAGCGCCAACCGGGTCTTGCCCACCCCGCCGATCCCGGTCAACGTCACCAACCGCGCCGTCGACAGCAAGTTCTTCATCTCGGCCAACTCGGTGCGACGGCCGACGAAACTGGTCAACTCCGGCGGTAGATGGCCGGTACTCGGTGCAGGTGTCGACGTCACCGACCCCACCCCGACGCGGCGAGTTGGCGGTCGCACCGGCCGGAACTGTTCGTCCGCGCTCATCAGCTGCCACCATCCACTGGCATCCCAGCACCGAGTAACACCGTTGAATCCTCGCTGATACCCAGCGTATCCCCGCCGAACCTCGGCGACGCGTTGGTCGGCGTCGGCTTCCGCGTCGCCCAGAACAGGCCGGGACCCGGGCGCGTCCACCACTGCACACGGCTCCGCTGAACACCACGAGTTCGGGACCGTTCAGTAGTGATACCTGGCCTGCACGACCGTCACGCCGGGTCCTCAGATCACCTCGAAATCGTTCGAGTAGCCGGTGAATCCGAATCCGACGACCAGACTTGGCACAGTGATCCCGAGGAATGAACCGCCGAGGACACCGCGAATGACTTTGCGTCCGATGGTCTAAGGGAGCGGCAGGCAGGAGCTTCCGGTATTCACACCCCGCCCGCCGACCTCGACCGTCACATACTGCGTGGAGGTGACCTGCCCTGGCTTGAACTGCTGGGCAAAGACATTTTGGCGGCCGGAGTACACAGGCGTCCATTCGAAGGTCGCGGTGCCGTTCTCCGGGTGGTAGACGGCGACCCCGAGCCGCTCACCGTTCCCCGGAACCTGACCACCGCTGATGCCGATGGTCACCTCACCGGCCTCGGAAACCGGCGCGTCGACATCGACGGTCACCGTATAGGCGCACCCGGTACGCAGCCCTTCGGCCGGCTGTTCCACATGCACCGCGGTGACCGCGGCGGTCGCGTTCGGCGCGGCCACGATCATGGTCGGCAAGGCACCGAGCATCACGGCAAGGCCGAATCGGCGAGTACGGACGTTCATTGGGCTTCCCCTCGTTCGACTACCGCAAAGCCTAGGGAGCGGCCGAGTTCACCCGGGTCAGTTTGGCGGGGTTGGTGACCGAGTAGACCCCGATGACGGTGTCGTCGGGGGCGATATCGAGGACGACGACCGCCAACGGGGCATCACCGTCGAAGATCACCGCGCACGGATCACCGCTGACCGTGCGCCAACCCACCCGGTAACCATCGAGACCGGCCGCGGCGACGGACATGAAAACTGCGGCGACAGCGGTTCTCCCGTGGACCGGTTGCAAGGAGGTGGCGACGCCGACACCGCCGCTGTCGGTCCAGAGGGTGACCTCCGGGGCCAGGACCGCGAGAAGCTTTTCGAGGTCGCCACCCATCGCGGCCTCGACGAAGCGCTCGGTCACTTCCCGGCGGATCCGCGGGTCCACCTGGGTGCGTGGTCTGCGCGCCTGCACGTGGGCTCTGGCGCGATGGGCGATCTGGCGAACCGCGACGGGTGAGCGGTCGACCATGTCGGCGATCTCGGCGTGCGGGTAGGCGAAGACCTCGTTGAGCACGAACACCGCGCGTTCGAGCGGGGTCAGCGACTCCAGGACCACCAGCATCGCCATCGACGACGATTCGGTCCGCACCACGCTCGCCTCGCCGTCGGCAAAGGGCTCGCTGTCGAGCAGTGGCTCCGGAAGCCATTGCCCTACATAGTCTTCGCGGCGCCGGGCCAGCGCAGACCGCCGGGCGAGCGCCTGGTTCACCGCCATCCGGGTGAGATAGGCGCGGATGTTGTCGATCGCGGCGCCACGAGCGCGGGCCTGCCATGCCAACCACACCTCTTGCAGGACATCCTCGGTGTCGGCGACGCTGCCGAGCATGTTGTAGACCACCGAGAACAGGAGCTCGCGGTAGCCGAGGAATGTCTCGGTCGCGTGGTCGATGTCATCGGTCATGGCAGTCCTCCGGTCGGGCGGGAGATGGTCTCTACACAGAGGGCGGCGGCGACGCCCAGCGTGACAAGCGCGCCAGATTCTGTGATCCATTCCACAAAACCACCGCTTAACATCACATTCGGCCCGCAGGGTGGTGCTCCGGACTACCCGCCCGAACCGCGGTAAACCTCCGCTCCGACAACCGTCCAGGGTAGGACGGTGCTTCCTGCTCTGGTCGGATGACGCAGCGCACACGCGAGAGAAGAATGATTCTCACTCCGGAGGGGGGCTCCCTGTGACAACAACGCAAACTCGCGTATCGCGCTCAGAGACGTTCACGGCCGCACTACAAGCCCATGACTTGGCAGGAATCAGCGGCACGCTGGCGCCTGGCGTGGTATTCCACAGCCCGGTGCTCGGGAAGCTGAAGTTCATCGGTCCAGCTGAAGCAGTGCGGGTGTTCGGCGCATTCTTCGACGGCATCACCGATGACGAGTACACGTCGGGCTTCGAGGGCGCACAAGGTGCACGAGTAGTCCAGGGCAGGGCGATGGCCAAACGCAGGCCTATCGATCTCATGATGCTGCTCGACTTCGATGAGCAGAACCTCTTCCGCGACATCAAGGTGTTCGTTCGCCCGCTCGCCGGACTCGGTGCGGTCGCAGCCATCATGGCGCCGCGCCTTGCCTCGCCAAAGGGAAACGTTGCGGTTGCCACGGCACGAGTCCTCGCTGCCCCCGTCAAGGGGGTTACCGGAATGGTGGACGTCGTCGCACCCTGGCTGGTCAGTCACAGGAGCTGACTTACCCGTGCACTCCGCCACCGCCGAATCCCGCGACCTCACCAGCGGCGCATAGACCCTCGACCACCGTCGCGTCCAGCCAGCTGTTTACGCGAATTCTGCGGTTCGATCTATTCTTCGCAGAGCGCGTGGTCCACCAATTCGTTGACTGCACGCAATTGCGCGAACCCCTCACTGTGCGTGATGTCTTCACCCACCGCGAGGGTGGCGGACAGCGAGACGACGGCGCTGCGGCTTCCGTCGTCGGTCACGCCGGCGTTGGTGAGGAACCCCGTCTGGCCGCCGTTGTGCATCCAATAGGTGCCGCCGCAGGACAGCGGTACCGAGAACAGGCCGAGTCCGTAGCTAGCCCCCGGCCAGACCGTGCCGGTCACGCCGTCGACCGGCACGGTGGTGCGCATCTGCGCCAGTTCCTTGGGTCGTAGCAATGCGCCACCGAGGAGGCTTCGATAGAAGGTGCCCACATCGGCGGTTGTGGAGAGGTAGCCCACGGAGGCGTCGGCGTCCACCAATTCGGTGACATCGACCAGTGGCCCGTCGACCTCGAATTGCTGGTAACCCCTCGCGTGCGGGGTGGGGAGTGTGGGCGTGACGCCGGGCCAGTGGGTATCGCGGAGATCGAGCGGTTCGAGGATGCGCGCGCGGACCTCGTCGTACCAGGGACGGTTGGCCACCTGCTCGATGATCATGCCCAACAGGACATAGCCGATATTGGAGTAGGACCATCCGGTACCCGGTGCGAAATCGGGTGCGTGCCGCATGGCCGACACCACGGTTTCCCGCGGATCACGCACCTGATAGCGCAGCCGGTAATAGTCTTCGGCGGTTGCCATTTCGGGCGGGCTTTCATGAATACCGCTGGTGTGCTGGAGAAGCTGGCGCACAGTGATCGCGGCACCGTCATTTCCATTGCCGTGCAACGCATCCGGGACCCACCGCTGCACGGTGTCATCGAGCGTGAGACGCCCTTCACCGACCAGCATGAGGACTACGGTCGCGACCATCGTCTTGGTCAGACTTCCGATCCGGAAATGCCCTTGTGGTGAAACCTGCTCCGGGACAGCGATATCCGACCTCCCAGCCACCCCGAACCTATCGGTACCAGTGACATCCACAACCCTGGCCTGCACTCCGGTGGTGCCGAGTGCCGCGATCGCATCGACGTCGCGTTGCAGGGTGTCGGGCTCGGCGCGACAGCCGCTGACCATCAAGGCCAGAGCCAGCGCTACCGCCACCGTCATGGATCGCATCGGGCGGCCCCTTTCGCATCAGCGCGAACCTACCGACGGCCCATGCCGCGCGACATCCCCCGGCGGTACTGCCTCGCACTCACCGATTCGACGTGCCACCTCACCCCTGGGTATCAGGTCGTGGCAGCGATTAGGATCGCAGCGGTGGGATTGGTGTTCGAGACCCGGTTGTCGGATTCGCCCTGGGTGGATTCGGTCTGGACCTGCCGGAGTGAGCAGGTCGCGGAGATGACCTCCGTGGCGACCGAGACCTGGGGATTGGTGTTCTGGGAGCAGCAGGGTGCGCACTACGCGGCGGTCACCGGGCCCGAGATTCGCACCGGCACCGCGCCCGTTCCCGAGGAAGCGGACTTCGTCGGCATCCAGTTCGCGGTCGGCACATCGTTACGTGCGGTCACCGCGTCGACCCTGGTCGACAGCGGGATCGTCTTGCCCGATGTGACCGATCGAGGTTTCTGGCTGGACGGCGCCCGCTGGGAGAGCCCGCGCGCCGACGACGCGGAAGCGCTGGTCGAACGGCTTATCAACCAGGGCGTGGTGGTCCGCGACGCCATGGTCGCCGACACGCTGCGTGGCATGCCGCCCGCGATCACCGAGCGCACCCTCGAACGTCGCTTCCGGGCGGCGACCGGCCTCACCCAGGGCGCGGTACGCCAGATCGAGCGCGCGCGCACCGCGGCGGTGCTGCTGAGCACGGGTGAGGCGCCGGGCGATGTCGTCGACAAGCTCGGCTACTACGACGAGCCCCACCTCGCCCGCGCGCTGCGCCGGTTCGTCGGACGGACGGCACGGCAGCTGCGCGAGGGCGGCAGCGGTGTGATCGCGCTGGATCTCACTCAGCGCACGACGTCGTAGACAAGTTTGGCGACGCCGTTGGAGTAGGTCGCCGAATCACGCAGGCGCAGTTGCTGCTTGGGTCGATCGGCCCGGCCGAAAAGGCTCTTGCCCGCGCCGAGCAGCACCGGGAACACGAGCAGGTTGTATCGATCGATCAGGCCCGCGTCCGAAAGCCGCTCTGCCAGTTCGGCACTGCCGTGAATGTAGATCGGGCCACCATCGGTCTGCTTCAGCTTCTCGATGTCCTCGGTCGAGCGCAGGATGGTGATCTCGCCCCATCCCTCGATCAGCGCGTCATCGGTAAGCGACGAGGAGACAACGTATTTGGGCAACTCCTTGTAGGCGGCGTGATCCTCGGAATCGCGCCAGATCGGGGCGAACGCCTCGTAGCTGCGACGGCCGAACATCAGCGCGGTGGTGTCGGCGAGTTCCTCCCCCTTGAGCGAAAACGCCTCCGGCACGAACTCGGTCTCCATCACCCACCCACCACTGCGATGCCCCTCGACCTTCCCGCCGGGCGAGTCCACCACACCATCGAGCGACATGAATCCCGTGTAAACCAGTTCGCGTGCCATCACATTCCTCCTGAGTAAAGCGTCGTCAACTGCCTGCGGTCAGCCTAGGGAACACTCCCACACCCTGTCTTGGACGAAACCGACAAGCACGTTCGACGCACGATCCTGACCGGACAATCGACGGGCGCCGACCTGAGCCTTCACCTCGGCCCGACGGAAGTACCGGCAGATCGACGCCGCACCCCTCGGCAGATCGACGCCGCACCCCTCGGCAGATCGTCGGGAGACTCTTCGGCAGATCGACGGCGCGAGGTTCGAACCGTACATTCTTCAGGCCACTGATCTACTACGACGCAAAGCTTCTGAGCTGGCTAAAGAGGCAAGGGCCGGATACGCGAGTAGTCAGCCGTCGATGTCCGCAGCCGTTGCGTGCTTTGCGTGGATAGCGCTGCGACGTGCGGCGATACGGGCCGAACGGCGATCGCGGCTCTCGGCAGTGCGACGGGTGTTCGGCGTTTTGCGTTCGCGGATCGGCTCCGCGGCCTCCGCTCGATCGCCTCCCCCGAACCGATCACGAACCCGGTTTACCGCGGCGGCGACCACGTCCCAGAGGAACGCTGCGACGACGAGCAGGATCAAACCCGCACCCGCGATCGCGAACACAGGCCCGAACGCACTCTCGATCAAAAACTTCCACACAGAAACCAGTACCCCCAACGCAAGTGCGGCCATGCCGCGCAGATCACAACTGGCGAATGCTACAGCCGCTGCTGCCCAACCGCGACCGTTCGTACCAGAGCAACGCGACCATCGGGGGGGAGCGACGGCGATCGGTCTGGCGTTGGCTCGGTGAAGGTCACCGGCCTGGCCGGATCAGCGTTGACGCCAGCTCAGGGGGCCGGGGAGGTCGACGCTGTTCTTTCGGGTGCGGGAGTTCCAGGACCATGGGCCGATCTTGATGCCCCAGGATGACAGGCCCGATTGGGTGAAGTTGAACTTCAGCGGTCCGAAGGATTTGCGCTGGCGGAACTTGATGGGCATGAGTGGCCTCCCTGATCGCCACCAGAATAGCCGATCCGGTTATGTCCCACCGGTTTCCGCGGGGGCCGTTAGGAGGAACCCCGCTGATCCGAACCGCTGCGACGGCGAGCGATGGCGAACATGGTGAGGCCGGCGGTGATGGCCAGGGTGACGGCGAGGGTCAGCAGGATCAGGGGGGCGGTGGCCATGGCGTCGGTTCGGCCCGCGCCGCTGCGGCGGATCAGCAGGGCGGCGATCAGTGGGCCGAGCATTCCCAGGGCGGCGGCTGTCAACAGCAATCCGCCGGTGATCAATTCGACGGGGCCGAGTCGGGCGTTGGCTAGCGACCGCAAGGGCCTGGAATGTACTGACATGACCTCCCCTTCCGTTGGTATCTGAAAAGGTACCGCACCGAATGGAACAAATCCTCGTCATGAGCAAGACCGCCACGAACCTGACATCAGCAAATAGATAGCGACCTACAGATTCACCCGCGAACCCCGCGGTGCTATTCGCCCGCGCGTCGCTCGGCTCGAGTGCGTGCCCGGTCGTGGGCCTCGCGCAACATCTCGCGGACCGTCGCCTCGGTGGCCGCACCCGGATCGACCACCGCGAGCCAGTTCGCGGCAGCGTAGAGGGGGTGGGCGACGACGGTGTCGTCGATGCTCGCGTCGGTCGGGGCCGCCGCTTCGGTGAAGGTCGCCTTGCTGACGGAGATATTGACGCGGAACCTGCCGGGACGGTTCAGGTCGGAGGTCTCGTCGCCGGGGTAGTCCTTGGTCACGATGGTGGCGAAGGGCTGACCGGCGGGAACGACACCGTCGGGGGCGTAGTAGAAGAAGGTGTCACCCCAGGCGATCTCGGGAGCTTCACTCCCCTCGGTGGGCCGCTGCGCCAGCACTCCGCCGAGGCCGGTCACGTACTCGGTGATTTCCTCGATTGTCATGCTTCGAGCGTCTCATCCGGGTGGGACCCGATCCAACCCCCAGGTGAACCGATCAGTGAACGCCGACCAGTTCCCGCGCACACAGAGCACTGACAGCGTCGCTCGCGGCCGATTCCGTGGCCACCGTGTACACCACCAGCAGCTGATCCTGGTCGCCTGGCAAATTCAATGTCTCGTAACCGAACTCGATCCGGCCGACCACAGGATGCTGAATCAGCCTGTCGCCGTACGAATTACCCGACGGGGTTTGGATCGACCAGATGCGGTGGAACACCGGGTTACCGGCGGTGAGTTCGTCGATGAGCGAGGTCAGCCGGCGATCACGCGGGCAGCGGGTCACCTGGCGGCGGAGGTAGGCAGCGGTCTCCGCGGCAACCGGTTCCCAGTCGGGATAGAAGACGCCCGCGGTGGGATCCAGGACCGTGAAGCGAGCCAGATTACGTTCGGATTCGGCGACGGAGTCGAACCCGAATATCTTGTCGCCCATGGCATTCCATGCCAGCACTTCCATGTGACGCCCGAGTACGAACGCGGGCGTGGTGATCGAGTGGAGCAGTAGTCGGGTGCCGGGGCGAATCGTCGGGGAGTAGTTGTAGTCGGGGTCGGCGGGGCGGACCAGCGTGTAGAAGTGGTCGCGCTCGGCAGCGTCCAGACGCAGGGCGCGGGCAACGGAGTCGAGCACCGAATCGGGGAATTCCTCACCGCGACCCCGCTCCAGCCGGGTGTAGTAATCCACGCTCATCCCGGCCAGCTGGGCGACTTCCTCGCGTCGCAATCCGACCATCCTGCGACGACCGTATTCGCTCAGTCCGACGGCGGCGGGTTGGATGCGGGCGCGCCGAGTGCGAAGGAATTCGCCGAGAGCGGGGGACGACATGGCAGCCAGCGTAGAAGGTAGATGCGGGCCCGTGCGCATCGCGTGGCCCGAAGGAAATTGTTCGGTCGGTTAACGAGGTGCGTCAGGGCGGCGAAATACCAGGTACACCTAGTCGAGGGAGGACGTCGAAGTGTTGATTCGATCCACATTCACCGTCATGTCCGGGGCCGCGCTGGCGGCCGGATTCCTGGCTGCCGGACCGGCCGCCGCCCAATCAGGAC
The DNA here is from genome assembly GCF_042719755.1 of Nocardia sp. NPDC058519. NCBI lineage: Bacteria > Bacillati > Actinomycetota > Actinomycetes > Mycobacteriales > Nocardiaceae > Nocardia > Nocardia sp. NPDC058519. Next base: position 43,682 of record NZ_JBHXNK010000011.1, on the reverse strand, counting down.
TCGGCGATTACACGCCGGTCGACCCTGTGGAGTATCAGGTCCCCGAACCGGAATTCGCGGGCAGCGTCTTCTTCACCACGCCCGACGGACGGCACTGCGCCATCTACTGGAACAACGGCCCGGCCGGGTGTGACGCGGTCCCGATCGACGCGCCAGCGGGCACCGACCAGCTCCGGGTCGGGATTCTCGAAGCGGCGCACTTCGTCGACGCCGACAGGCCGATCTTCACCCACCCGGCCGCGAAGGTGCTTCCCGAAGGTCACCGGATCACGCGCGAGAACACCATCTGCGGCATCGGTTACCAGGGGACGGTGAGCTGCGAGGTCGGCGAGCACGGCTTCACCCTGTCGGCCACCTACAGCGTGCTGCGCTGAGGCGTTCTCAACTGCTCGATCACCGCGGTGATGCTGCGCGCACCGTCCCCGGCGCCGACCGCACGGCTCAGCAGCTCGTGCATCGGCGCGTGCCAGGAAAGGTCGACGCCCGTCTCGGCGCCGAGCTCCACCTCGTCGGCGACGGCGGTGTGGAACAGCTCGACCGACGAACCGAGACGGGTGTAGTCCTTGTCGTCGATTTCGCCCGCGAGAACCGGCAGCAGCGACTCGATCATCCGCAGCCACTTCACCGAATGGGGCACCATCGTCGAGGCGGGCAGCCCGCGCGAGGCCAGTATCGCCGCGCCTTCGAGGAAGCCGAGTAGCGCCGGGAGCAGGGTCGCACCGACGGCGGATTCGTAGAGGGCGGCCAGATCAGGTTCGGTACCGAGGAATTCGAGATCACCACCCAGCACGCGCAGGGTGGCGGCGTAGGTGTCGAACACGTCGCGATCACCACCGAAATACAGCAGTGTGCTCGGATCGCCGACGGCCGCGGGCACATTCTTGATCGCGCCACCTAGGTAGCGGGCGCCCTCGCCTTGCGCATACTGGGCGAATTCCCTTGCTTGGGCGGGTGTTCCGCTGTTCAGGGTGATGAGATCGCGGCCCGCCAATCCGTCTGTGCCGAGCAGACTCTCGCGTGTGGCGGCGAAGGCGGTGAGGCAGGAGATGATCACCGGGCTCGCGGCTACGGCATCGGCGATGCCAGGGTGCGCGGTCGCGCCCGCGTCCACCAGGGCCGCTGTTCGTTCGTGGCTGCGGTTCCAGACGTGCGTGCGGTAGCCCGCGGCGAGGAAGGCACCGGCCAGCGCACTGCCCATCGATCCGGTGCCGAGCACCGTCACCGATTCCTTGATCATCTCGACTCCTGTCTCGCGGGCGATCTCCCTGGACCGAGTGTCGGTTCGGGCCAGCGCGGGAGACAAGTACGCACTTTCGCCGTCAGTTGCGCACCGGCAGGTAAGCGAGGAGGTCACAGCTACCAGGGGCGGCGGCGCTGTGCCAGGTGTCACCGGTGGGGAAGCGGCGCCCGGATTTATGAACGTTGCCAATGCGGGAACAAGGATGGCGCTCACTCGCGCGGCACAGTCGTACAGTTTGGGTATGTCGGAGCCCGAGATGACCGAGTTGGTGCAGCGCAGCGTCGAGGAAGCGCTGCTCGGTGGCCCGCGGCGATATACGCGCACGCAGGTGGCCGAGCAGTCGGGAGTGCCCGAGGCGGAGTCGCGGCGGTTGTGGACGGCGCTGGGTTTTCCGGCCAACGAGGACGACGAGGTCGACTTCACACAGATCGATATCACCGCGGTCACCAATTTCCGCGGCATGAAAGTTGTTGCCGCGTCCAATATTCGGCAACAGGCCGCAGCCGCGCGAACGATCGGTCAGGGCATGGCGCGGCTGGCCGAGTGGCAGGCCGATCTGGTGCTGGCCGAGATCAAGGTGCGCGCCGCCGCGGCCGATCCCGCGCTTCCCTTGGAGGAACGGATAAGGGCCGCAACGGAATCCACGATGGCCGGCATCGATCAGTTGCAGTCGTATGTCTGGCGCAGGCACCTGGCGGCCGCGGTCGCCAGGTCGAGCGTGGCGCAGGGCGACGGTTCGATGCGGACACTGGCGGTGGGATTCGCCGATATGGTCGGCTTCACCCGGCTCACCAGGCACTTACACCCCGACGAATTGTCCACGCTGCTGGAAGCTTTCGAGTCCACCACCACCTCGGCGATCACCGACAACGGTGGCTGGGTGATCAAGAACGTCGGCGACGAGGTGATGTTCGCCGCCGAGACCGCGGCCGACGCCGCCCGCATCGCGCTGGCCATCCAGGAGTCGACCATGCTCGTCGGCGGCACCCCGGAACTGCGCGTCGCCTTCGCCTACGGCGAGGTGCTGCAACGCTTCGGCGACCTCTACGGCTCGGTGGTCAATATCGCGGCCCGCCTCACCGGCGTCGCCCGGCCGGGCAACATCCTCGTCGACGATGCCGCGGCCGACGCGCTCGACGACAACCCCGATTTCGCCATCCGGCACCTGCGCAGCGTCCGCGTGCGCGGATTCAACCGCCTGCGCCCGCACCGCCTGCGGCAGGCATGATCGCGACGTGCGACGTTGCCCCACGGCGGCCCACTGACCAGCCGTCGAGCGGAGCGGCCACACCGTTGCCTAGGGTGTCGTAGTGGACTTGGATTGGCGCAGCGTGCGCGAGGACTACACCGTGTTCGCCGATGACGCGGTGCTCGCGTTGAACAAGCCGTCGGGAATCTCGGTGACCGGGGAACGCCACGACACCGATCTGGTGGAACTGGCGCAGGCGGCGGGGACGCAGTTGTATCCGGTGCACCGGATCGACAAGGTGACATCCGGGCTGGTGCTGCTGGCTACCGATCTGGCCGCGCACGGACCGCTGACCAGGCAGTTCAACAATCAGACCGCCCGCAAGGCGTATCTGGCGATCGTCGCGGGCACCGACCTGCCCGATCGTGGCGAGATCGATCTGCCGCTGAGTGTGGGGCGCAAGAATCGGGTGCGTATCGCGGCGCCGCGGGAGGCGATCAAGCGCGAGGGTGATCGGTGGTTCATCGACGACGCGGACCTGCTGCCCGCGAAGAACTATCCCTCGCTGACCTTGTTCAGCACCGTCGCCCGGCACGGTGAGCACGCGCTGCTCGCCCTGCGGCCGGTGACCGGGCGTCGTCATCAGATTCGCGTGCAGCTGGCCTGGATCGGCCACCCGATCCCGGGCGACCCACTGTTCGACCGCACCGCCACGCTCCCCCGCACCCACCTGCACTCCTGGAAGCTCGGCCTCGACGCCGACTGGCTGACCCCACCGGTCCTCGACCTCGAGGCCACCCCCGGACCCGACTTCTGGGAGCCGTTCACCAGCGACCCCGACGAAGGCGCGCGACTTCTCCACACCGCCGCACAGCTGATTTCGGACTGAACTCGTCTTACGCTCGGCTCGGCAGCCACTCGGGTGAGCGGCCGAGAATTCCCAAGATGCGGGCCAGGGTCGCTGTCGTGTCCGCGACCTCGAGTGCGGGGCCGAAAGCGGCGCCGGGGCGAAGGCGGGCCGTGCCGGTGGGAACCGCTTCGGCGATACGCAGGGCCGTGGGCGCCAGGTCGGAGTCCAGGTCGATGACATGGCCGACCGAGCGCGCGACATCCCAGGCGTGGACGACGCTGTCGATGAGATGGAAGCCGAGGGCGGTCGCGGCCGGGAAGTGACCCGGTGGGATCTCAGGGAGAAACAGGGTCTCGGCCTCACCTGCGGCGAAGGCTTCGACGACCTCGTGCGCGGACCGGACATAGTCGCCGATCGGATCGACAGCGTGGTGTACCACCCATACCGCCGGATCGTTCGCACCGCGAGCGGCTGCGGCGAAACCGCGATTCTGGGTGCCCATGTGTTCCAGCAGAGCGCGCAGATCCCAACCAGCGCAGGGTGTTTCGATCGATAGCCGCGCCTCGGACGCCGCCTCGACCGCGTCGATACTCAGCCGCACAGCACGCTCGTGGCGGGCGAGCAGAAGCCGGTCTTCCTTCGAAATAGTACGCATACGCAGACCGTACGCTCATGCTTATCATCTGCCAAGGGTTATCGAACGATCCACCCGGCGGTAGATTTCGACCATGCCGAAAGCGACCCGCCCGGATCTCGCGGCCATGCTCGTACCACTCGGCCGTGCGCTGACCGAGGCGGAACTGCCCGTTCTCGACCGGCACGGGCTCACGATGTGGGCGTACGTGGTGCTGCTCGGGCTCGACGAGCGGCCCGTCCACACCCAGGCCGCGCTCGCCAAGGCGATCCGGGCGGACAAGACGCGGATCATTCCCGTCCTCGACGACCTCCAGCAGCGCGGCCTTATCCTGCGCGAGCCCGATCCGGCCGACCGGCGCGTCAACCTGATCCGGCTCACCGCCGAGGGCGCGGGCCTGCGCGAGCGCGCCCAGCACGACATCCAGGAGCAGGAGCGGCGGCTACTGGCCGAGCTCCCCGCCGACGATCGCCGCACCTTCCTCCGCGTACTACAACTGCTCGCCGACCGCACCGGAACCACGACATCGCGGCGGTGACGAGTGACACAGACCACCTCTTGGGTTTCGGCCCGTGGTACGACTCATGAAGACGGATAAACGCAGGTCATCTAGCCTGGAGAGGTGCCGATGAGTGATACCGGCACACTCTGACGCAACGGAGCGATCCCAGAGAAGAAAGCGACTGCCGATGATCCTGGCGGCTCAGCTCAGCGATACCCACTTCGACCTCAGCGCGCGCAATACCGAACGGGTAGAGGCGGTGATGGGCTATCTGGCGGAACTGCCGCGCACGCCCGACGTCATCCTCGTGACCGGCGATATCACCGATTCCGGCAGGCCGGAGCAGTACGAGCAGGCACGGCTGGCCCTGCGAGCCGACATTCCCGTGCACCTGCTGCCCGGCAACCACGACGACCGCGCGAACTTCCGCACCGCACTGCTCGGCGAGCCCGCCTCGACCACTCCCATCAACAGCGTCCACCGAGTCGGCGCGCTCACCATCGTCATGCTCGACTCGAGCATCCCCGGCGAATCAGCCGGTCTGCTGGGCGAGGACACCTTCGACTGGCTGCGCGCGACGCTCGCCGAGGCGCCCGACGGCCCGATCCTGATAGCCCTGCACCACCCGCCCAAGCCGGTGTTCAGTCCCGTGGTCGATGTCATCGCGCTCGCCGACCCCGGCCGGCTGGCCGCTGTCGTCGCGGGCGACCCGCGCATCGTCGGCATCCTCACCGGCCACGCCCACTCCCCCATCGCGACGACCTTCGCGGGCAAACCCATGATCACCTGCCCGAGCACCGCCTCCGTCCTCGGCGGCGAATGGGAAGTGACGCCACCCCACCGCGTCATGGACTATGCCCCCGACCCGGCCATCGCCCTGCACGTCATCGACGACAACTTCGGTCTCACAACACATTTCCGCACGGTGGCGATGGGCGGCTGGCTGGCCGAGCCACCACCCGCCTGATCGGTCGCGGCTAACCCGCGGCGGCCCGCAGCAACTCCATCGTCCGGATGACGACCGGGTTGTACGACTCGGAGTCCTTGATGTGGGCACAGATCGTGCGACGCGGAGTCGGGTTGGTGAGCTCCAGCGCGCGAGAACCGGGCGGCAGGTCCGTGGCGCCGAGCCGAGGGACAACGGTGATGCCGACACCGCGCGCCACGAATCGCAGCGCCGAGGGGTAGTCGGTGGTCTCCACCACGAACCGAGGGGTGAAACCCGCTGCGGCGCAGGCGTTCAGCATGGCCTGCCTGCACGGCCCGTGGCTGGTGTCGTTGTCGATCCAGCGGTGCTGCTCGAGTTCGGCTACCTCGACGGTGGTGTGGGCCGCGAGTTCGTGGTCGGCGGGGACCACGGCTACATAGGGCTCGGTCACCAGGTCGTGATGGGTGTAGCCGACGATTTGGGTGGGTTTGCCGAGGCGCACCGTGAGGGCGATATCGGGTCGATTGTCCGAGACCGCGGCCAGCTCGTCGACGATCCTGAGCCGGACCCTGGTGTCGGGGAATTCGTGGGTGAGGGTGGCGACCACATCGGGCATCCAGTTGGTGCCCGCCGAGCTGAACGAGTTGATCGTGATCCGGGCGGCCTTGCCCGCCCGCAGGTCCGACACCGTCGACCCGAGCGCGGTCAGCTCGTCGAGCACCTTCGCGGCCTCGCCCGCGATCACCCGCCCCGCCGGAGTCGGCTCCACACCGCGACCCACCCGTTCCAGCAGCTGCAAGCCGGTTTCGCGCTGCAGGGCGGCGAGGTGCTGGGAGATCGCCGACGGTGAGTAGCCCAGCGTCGAGGCCGCCGCGGCCACCGAGCCGGTCGCGACCACGGAGCGGAAGATCATCAAGCGGTGCGTGTCGATCATGTGGACTCCTCACTTCAGTACTACTGAATAATAGATGGCAAATACCCGCTTGTGCTTACCTCTCAGGTGGTCCACCGTGGAGGCATGAAGTCGCGCCTGCCCGCTCTCGCCCTGGTCGCTGTGATGCTGGCCTGGGCATCGTCGTTCGTGATCATCCGCGGCATCGCGCCCTACGTCTCGCCCGCGGCGATGGCATCCGGGCGACTCCTCGTCGGCGCGATCGTGCTGGTGCTGGTGCTGGCGTTTCGCGGCGGCCGGATGCCGCGCGGCCTGGCGCTGTGGCTCACCATGGCCTACGGCGCGCTGTGGTTCGGGCTGTACACGGTCCTGGTGAACGCCGCCGAACAGCATCTCGACGCGGGCACCACCGCGCTGCTGGTAAATATCGCGCCCATCGTGGTGGCGGTGCTCGCGGGGTTGTTCCTGAACGAAGGCTTCCCGCCGCTGCTCGTCGTCGGTATCGCCGTCAGCTTCAGCGGCGCCGCGATCATCGCGTTCACCGGGCCCGGGCAGCGCGACCGCGTCGGCGTCGCACTCGCGGTGGCAGCCGCCCTGCTCTACGGGATCAGCGTGGTGGCGCAGAAGCTCGTGCTGCGGTCCACCGACCCGCTGACCGCGACGACCCTCGGTGCGGTGGCCGGCGCCGTCGTTCTACTGCCGTGGGCACCGAAGATGGCACACGAACTTGCCGAAGCACCCCTCTCCGCCACCGTCGGCGTCGTCTACCTCGGCCTGGTCTCGACCGCCCTCGCCTTCCTGCTCTGGGCCTACGCCCTCGCGCACACTCCAGCCGGAGTAACGGCTTCGTCGAGCTACGCCGTACCCGCGCTGGCCATCGTCATGTCCTGGATCTTCCTTTCCGAGGTCCCCACGCCCACCGCCCTTCTCGGCGGCGCACTGTGCCTGACCGGCGTCGCGATCGCACGCTTGCGGCCGAGCATGTTCCATCGGCGCCCACAGACCGCCCCCATGCCCCAGGACGGCCTGGCCACGGCCTTTCGTTAGCCGACCACCTGCCATCAACCCCACACAACATCCACATCAGCCCCACACCCGCAAACACAACCCCCTGGCAGACTGGACACGTGAGAGACAAGCCCGTGGGTCTGCCCAGCGGTCCCCTGCGCCCGATCGAACTGGCGAGCGGCGCGGTGATGGCCGGGCTCACCGTCGGCCTCATCACGGTCGGCTCACTGGTTCCCATGGCTGCCGCGCTACAGCTCGTCGCAGCAGTCCCCTTGGGCCTGCTCGCCCAGCGGTATCGATTGCGCGCGCTGGTCACAGCCACGATCGCGGCAACACTGGTCACGTTCGTGGCGGCCGGGGTGATGCCCGCGCTCGGCGTCATGGGCGCGGCCACGCTGGCGGGAATCATCGGGACGGTGAAACGCCGGGGCGGCGGATTCCCCACGGTATTCGCGCTCGGAATCGTCGCAGGCGTGGGCTGGGGACTGTTCTCCGTCGGCAGTCTGCTGCTCTTCTCGCGAACCAGAGACCTGTTCTTCGAAGCGTTCCGGAATACCGCGAAGGGCATCGAGAATCTGGCAGGCCGGGTGCCCGCGCTGGAGCCGCTCGGCCGGACGGCCGCCGAGACCGTCGAGGTGGTGCTGCGCTGGTGGTGGATCTACATCGGCGCCACGGTGGCGCTCGGCGTGCTGGTCAGCACGGTGATCTCCTGGTTCGTCCTCGGGGCGGTGCTCGATCGGCTCGCATGGTTGCCGGGCAGTGATCGGCTCGACGCGCCGGCAGATGATCGGCCGGTCGGACCGCTGCCGGTTTCCCTGCACGGGGTCGGCTATCGGTACGAGGGCACGAAGGTCGACGCGCTGGCCGATATCGATCTCACCATTCATCCGGGCGAGTTCGTCGCCGTCGTCGGTCACAACGGCTCCGGCAAGTCGACCTTGACCAGAGTCCTGGCAGGCAGGCCGCCGACAACGGGTGCGGTGGATCGTCCGGGTTCGGCGGGGCTGGGCGCGATCGGTGGGACCGCGCTGGTCCTGCAACGCCCGGAGAGCCAAACCCTCGGCGTCTCGGTCGCCGACGATGTCGTGTGGGGCCTGTCGGCGGAGTCGGCCGCCGAGGTCGATGTCGACGCGCTCCTCGCCGAGGTCGGCCTCGCCGACATGGGCGCCCGCGAAACCGCCACCCTCTCCGGCGGCCAGCAGCAGCGCCTCGCCGTGGCCGCCGCGCTCGCCCGCCGCCCCGCGCTGCTCATCGCCGACGAAGCCACCTCGATGATCGACCCCGACGGGCGCCGTGAACTCGTCGCCCTGCTGGCCGAACTCCCGCGCCGCCACGGCACCGCCGTGGTCCTGGTGACCCACCACGAAGCCGACGCGACCGCCGCCGACCGGGTGATCCACCTCGCCGGCGGCCGCATGGTCGACCACCTCGCGAGCTGGCCCAACCCCGCCCGCGACCAGCGCCGCAGGCCGATGGGTGCCCCGGTCCTCGAACTCACCGATGTGCGCCACACCTACAACCGTGGCACGCCGTGGGAGGCACCTGCCCTGCACGGTGTCGACCTGTCGGTCCGCAAGGGCGAGGCGCTGCTGATCGTCGGCGGCAACGGGTCCGGCAAGTCGACACTGGCCTGGATCATCGCCGGGCTGATCGCGCCGAGCTCGGGGCGCTGTGAACTGCGCGGCACCGCGGTCGACAAGCAGGTCGGCGGGGTGGCGCTGGCCTTCCAGCACTCCCGGTTGCAACTACAGAAGCAGACCGTCGGCGCCGAGATCGCCGACTGGGGTGGGCGGGCGACCGGTTCCGGCGCGGTCGGGCAGGCGCTGGACGCGGTGGGCCTGGATCGCCGCCTCGCCGCTCGCTCGATCGAGGAACTCAGCGGCGGGCAGGCCAAACGGGTGGTCCTCGCCGCGATGGTGGCGAGTCGCCCGCAGGTGGTCGTCCTGGACGAACCACTGGCCGGCCTGGATCCGCAGGGCCGCGCCGAGATCGTGGAACTGCTTGCCCGGCTGCGGGATTCCGGGCTGACATTGATCATCATCTCCCACGATGTCGCCGAGATGTCCATGGTCTGCGACCGCACCGTGCACCTGGACGGCGGCGTGGCGGTCTCGGCGGACGGCCACGCGATTTCGAGAACCGAACGCGCACTCGAGAAGTCGGCCTTCGTGGCCGGTCTGCCCTTGGGCCGCCGCGGTGACGAAGGCGCGACGGCACACACCAGCGCACCGAAAGGCACGACCCCATGAGCACAGTGCTGCTGCGTGAAGTACCGGGCGACAGCGTCGTGCACCGCCTGTGGGCAGGCACGAAGATGATCGCCGTGTTCGGCATCAGCCTGCTGCTGATGTTCCTGCCGTCCTGGCCGGTCCTCGGCGTGATCACGGCTTTCCTTGTGCTGATCTGGGTGCTCGCGCGGCTGCCGCTCGGGGCGATCCCCCGGCTGCCGTGGTGGTTCTGGGGACTCGTCGCGCTCAGCGTCGCTATCACCGCGCCGATCGGGACGAAGGCGATGCTCGGTAACCTGCAAGTCGTCGTGTTCGGGCTGGTGCTGCTGGCGGCCTCGTTCCTGATCGCGTTCACCACCCCGATGGGCGAGATCGCCCCCGCTCTCGCGAAACTCGGTGCGCCACTGCGCAAGTTGCGACTGCCGGTCGACGAATGGGCGGTCGTCGTCGCACTGACCCTGCGCGGTCTGCCACTGTTGTTCGACGAGATCCGGGTGCTGCGCGCAGCCCGCAAACTGCGCCCCAAAGAGAACCTGCTGCACCGCACCACCGATCCGCTCATCGACATCCTCACCGCGTGCATGGCGGTGTCGTCGCGGCGCGCGGGCGAACTCGGTGAGGCGATCACCGCGCGTGGCGGCACGGGGATGCTGACGGCCCATCCGAGCGCACCGCACCGCCGCGACGCGATCGCGCTGGCGGTCGTGGGTGTGGTCTGCGCGGGCGCCGTGGTGCTGAGCAACGCCATCGGCTGAACCAGGAGCACTCGATCTCGCTGGTCATCGGCGCGCCGTCCATCGCGCGCACTATCAGCACTCTGCGGTTGTGAGCAATACCCCGAATTCACTGTCCCGAAACCCTATTGCACGATATGGTTCGTCACGGAATCGAGCTAGGCAGCTTCACGCGCCGATCACGAGCTTTCTCGGGGGAAGTCACCACCACGGCGCTTGTTCGAGCAACTCACACCTGATGAAGTCCAGATGGGAAATGTTCATATGATCATCCGCAAAATCGCCGCGGCTGCCATTCCGGTGCTCGCGGTAGCGCTGGTGGGCACCGGAGTAGCCGGAGCCGACCCGGTGACGCCGAACGTCGAGTACCGCACCGAACTGGTCGGTAACACCGTCATCACCACTCTCACCCACGGCACCTTCGCGATCACCGGCGGTGCGGTCGACATCCGTGACGAGGCAGGTGCGACCCTGATCTCGCTGCCCCTCTCGGTCCGCGACGGCAGTTTCGAATACCCGCTGCCGCACACGGTTAGCGAGGACAGCCGGGTACTCGAGCTGACCGCGGTCAAGGACGTCGCCACGGCCAAGCCCAACCTGACTCCGGTCGCCTCGCCCGCGGAAAACTACGCGGCGCAGGCGAACTTCGCCTCCACCTTCGGCCTTGCCACCGCTGTCGGTAGCTTCGTCGGCATGGCCATCGGTGCTGTGATCGGCTTGGTGATCGGCGCGGCGGCCGGCGGAGTCGGCGCGCTTCCCGGCCTCATCACCGGCGCCTCCGTCGGCGGGATCATCGGCAGCCTCATTGTCGGCGGACCTACGCTGATCGTCGCCGGCATGGACCTGATCAACACCTGGACCGCCCCGCCCGGCACCACCCAGTGGGCAGCGAAATAGCCTGCACCACATACTGATCAACTGATCGCCCCGACGCCGGCACCGGCGTCGGGGCGACTCGGTTTCCGGGGCCGGGCATTCCGGTCACCTGGTCGCTCATGACAGGGGCCTGCGAGTCTCGACAGACCCGCGAAGGTCGACGATACTGGCGTCGGTGCGACAAGGAAACGGACTCGACATTCCCGAAACCCTCGGCGATCTGTGCGCGCCCGACCGGATGGCGCTGATCGTCTACGACATGCAGGTCGGCGTCCTCGGCCAGCTGCCCGACGGGCAGGAGATCACCGAACGCGTCGTCCGGGTGGTCGAAGCGGCCCGGCGCGGCGGCTATCCGGTGATCTTCCTGCGGCACTTCTTCCCGCCACGGCGACTGACCGGCGTGTACGGAATGCGGCTGCTGATGAGCTGGCAGAACGCCGAATCCGTCGACGACGTGGCCTTCATTCTGCAACGCGATACGCCCGCGTTCGAGCTGGTACCGGAGCTGGTGCCGCGCGAGGACGAGCTGGTCTTCGACAAGATGTCGATGTCGGCGTTCGAGGGCACGCCCCTGTCCACTCTGCTGCGCGATCTGCGGATCGGCTCCTACGCCATCGCCGGTGTCGCGCTCGAGATCGGGATCGCGCCCACCGTCACCCACTCCACCGACCTGGGCTTCGTGCCCGTGGTGATCGGTGACGCCTGCGGTGGTCGCGACAAGGAAGCGATCGCGCGGGCCTACGACGACTTCGCGTTCCAGGGCAATGCGCTGGTCACCGATGTCGACACGATCTCCGGCCTGATGGCCGGGAACTGACAGCGCGGCAAACAGTCAGCGCGCTGATTCGGCGGGCCGGTGGTGGTCGGCCCGCCGAGCCGATCAGGCCTTCTCGCGCAGGGCGTTCTTGGCCGCGTCCTGGGCGGAGTCGACCTGGCCGCTGAACTTGCCACCGGTCTTCTCGTCGACCACGTCACCAGCCTTGTCGATGACGCTGTCGACCTTGTCCGCGTGCTGGGCAGCCATGTCCATCGCCTTGCCCGCCAGGTTCTTGAAATCCACCGCGTACTCCTCGTTGATTCGACTCCGGGTACAACGCGATTACCGTAGCAACATCACAGCTTTCGCGGGTGGGCATCACCGTGGCGAACTCGTCACACCGTCCCACACCGGGTGCCAGAGCCGTCCGGTGTCGGTCCACGCCTGGAAGCGGACCGTGCCGGTGAGCTCGGGGGTGACCCATTGCGCGTCATGGCGTTCGTCTGCGGTCATCTCGTTGGTGAACGGTGAAGCGTCGCATCGCAGCCCAGCCAGCTCGGCGGCGATCCGGCGCGACTGCTCGTCACCGAATCCGGTACCCACCCGCCCGACGTAGATGAGGCCGTCCTCGTGCGGCATACCGAGCAGCAGCGACTTGAACGGGCGTTTGTCGCTACGCCGCCAACCGCCGACCACCACCTCGCGCGAGCGCCAGTTGCGCTGTTTGAGCCAGGTCTGACTGCGCTTGCCCGGCTGATACACCGAATCCAGCCGCTTGGCGACGACCCCTTCCTGACCCTCCTCGCGACTGGCCTTCATCGCCTCGGCACCCGAACCATCCAGCAGCGCACTGACATTCATCGACGGCGACAGCCTGCCCAGCGCCTCTAGCACGGCACGCCGGTCGGTGTACTTCTTGCGCAGCAGGGAGGTGCCGTCGAGGTAGAGCACGTCGAAGGCGACGAAAACCGCGCGGGCAGAATCCGCTTGCAGCGCCGAGATATCCGAGAGTCCGGCGTCATCGAGCACGACCGCTTCGCCATCCAGCACCACTTGGTGCCCGGCCAGTTCCGCACCGAGAACGGCCAGTCGCGGATACCGGGCGGTCACCGTGTTGCCCGCGCGGCTGCGGACCGTGACCGTACCGTCGTCGATCTCGACGATCACCCGGAACCCGTCCCACTTGGTTTCGAAGGACCAGTTCGCGGGGGTCAGCGATTCGACATCGCCCGCCGTCGCCAGCATCGGCGACAACCCGCGCGGGAAACCACTGTCGGCCAAGGGTTCTCGACGGGATTGGTCGCGCATCAGGTGCATCAGCCACTGGTCACCCTTGGTCTGGATGAACGCGTAGCGGCCGGACACCCGCTGTCCGTCGAGTTCGACGATCACCTCGTCGGAGCGCCACTTCTCGGTGACATAGGTGCCCGAATCCCAGATCGTCATCTCCCCAGCGCCGTATTCACCCTTGGGGATGGAGCCGTGGAAGTGCAGGTACTCGAGTGGGTGGTCCTCGGTGCGCACGGCGAGGCGATTGTGTTTCGGCTCGGTCGGCGGGCCCTTGGGCACCGCCCAGGAGGCGAGGACACCATCGCGCTCGAGGCGCACATCCCAGTGCAGGCGGCGGGCGTGATGCTCCTGGATGACGAAGCGATTGCCGGGGCCTGGTTCCGGCGTCGTCTCGGGGACGGGCTCGGGCGTGCGCTGCGGGTCGCGCATGCTGCGGTACTTGGCGAGCGAGTCGGGGCGGGTGGGTAGTGGCGGGTCGAGGTCGGCCAGCAGGTCGCCGTCGGCTTTCCAACGAGCGAGGACCTCGTCGAAACGTAACTGGCGCAATGCATCAGCGTCTTCGATCTCGGCCCAGGTGCGTGGGGCGGCGGCATTGGGTTCGGCGCGACCGCGCAGCGAGTAGGGGGCGATGGTGGTCTTGGCGGCGTTGTTCTGGCTCCAGTCCAGGAACACCTTGCCCGTGCGGGCAGTCTTCGCCATGGTCGCCGTCACCAGATCCGGGTGCAGCGCTTCGAGATTGGTGGCCACTTGCTTGGCGACGGTGGACGCGCCACGCGAACTCAGCGGCCGATCCAGCGGCACATAAACGTGAATGCCTTTGCTACCACTGGTCACCGGGAACGCCTGCATGCCGATATCGGCGACCATCGCACGCACAGCCAGCGCGACCCGCGCGCATTCGGGCAGCCCGGCACCGGGGCCGGGGTCCAGATCGAACACGATCCTGGTGGCCGGGCCGCGATCGCCTGCGTCGAAACGCCATTGCGGCACATGGATTTCCAGCGCCGCCTGCTGGGCGAGCCAGGCCATCCCGGCCTCGGAATCGATCAGTGGGTACACCACCCGGCGGCTGGAATGCTCGATCGCGGCGCGGTGGATCCACGCGGGCGCGTGCTCGGGGAGGTTCTTCTCGAAGAAATCGGAATGGTCGACGCCGTTCGGCCACCGTTTCCTGGTAACCGGGCGACCGACGAGATGGGGCAGCGCAGCCTCGGTGATCGCCGAATAGTAGGCGATCACCTCGCCTTTGGTCGTACCGGTTGCCGGGTACAGCACCTTGTCGAGGTTGCTGAGCTCAACCTCGATGTCCGGTTCACCCGGAGCGCCCCGAAATTCCCGGCGGACCATCGACGCGATCGCCGGCGGCGGGGACCGTCTACCGGTCCCCGCGCACCGGAATCAGGCCTTGGGTCCGGGAGGGGTCGGTGCGGGGCCGCCGGCGGCGGTGCCGGGGCCTGCCTGCGGAGGCACGACCTTCTTGGCCGCTTCCTTACCCTTCTCGATCTTGTCGCTGTACTTACCCTTGGTCTTGTCATCGATGAAGGTCCCGGCCTTGTCGACCGCCTCATTGATCTTGTCGGCGTTCTGTTCGACCGTTTCCTTGCCCTTACCGAGCAAGCCCTTCAACGTATCCACGAGACTCATCTGACCGTGTTCCTTTCAAGAGGATGGTTCTGAGCTGCTTGGTGTTTCATGAGCAAATCTGATCGAACGTAGGCATATATCAGTACTGTCGCGGCCCGACCGCTGGCGTGGATCGAAATATGTCTCACCGCTATGACATCGTAACCGCTATCGGCGACCGGCAACGAGACCCAGAGGGAAGGAGTTGATCACTGATGGCGAGGTTCGACATCCCTGACGGATGGACGATGCAGGCCTACCGATTCGCGCTCGACCCCACCCCGCACCAACAACCGGTACTCCGATCGCATTGCGGTGCATCCAGGTTCGCGTTCAACCACATGCTCGCCTTGGTCAAAGCGGTGATCGATCAACGCACCGCTGAACGGAGCTACGGGATCTCCGAGGCCGAACTGACCCCGATGATCGGCTGGTCACTACCCGGACTCCGCAAAATCTGGAACCAGCGTAAATACGAGCACGCGCCGTGGTGGGCGCAGAACTCGAAAGAGGCCTACAACACCGGACTCGACGCACTCGCCCGCTCCCTGGATAACTGGGCCACCTCCCGCGCTGGTGTGCGGGCAGGTAATCCAGTCGGATTCCCGAGATTCAAAAACGCGGCCCGGTCTCGGCGGTCCGTTCGATTCACCACGGGAACGATCCGGGTCGAGCCCGACCGCCATCACATCGTCCTACCCCGGGTCGGGCGGCTCAAAACACATGAGTCGACCCGCAAGCTCGCCCGCCGTGTCGAGGCGGGGACCGCACGCATCCTGTCAGCCACCCTCGCCCAGGATTCGCGTCGCCGCTGGTACGTATCGTTCCAAACCCTCGTCACGGCCAAATCCCGTCCCGGGCACGCCCGCCGGTCACCGCACCCGGTGGTCGGGGTCGATGTCGGGGTCAAAGCCGACGCGCTACTGGTGATCGCGACCCCTGACGGTCGCGAAGTAAGCCGTATTCCGGCGCCCAAACCCCTGACTGCCGCGCAAGCCCGGTTGAGAGTGTTGCAACGGCGGGCAGCCCGTCAGCAGGGTCCGCATGACCCCGTCACGAAAAACCGGCGGCAGCCATCGAGGCGGTGGCAGGCCACCACCGCTCGGATCGCCCGCACACACGGGCAGGCCGCCGCAGTCCGCCGCGACGTTCTCCACAAGACCACCACGACCTTGGCTCAGCAGCATCAGGTGATCGTGGTGGAAACTCTGAACGCGGCCGGGATGCGGTCCGCGGGCGGTGACCGGAAGAAGGGGTTGAACCGGGCAGTCGCTGACGCGGCCCTCGCTCAGGTCCGACAGATGCTGGCCTATAAAACTCGCTGGTACGGGTCGGTTCTGGTAGAAGCTGATCGGTGGTTTCCGAGTTCGAAGACGTGTTCGGGGTGTGGTGGGCGAAAGCCAAGCCTGACCCTCGCCGACCGTGTCTATAGCTGTGAGTCTTGTGGTCTGTCGATTGATCGTGACCGTAATGCCGCGATCAACCTCGCCCGACTCGGCGAGACCCATCGATCTAGGGTGGGTGAACAGGGTTGCGCCGACAGTGGGTCGGTGCCAGGACGTGGAGCCATCCGCAAGTCCGAGTCTGCGAGAGCGGGCGAGGCAGGAGGCTGTGAAACGTCTACCCCGACGCAGCGTGAGCTGGGTTCGGCGGGGACCGCCTCACCGCAAGGTGCGGCTGCCTGATGGAGCTTCGCTCACCACAGGCAACAGTCACTCCACATCTTCCCACCACGAATCCCGTGGTGGGAGGTCATTCGGAACCACCCTCTGGCCCGGCTTGGGCACTACGACCGGGGTACCCGCGTCGGCGGCTGCCGACACCAGGCGCCGGACGGGTTCGGACCAGCCGTGGAAGGCCAGATTGAACGTGGCCCAGTGGATCGGGACCAGCAGTCCGTAGGCGGCGTCGCCCAGGCACAGGTCAGCGTGCGCGCGCACCGCCTCTTCGGGGTTCATGTGCACATCGGTCCAGCGCTCGTCGTAGGCGCCGATGGGCAGCAGCGTGAGATCGAAGGGGCCGAGCACCGCGCCTGCCTGGGAGAACGCCTTCGTGTAGCCGGTGTCGCCGCCGAAGTAGATCCGCTTGGTGGGCCCCGACAGCGCCCACGACGCCCACAGCGTGGTGTTGCGGACCAGGCCGCGGCCGGAGAAATGCCTGGCCTCGGCGCAGGTGATGGTGAGGCCGCGGTCGCCGGCGTCATGGCCGAGCGAGACCGAGCCACCCCAGTCGAGCTCGATGATCCGGTATTCGGGCACACCCCACTGCCGCAGGTGCGCGCCGATGCCGGTGGGCACCACGAACGGCGCGAGCTGGGTGCGGACGAGTTCGTCGACGGTGGCCTTGTCGAGGTGGTCGTAGTGATCGTGGGAGATGATCACCGCGTCGACGGTCGGCAGCTGCGACAGCTCGCCGGGGACCGGGTGCAGACGGGCGGGGCCGACCACCGGGGACGGGGAGACCCGTTCGCTCCACACCGGGTCGGCCAGCACGCGGTAGCCGTCGAGTTCGACCAGCGCGCTCGCGTGTCCGTACCAGGTGACCGCGAGTTCGGCGGCCTGCTCGGGAGCGGCTGGGGTGACCAGTGGGACGGGGTTCGCCGGACGGCCGATACGGCCCTTGGTGAGTCCCGACCAGATCAGCGACGGTGCGGCACCGGCGGCGAGCATGGAGCTCGGCTCGGTGTTGTGGAAACGGCCGTCGCGGTAGGAGGACTTGCCGATCGCGGTCGGCGCGATCGCCGACGGGCCCGCGCCGATCGAGGTGGGCAGGCCCCACACCGCGCGTGCCATCCAGGCGAGGCCGAAGGTGCTCGCCACCGAACCCGCCAGCCGTGTGATTCGCATCAGCGGCCCACGAACTTCGCCGGACGCTTCTCTTGCCGGGCCAGGCGGCCCTCTTTGGCGTCGTCGCTGCTCCACGCGGCTTCCAGCGCGGCCTGCTGCTGCGCGCTGGCCGGATCGCCGGTGCCGTCGTCGTTGAGCATCAGTTTCATGGCTTGCAGCGACAGCGGCGCGAGTGCCGCGATCGACTTGGCCCAGTCCTTGGCGTCGGCGAGCGTGCCGAGCTTGTTGGCGAAGCCGTAGGCGTAAGCGTCTGCGGCGGAAACGGATTCGGCGCCAAGCAGGATCGTGCGGGCGGGGCCGCCACCGATCAGGGCGGCCAGCCGCGACACCGTCCAGCGGTCGACCGAGATGCCGAGCTTGGCCGCGGGCACCGCGATGTAGGCGTCGGGCTCGATCACCCGCAGGTCCGAGGCCAGTGCCAGCTGCACGCCCGCACCGAGCGCGCCGCCGTTGATCGCCGAGATCACCGGAACCGGAACCGATTCGATGGTGTGCAGCATGTCGAGCAGACCGCTCAGGAACGACTCGGAGTACACCCCCGACAGATCGGCACCCGCGCTGAAGATCGGCCCGCGGCCGGTGAGCACGATGGCACGCGCGCCCTCGGCCACCGCGCCGAGTACCGCGGCGCGCAACTGCCCGACCAAGTCCTCGTTGAGCGCGTTGCGCCGTTCCTCGCGCTGTAGTTCGATGGTGATCACATCACCATCGCGAGTCACGCCGAGCATGCATCCTCCCCAGAATCAGCGGATTTCGTGGATATTCACACTCTGCCACAGCCCGCCGACAACGCCCGGTAAGGCGATGGCATCGACGCCTGTGGTTCACGACTATTCTCCCCGGATGACGGATTTCGACATCCTGGTGATCGGAGCCGGTCAAGCCGGGCTCTCGGCCGGGTACCACCTGCGCAAGCTCGGGCTGGTACCCGAACGCGATTTCCGCATAGTCGACCACGCACCCGGCCCCGGTGGCGCCTGGCAGTTCCGGTGGCCTTCGCTGACCCTGACAACGGTGAACCGAGTGCACGATCTGCCGGGGATGTCCTTCGCCGAGACCCTGCCCGCCGGATCGGAGTCGGCGCGAGCGGCCACCGCGGTACCGCACTACTACGAGCTCTACGAAAAGCGCTTCGACCTGCGAGTTCAACGGCAGGTGACGGTGAAAGTCGTCTGCGATCGGACCGCCGACGGCCAGAGCTGCGCGGGCCGTGGCGAGGTCCTACAAGTGGAAACCGAGGGTGCGGGCACCTTGCGCGCGCGGGGTCTGGTCAACGGCACCGGCACCTGGGAGCACCCGTTCATCCCCCGATATCCGGGCGCCGACACCTTCGCCGGACGCCAGCTACACACTCGCGATTACCACACGGCCGAGGAGTTCACGGGCAAACATGTGGTCATCGTCGGTGGGGGAATCTCGGCGGTGCAGTTGCTCGACGAAATCTCGCTCGTGACCTCCACCACATGGGTCACCAGGTCGGAGCCGCGGTGGCGGGAGACGCCGTTCGCCGAGCAGGACGGGCGCGACGCGGTGGCCCTGGTGGAGGACCGTGTGCGCGCGGGGCTGCCACCGGGATCGGTCGTCTCGGTGACGGGGCTGCCGCTCGATGAACGCTTGCTGGCCGCGCGTGCGCGGGGTGTGCTGCGGCGGCTGCCGATGTTCGAGCGGATCGAGCCCACCGGCGTGCGTTGGGCCGACGGCAGTTTCCAGGCGGCCGACGTCATCCTGTGGGCGACCGGTTTCCGCAGCGCATTGGACCATCTGGCACCGCTGCGGCTGCGCGGACCAGGCGGCGGGATCACCATGACCGGGCGATTGGCGACCCAGGTGGCCGTCGACCCGCGTATCCATCTCATCGGCTACGGACCGTCGGCCAGCACGATCGGCGCCAACCGGGCGGGCCGGGCCGCGGCCAGGGAACTGAGCGACTACCTGGGGATCAGGCCAGACCGGCGCTGAACGTCGACGGATCGGCGCCGACCCGCTTGCCCGCGTCGAGACGGCCGATCAACTCCATCGCCGCGGGATCGAGTTCGAAGGTGAACACGTCGAAGTTCTCGGCGATCCGCGACGGCGTGACCGATTTCGGGATGACGATATTGCCCAGCTGCAGGTGCCACCGGATGATGACCTGCGCGGGCGTGCGGTCGAGTTCCTTCGCGATGCCGACGATGGTCGGGTTGTCGAGCAGTGTGCCCTGCCCGAGCGGGCTCCACGCCTCGGTGGCGATCGCATGATCGGCATCGTATTGACGCAGGTCACGCTGGGAAAGTGTGGGATGTAATTCGATCTGGTTCACCGTGGGGATCTCGCCCGCCTCGGCGATCAGGGTCTCCAGATCGACCACCCGGAAGTTGGAGACACCGATCGAACCGATCCGGCCCTGCGACTTCAGCGCCTGGAACGCGCGGAACGTGTCGACGAAGCGGCCTGCCGACGGTACCGGCCAGTGGATCAGATACAGGTCGAGATAATCCAGGCCGAGACGCTGCATGCTGGCATCGAAGGCGCGCAGGGTGCTGTCGTAGCCCTGGTCGGCGTTCCACAGCTTGGTGGTGATGAAGAGTTCGTCACGGGGAATCCCCGATTCACCGATGGCGCGGCCTACGCCTTCCTCGTTTCCGTAGACCGCGGCCGTGTCGATACTGCGGTAGCCGACCTTCAACGCCTCGGCCACCACCCCGGTGACGTCTTCCGCGGGCACCTGGAACACACCGAAGCCGAGCTGTGGGATCACGTTCCCGTCATTGAGCACGATGGTGGGGACAGGGCTGCTCTCGCTGCGGAAGGTCACCCTCTCGAAGGTAGAAGTGGTTCGGTGTGGCGTCAACGACGGCGCGTCGCGTGTTTCCCCCTGACACAAAGCGGGGCGCTGGTCAGGGGATTGCCGGTGGGCTCAGTACGCGGATCCGGACAATCCGATTCGCCGGTACCGGGTCTGCCGCATCGATCGCAGTTCGGCGGGCTCGCAGGCGCGCAGCGCGGCCAGTTCGGCCGCGATCGCGAGGACCGTGCGACGGGCGAAGGCGACCGGTTCGTCGGCGGCGTCGGGGTACTCCTCGACGATTCGGTCCACCACACCGTCTTCGAGCAGGTCCGCCGACCTGATGCCTTGCGCCGCAGCCATTTCCGGAGCGTGCGCGGTATCGCGGAAGACGATGGCGCTCGCCCCTTCCGGCGGCAGCGGGGCGAGCCAGCCGTGTCTGGCGGCGAGCACCCGGTCGGCGGGCAACAGCGCGAGCGCGCCGCCGCCGGTGCCCTGGCCAAGCAGTACGGAGACGGTCGGGGTGTCGAGGGTGACGAGATCGGCCAGGCAGCGGGCGATTTCGGGGGCGAGCCCGCGTTCCTCGGCCTCCTTGGACAGGGCGGCACCGACGGTGTCGATGACGAGCACCAGCGGCAGCCGCAATTCCCGCGCCAGGACCATCGCCCGCCGCGCCTCCCGCAGGGCGGCCGGGCCCATGGTGTGCTCGCCCTCCTGGCCCGATCGGTCGTGCCCGAACACGACGCACGGTTGACCGGCGAAGCGGGCGAGGGCGTGCACAACAGTGCGATCGGACTCACCGCGACCGGTACCGCTCAGCGGAACCCGTTGTGTCGTATGGCGAAGCAGATCGCGAATGCCCGGCCTGCCCGGCTTGCGCGAGCTGAGCACCGAATCCCAAGCGCTCGCAGCCGGATTCGCCGGTGTCGCCGGACTGAGCACCGGCGCAGCCCAACCCGGCTCGGTCGTCACCGCGACGACGGCGCCGCTGGCGACACTCATCGCCCGGTGGGCGATCCGGCGAAACACCTCCACCGTCACCACACCATCGATCACACCGTTGCGATAGAGGTTCTCCGCGGTCTGCACGCCGGGCGGAAAAGGCCTGCCGTACAAGGCTTCGTACACACGCGGCCCGAGGAACCCGATCAGTGCGCCGGGCGCGGCAAAGGTGATGTGCCCCAACGACCCCCACGAAGCGAACACCCCACCCATCGTCGGATCGCGCAGGTACACCAGGTACGGATGCCCCGCCGCCTTGTGCACGGCCACCGCGCCCGCGATCTTCACCATCTGCACGAAAGCGACTGTCCCCTCCTGCATTCGCGTGCCGCCGGAGGTCGGCGAAGCGATCAACGGCAGCCCGAGTTCGGTAGCGCGCTCGACCGCGCGCACGATCCGCTCCGCCGCGGCCACGCCGATCGACCCTGCCAGAAACGCGAACTCACAGGCGATCACCGCGACACGGCGCCCCCGCAACAACCCCTCCCCCGTCAGCACCGACTCATCGGTACCCGCCCGATCGGCCGCGACGACGAGCTCGCGCCGATAACGCGGCGACATCGCGGGCTCTATCGGCGCCCGATCCCAGCTCACAAAAGAGCCCGTATCGAGCAACTGTCCGAGCAGGTCATCCGCCGACATATGCACGCTGTGAGCGTAGCGGGACCGGATTCTGGTCGATCACGGAATCGCGGCGGCGCGTTGGAACACCTTGACTTTCTGTTGTGTTTTTACAACACTCTGTTAGGTGAGCCCAGTCAGACGAGGGGAAACCCTACCGATCTTCAATCGCATCGCGGTGTTGCGCGCGGAGCATCGGATGAGCCGGGCGGCGCTTGCGGAGGCCGTCGATGTCAATGTCCAGACGATCGGCGCGCTCGAGCGTGGCGATCACTATCCGAGCCTCGATCTGGCGATGCGCATCTGCGATGTGTTCGCGCTGCCGGTCGAGGTCGTGTTCTCCCGCAAGGAATTCGGGCCGTTGTCGGCCGAGCTCTACCCACGCACGAAAGGCGAAATGCCATGACAACCACGCTCATCGACCGCTATCAGAACTATCGGGTCCGGCGCTGGCTCGTGCAGGAGCAGCGCACAGCGGGGATGCTGAAGAGCTGGCGACCGCGTCGCAGGCGGCGGGTTCTCGTGATCCTGGTGACGATCGCACTGCTCGGGATCGCGCTCGCGGGCGTGATGCGCGCGCTCGACCTGTTCGGGGCGCCTGTGGTCGCGCTCGTCTCGGCGCTGGTTTTCCTGCCGAGCTGGACGATGCTGCGGATCGCGTCGGGTGGACAGGATCACGCACCCGACCAGATGCTCGACGAACTGGAGATCACCGAACGCAACAAGGCGCGCTCGGCGGGGCTCGCGCTCACTCAGTCGCTGACCATGCCACCACTGGCGTACCTGATCTTCGGCAGCGCGTTCTCCCCGCAAGCCGATGCCTATCGCATCGCCTACGCGGGCGGACTGATGATGCTGGCCACGATTATGGCCGGTGGCTGTGCACCGGCGATGATCCTGGGCTGGACCAGGCCCGATCCCGAACCCGAGTCCTGAACGAGCACGGCCCGAACGAGGGGCGGAGCTGCGGCCCTTCATCGCGGCAGCCCCGTCCGTCGTGCGAAATCAGCTCAGTGACCCTGCATGACCTTGCGCAGTGCGTACTCGGTCAGGGCGACCAGGGCCTGCTTGGCCGGTTCCCGGCGACGGGCGTCGATCGACATGATCGGCACGTCGGCGGGAACCGCAAGGGCCTGGCGGATGTCCTCGAGCGGGTACTTCGGCGCGTCGTCGAACTCGTTGAGCGCCACCAGGAACGGCAGCCCGCGGGCCTCGAAGTAGTCGACAGCGGCGAAGCTGTCTTCGAGCCTGCGGGTGTCGACCAGTACCACGGCGCCGATGGCGCCCTTGATCAGGTCATCCCACATGAACCAGAACCGGTACTGGCCCGGCGTACCGAACAAGTACAGGACCAGGTCGTCGGCGAGGCTGATGCGGCCGAAGTCCATCGCCACCGTGGTGGTCGATTTCTGTGGAATACCGGTCAGGTTGTCGATTCCGGTACTGGCGTTGGTGACCAACGCCTCGGTGCGCAGCGGAACGATCTCCGACACCGCGCCGACCATCGTGGTCTTACCCACGCCGAAGCCACCGGCGACCACGATCTTCGCCGAAGTCGGCTTGGCCGTGCGGGTGTCGACCTGCGCCGTCGAATCAAATACGCCGGAGTCCACTGAGAACCCTTTCGATCAGCTCGCGACGTTCATCGTCGCTGGAATCGTCTTTCAAAGTTGCCGAAACCCGGACGTGACCGGCCTCGATCAGATCGGCTACGAGTACCCGGGCCACCCCGATCGGGATGTACAGCTGGGCAGCTATCTCGGCAACGGACGGCGATTGCCTGCACAACTCCACGATGGACGTTTCGAGGTTGTTCAGTTCGTACTGCCGCTCCATGGCGACCGGATGCGATGCGACGAGTGCCTCCAGCGCCAACTCGACCGCCGGCTTGGTACGGCCTGCAGTCAAGGAGTACGGGCGGACGAGGCTGGGCTCGGCGCTCCCCATGCGGTAATCGTCTATGTCCATCCCCCCATCAGGAACCCATCGTGACGCGAGGGGTGGCCTGGACCGTCTGGCCAACGCGCTCGACCAGAAGTGCCATTTCGTAGCCGACCTGACCGATGTCACACGAGGTGTTGGTCAGGACTGCTAGATACGAGCCGTCGCCGACTGCCATGAGCAGCAGGTAACCGTGCTCCATCTCGACGACGGACTGGAGTACCGTACCGCCTTCGAACAGATTCGACACGCCGACGGAAAGGCTCGCCAGTCCGGCGGTCACCGCGGAGAGCTGCTCTGCGCGGTCGACCGGGAGCTGAGCGCTCGCGGCCATCAGCAGTCCGTCAGCCGAGACCAGGACGGCATGGGCTACGCCAGGAACCTCGTTGGCGAAGTTCGAAACCAGCCAATCCAGCTGACGGTTCGTACCACCTAGATCGGGGTTCATCGGTCTCCTTTATCTCCGGTTAGGTTCATTGCCTTCATTGCGCGGCCATCCCGGACACCCTGCTGGTGACGACTCAGGCTGTTCCGGATAGTTGCGGGATCGCGTTGCTGCGGGGTGCGATCGGCGATGCCGCTCACACCACCCGGCACAAGCCTTCCGCCCGGACTGCGCTGAGGCAAGCCGGCGGCGGTACGCACCTCGGATTGGGCTTCGCTGGCCGCGCGAGCAGCCTCCCAGCCGTCGTCTCCCGGCGATTCGAAGGCTGCGGCCATCTGGTTCCGGTCCGAATTCTCGTCCGTGAGCCACGACGACATCATCTCGGCGAAGATCGGCGTTCCGCCCATCACGGAATCACCTTCGGGTGCCGGCTGCAACCTGGTCTGGAAGAACGACGCAGCCTTGACCGGATTGGACCGGTAACTGTGCCGACCCGGATCACGCCCTGCCGACGCAGCGTTATCCGGCCCCGCAGGGTCCCGATCCCGTTGCGGCAGAGCCACTCCTGGCCCGGCGTTCGCCTGCGGTACAACACTAGCCCCGGGATCGCGCTGCGGCAGCCCATTCGGCGCAGCCGCGCGTTGGGGCAGGCCGTTGGACGCGTCCCGCTGCGGTTGACCCGCAGCCGGGGCACGCTGCGGCAGACCGTTGTCGGCCGGATTCTGCTGTGGCGCAGGGTTTGCGCGCTGCGGCAGGCCGTTGGCCGGACGGGCGGGCTGGGCCCGCTGCGGGAGGCCGCCGGCCGGATCACGTTGCGGCAGACCACCGGTCTGCTCACGCGGTGGAAGGCCGTTCGACGGATCACGCTGCGGGAGGCCGCCGGTCTGCTCACGCTGCGGCAGGCCAGTGGCCGGGTCGCGTTGGGGCAGCCCGCCGGTCTGGTCACGCTGCGGGAGTCCGTTGGCCGGATCACGCTGCGGCAGCCCACCGCTGGTCGGATCGAGCCTGGGCAACCCACCGGACTGATCCCGATGCGGCAGACGCGGCGCGGGATCGCGCTGCGGCAGGCCGCCGGAGGGGTTGCCTCGCTGCGGGAGTCCGGTCGAGGGATCACGCTGCACCGGCGCGGAATCACGCTGCGGCGCGGTGCTTCCCTGACCACGCTGCGGCAAACCGGTCGACTGCGCCGGATCACGCTGCGCGTTCGCGGCGTCACGCTGCGGCAGACCCGTTACCGGATCACGCTGGGGCAGGCCACCGGTCTGCTCACGCTGCGGGAGTCCGGTCGACGGATCACGCTGCGGCAGACCACCGGTCTGCTCACGCTGCGGCAGCCGCTGCGACGGATCACGCTGCGGCAGGCCGACCGAAGGATCACGCTGCGGGGCGCCGTTGGCGCCCGGCGAACGCTGCGGCAGACCACCGGGGGTGCTCCCCCGCTGGGTCTGTGCCGAATCACGCTGGGGCGGTGCCGAGTCACGCGGCGGCTGAGCGGGCGGCTGCGCGGAATCCCGCGACGGCGCACCGTTGGCACCCGGCTGACGCTGCGGCAACCCACCACCGGCCTGCGGCGGTCCACCGGGCTTCTGCTCACCCGGACCCTGCTGACCCGGCCCGGCGGGCGGACGCTGGGGTCCACCCGGTGCCAGATTGCGCTTGGGCAGGTTGGCCGCGGCGAGCTTGCCACGCTGGGGCACGTTCGTCTGTCCGGGCGCTGGCGGACGCAGCGACGGCGACGACTGCTCCGCCGCGTCCTGGGCCGCGCCGGAAGCCATCGAGTTACCCGGCTGACGCTGCGGCAACCCGCCACCGGCACCCGCCGGGGTCGGCCCGCTGACGCCGGGATCCACGGTGACCATCACGTTGCCACCCGGGGTGCGGGTGATCGCGCGGGTCTGCATGGTGTTCGACTGCTGCGACGGTGTCTGCGGACTCGGCTGCTGCTTCTGCAACTGCTGCGGCTGGATCACAACACCCGCCCCACCCGAGACGATCAGACCGACCGGCACGTGCACGGTGACGGTGACGCCGGGATCGCGTGCGGTGTCGAAGGTCGGGCGCAGCCGCACGGTGAGCCCGTGGCGCTCGGCTAGTCGGCCGACCACGAACAGGCCCATGTGACGGGCCGTGTCGGGGCCGGGCTCGGCGGTCTGCTCGAGCCGGTGGTTGATCTCCGACATCTCCGCGGGCGGCATACCGATGCCGCGGTCGGCGACCTCGATCAGCAGACCCTGGTCGTGCGCCTGAGCGAAGGTGAACTTCACGTCGGTCTCCGGCGGGGAGGCCCGCAACGCGTTGTCGAGCAGCTCGGCGAACAGGTGCGCCATATCGGAGGCGGCCGGTTCGATCAGCGAGCCGCGCGGCGTGGCGCCGAGCTTGACCCGTTCGTAGTCCTCGACCTCGGAGATCGCGGCGCGGAGCACGTCGGCGATCTCGACCGGGGCGGACTTGGTGCGGCGCTGCTTGGTACCCGCGAGGATCAGCAGGTTGTCACCGTTACGGCGCATGCGCGCGGCGAGGTGGTCGAGCCGGAAGAGGTTCTCGAGCAGGCGCGGGTCCTTCTCGTCGTACTCCATCGCCTCGATGAGGGTGAGCTGATGGTCGACGAGCGACTTGGACCGGCGGGCCAGCGTCTCGAACATGTCGTTGACCTGCGAACGCATCTGCGCCTGGTCACTGGCCAGGCGCAGCGCCTGACCGTGGATATCGTCGACGGCGCGGGCGAGCTGGCCGATCTCCTCGTCGGAGCGCACCGGCATCGGCTCGAGCGGCACGTCCTCGGGCGCGGCACCGTTGCGGAGCTGGGCGACCTCGTGCGGCAGATCGGACTCGGCGACACGCAGCGCGGCCAGGCGCAGGCGGTGCAGCGGCACGATCATCGAACGGGCGACGAACACGGCGAGCAACAGCGCGGCGAGGATCGTCGCGATGACGACCGCTGTATAGGTCCAGGCACCGGTGGACGCGGCCGTGGCCCGATCGCCCATGGCGGACTCGATAGTTGTGGTCGCATCGTCGACGATGCCCTCGTAGGCGGTGAGGCTGGCGTACAGCGACGTACGCATCTCACTGACCGGCAGCTTTCCCGCCTGCACTTCGGGACTGCTGATCAGTTTCTGGCGGACATCGACCTGCGCCTTGAGATTGACGAGAGTCTGGTCGCCCGTGGGGAAGCGGTGAGCGAACACGCCGAGCAGATGCTGCTCGGTCGCGAGGCCGGTGAGGAAGGTCTGCGCGCCCGAATCGAGGCCGCGCAGCATCTCGGTGAGACCTGCGAGCTGTTCGATCAGCACCGAACGGGTGTTGAGGGAGTCGACCAGGCGCAGCTTGGCCAGGTCCATCACCGGATCACTCACCTGAGAGACAGTGCTCTCCACGATTGTGACGCCGTCCTTGGTAACCTGCTCGACCGAGGCGAGCGCGGGCTCCGCCGAGGTCGTCATCGCCTTGCCCTGCGCGCGCACGTTCTTGGAGTGCTTGATCATCCGCCCGAGCGCGGCCTGGGCCTCGGGCAGCTCGGTGAGCCTGTTCAGCGATGCCTCGGCCCCGGCGATCGCCGCGTCGAGATCGGCGAGGTCCTTGTCGGTGACAAGGGTGACCCCCGGACCGGCAGGCACCATCTGGCTACCGGTCACCTGCGCCGAGATAGCGCTCAGGGCTGTGACCGACGGAATCGTGTCTACCTGCTCCTTGACACTGGAGAGCCGGTTGGCTTCCGAGAACTCCGAGGTAATTCTCGACACGCCGAGCCCGACCGCGACCGCGAGCGGTACCGCGAGCACGGCCGTAACCTTCCAACGCAGGTCCCAGTTGCCGAGCGCCCAGCGTTTGCTGCCGGACCTAGCGGCGTCACGCATCTCCACTCACTTTCCAATCTGGCCTCGTACCTTGCGCCATCAGCGAACCTTCACAGGCGCGATGCTGGCTCACCAGAGTTGACTGGCCGAGAACTGCGGCTGGCCGAGAATTTGCGTCTACGCCTGCCCGAATTAAGTGACATCGAATTCTAACGGATCAATAACTTCTTGGCTGACTCCCGGTAGGGATCCGCTCCATGACCAGCCTGTTGTAGGCAAAACCAAAGGTCGCGGCACCCCATCGGGTGTCGCGTGAAGTCTGCCACAATCATCTGGATCTATCGAGCGGGCATCGAAGCGAGGCTAGGGAGTCACGGGGTTGGACACCGAACACGAGTACCGGCCGGTCTATCAGACCAGCCTGGTCGACCCAGCCGACTTCTGGTCCGCCGCAGCTCAGAGCATCGAGTGGGATGTCGAACCGCAGCAGATCGTGGATGCCGCCGACAAGCGGTCGGCCAGGTGGTTCCCCGACGCCCGCCTCAATACCTGTGTGAATGCTCTCGATCGTCACGTTCGGGCGGGCACTGTCGACCAGGGTGGACACGCCGATCGACCGGCCCTCATATATGTCTCCGCTATGACGGACACCACCACCATTTACACCTACGCCGAATTGCTCGGCAAAGTGGCCGAGTTCGCCGGTGCCATGCGTGATCTCGGTGTGGTGGCCGGTGATCGAGTGGTGATCTATCTGCCGATGATCCCCGAAGCGGTGATCGCGATGCTGGCGTGCGCCCGCATCGGCGCGGTGCACTCGGTGGTGTTCGGCGGGTTCGCCGCACCCGAGCTGGCCGCCCGCATCGACGATGCCGAGCCGGTCCTGATCGTCACCGCCTCCGGCGGGCTCGAACCCAACCGCCGCGTCGAGTACCCGCCGATCGTGATGGCCGCGCTCGATCTCGCCGAGACCGCGTCGGTGCGCACGGTGATCGTCAAGCAGCGCCCCGAGTTCACGACGATCGAGTTCCCCGCGGCCCTGCCCGCCACCGACGTGCTGCCGTCCTCGGAGCAGACCGTCGCCGCCCGCTGGGTCGATTGGGATGCCTGCGTCGATGGTGTGACGCCCGCCGATCCGGTCTCGGTGGCCGCCACCGATCCGCTCTACATCCTCTACACCTCCGGCACCACCGGTAAGCCGAAGGGCGTGGTGCGCGACAACGGCGGGCACGCGGTGGCGCTGGCCTGGTCGATGCGCAATGTCTACGACGTCGGCCCTGGTCAGGTGTTCTGGGCCGCCTCCGACGTGGGCTGGGTCGTCGGCCACTCCTACATCGTCTACGCGCCCTTGCTGGTCGGCGCGACGACGGTGCTCTACGAGGGCAAACCGGTCGGCACGCCCGACGCGGGCGCGTTCTGGCGGATCGTCGACGAGCACGACGTTCGGGTGCTGTTCACCGCCCCGACCGCGTTGCGCGCGATCCGCCGCGCCGACCCCGACGCCACCGCGGCCCACCGCTCCGACCTGTCCCGGCTGCGCGCGCTGTTCTGCGCGGGCGAGCGCCTCGATCCGGCCACCTTCGAGTGGGCGACGAGCACCCTGCTCGCCGATCACCCCGACACCCCCGTGGTCGATCACTGGTGGCAGACCGAGACCGGCTGGCCGATCTGCGCCGACCCGCTCGGCCTGCAGCGACTGCCAGTCAAGTCCGGTTCGGCGAGTGTGCCGGTGCCCGGCTACCGGCTGCGCGTTCTCGACGCGAACGGCAACGCGGTGCCCACCGGAACCGAGGGCAACATCGTCATCGGGCTGCCGCTGCCCCCCGGCTGCCTGACCGGATTGTGGCGCGACCGGGAACGTTTCATCCGCTCGTACCTATCGGCCTTCCCCGGCCACTACCTCACCGGCGACTCCGGCTACTTCGACGAGGACGGCTACCTCTTCGTCCTCGGCCGCAGCGACGACGTGATCAACATCGCCGGGCACCGCCTGTCGGCGGGCAGCATCGAGGCCGCGATCGCCGGGCACGAGGCCGTCGCCGAATGCGCGGTGATCGGCATGCCCGACGAGCTCAAGGGCAGCCTCCCGCTGGCGTACGTGGTGCTCAAACAGGGCGTCGACATCGACCAGCAGCAGCTGCGCACCGAACTCGACGACCGGGTGCGCGCCCAGATCGGCGCGATCGCGACCCTGCACGACTCGATCATCGTCACCGGTCTGCCCAAGACCCGCTCCGGCAAGATCCTGCGCAAGACGATCCGCCAGCTCACCGCCGGTGAACACGTCGAACCCCCCGCCACCATCGAGGATCCCAACGTCCTGACGGCCCTCGCCGACCGCATCCTGGCCAACCCGCCGCTCGGCAACATCACCACGGCCACCACCCCTGAACAGGACAACGACCCGGTCTCCCCGGCCCCGTGAGCACCTAAGATCACCAGGTGACTTCCTCTACGGTGCTTGTCGTCGACGACGACGAGGACGTTCTCGCCTCGGTCGAACGTGGCCTGCGACTGTCCGGGTTCCGGGTACTCGTCGCGCGCGACGGCGGTGCCGCGCTGCGGGCAGTCGCCGAGCAGGCACCCGACGCGGTGGTCCTCGACATGAACATGCCGGTTCTCGACGGCGCGGGCGTTGTCACGGCCTTGCGGGCGATGGGCAACGACGTGCCCATCTGCGTGCTCAGTGCCCGTGCCTCAGTGGACGACCGGATCGCGGGCCTCGAGTCGGGCGCCGACGATTATCTGGTGAAGCCGTTCGAGCTGGCCGAACTGGTGGCCAGGATCAAGGCCCTGCTGCGCCGTCGCACCGATACGCCGGAGCCGGTGGCGCCCGGCGCGCTGACCGTCGGTCCGCTGCTGGTGGATGTCGCGGGTTATCGCGCACTACTGCACGGACGCGAAATCGAGCTCACCAAAAGGGAATTCGAATTGCTGTCCACACTTGCCCGGAATGCCGGTGTGGTGTTGACGCGCGAACGGCTGCTGGAATTGGTGTGGGGTTACGATTTCATAGCCGATACGAATGTGGTGGATGTGTTCGTCGGATACCTGCGCCGGAAACTCGAAATAGATGACACGCCAAGGATTTTGCACACGATTCGCGGGGTGGGTTTCGTACTCCGGGAATCGAAATGATCTCCGCACCCCCGCTGAAACATCGTCGCAGACAATCGTTTTCGCTCCGGACAAGAGTCGCCGGAGCGGCGGCGGCGGGTGCCGTCATCATCGTCACGATCGCCGCATTCGTGGGATTTCAGGCAATCGAACGCAATAATGTCACCCAAACCGATCAGCAACTGGAAATCGCCTCGCGCATCGTGCTGATCGAGCCGGTGCTGGCCACCGGTTTCGTCAACCTGACCGGCTTGCAGAACACCATGGCGCTCACGGTGCGTGACGACGGCCAGGTGACCGCGTCGAGCTCGACCCAGCTGCCGGACCTGCCCCCCGGCTCGCAGACCGTCGAGCTGAACGACCAGCCCTACCGGGTGCTCACCACCACCGAGAACCAGCCCGCGGGCCGCACCGTCTCCCTGGCGATTCCGACCACCGAGGCGAGCAAGGCGACCGACGACCAGCAGCGCTGGGTACTCGCGGGCGCGGCGATCGCGGTGGCGGCCGCGGCGGCGCTCGGCTGGTTGCTCGCCGGGCGTGCGGTCGGACCGATCGTGAAGCTGACCAGACAGGTATCGGCCCGCAGCGCCGTCGGCGCGCCGGACGAGCCGGCGCATCCGGTCGACGGTTCCGGTGTCGACGAGGCGGTGAAGCTGGCCGACGCGGTGAACACCATGCTGGCCCGCGTCGACCAGGCACAGGCCGAGACCGCCGCCGCGCTGGAGACCGCCCGCGATTTCGCCGCCGTCTCCGCCCACGAACTGCGCACCCCGCTCACCGCGATCCGCACCGACCTCGAGGTCCTGCGCACTCTCGACCTCACCGACGAACAGCGCCACGAGATCCTCGCCGACCTCGCCCGCAACGAGACCAGGGTGGAAACCACCCTGTCCGCGCTGGAACGGCTCGCCCGCGGCGATCTCACCGCCGAAACCGACCACGTCCCCACCGATGTCGCCGATCTGTGCGATCAGGCCGCCCACGACGCCATGCGCCACAACCCGGGGCTTTCGGTGCGCATCGACACCGACGCCGAACTGGTGACCCGCGGCCTGCCCGCGGGCCTGCGCCTGGCGGTCGACAACGCACTCACCAACTCGGTCAAGCACGGCGGCGCCACCGCGGCCGTCGTCTCGGCGCACCGCACGCCGCACGGGCGGATCGCCATCGCCGTCGACGACAACGGCACCGGCGTCGTGCCCGGCGAACGCGAGGCGGTCTTCGCGCGGTTCGCCCGTGGCACCAACGCCACCAAGGGCGGTTCTGGCCTTGGCCTCGCGCTGGTGGCCCAGCAGGCCCAGCTGCACGGTGGGCTGGCGTACTTCGAGGACAGCCCGCTCGGCGGCGCCCGCCTCGTCATCGACCTGCCCGCCCGACCGGCCAGGTAGCCAACGCGAAAGCCCCGCACGCACGGTGACCGTGGGTGCGGGGCTGAGCTCGCTACTACTTGTCGCTCTTGAAGGCGTCCTTCACTCTGCCCGCCGCGCGCTCGGCTGCGTCCTTCACGTTGGCCGCTGCCTTCTTCGCTTCCGCCTCGATCTTTTCGGCCTCGGCTTTGGCCTTGGCTTTGACATCGTCGGTGTCGGACATCGAACCTCCACTCTCGTGAGTTCCGCGCCTGACCGGCACGGGGTGAAGACACTCGCGAGAATACCGCACAGTTAACGGCTGGCGACTGAAGCGATAATCAGGGGAGAACCTGCGGGATCGACTCCGGGATGACCAGGCCGATGACCGCGCCGAGCACCGCGCCGGTGAGCGCGTAGGTCAGACCCGAGCCGAGCGCGCAGACGAAGTAGCCGATGATGAACGCGGCCAGTGCGGGGATGCACAGGATCGCCGCGGTCAGGAAGCCGATGGTGGCACCGGCGGCCGCACCGTTCGCGACGGGGTCGTGGTTGCCGGCCTCGGGGTTGGTGGCGATGCTCTTCAGCTCGGCGGTGGTGGCGGCGGACAGCTGCGGGGCGATCTGCAGCGTGCGACCGTCCTCGGAGATCACCGAGGCCAGCGCGATGTTGTTGCCGCCGACGGTGGCCATCGTCAGCGGAAACTCGCTGACCTTGGCGCCGGTGGCGGAGACCACGTCGACCTTGGTGGAGTCCGGCGACAGCACGAAGGTGCCGTTGTCGACGGTCGCGGAGATGGTGCGCAGGTCCGGCGAGACGGCGGTCTTGTAGCCGACGCCCTCGGAGACGCCCTCGCTCGCGATCCCGGCGGCGATCTCGGCCTGGCGCGCGACGGTGACGTCAGCGACCGCGGTGCCCGTGGTGACGAGCGAGGCGGCGACGGCCAGCGGCAGTGCGGCGAAGACCGCGCGACGGCCCACGCGAGTGATGGTGTGGTTGAACATGTTCGATGTCTCCCTCCCGATGCTTCCGAAGAATCCCCGAACCCCCCGGACGAATCGAAAAAATCTCGATGTCGATTGACTCGAGAGTTGTACCGAACCACCACCGGGTTACGTAACCTGTTGTGACACAATGCATAGTTTGAACAGGCAGCTATCGATCGGCGACCTCCGGCACGGCCGAGTCAGCATACCGGCAGCTACCCGCGACCTACCCATCCTCAACGAACTCTCAGACATCTCCCACCTTCGGCACCGATGTCCGGGGATACCGTCGCCGGTGTGATCGACAAACGCGCTCGCCTGCTCTGCCTTGCCACTGCCCTCGCGCTGGCGGGCGGTGCCGTCGCCTGCACGGGCGGGGATGCGGCACCGACCGGAATCGCCCTCGTGAACGCCGATTCCGGCCCCACCGGAGAGCGCGTCGCCAAGGCGGTGCAGGACGCGGGCGGCTACGACTGGACCGTCGCCAAGCCAGGGGAGATCGACGAAGGCGACTACGCCGCCGTGATCACCCTGCCCGCCGACCTCACCGCGTCGATGGCCACCCTCGCCACCCCGGAACCCAAGCGCGCCAAGGTCACCGTCACCACCCACGACGGCGCCGACCCGAACACGGTGAACGGCGCGGTCGACGCGGTGACCCATCGGATCGGCGCGTCCGGCGTCGACGCCGCCCTTGCCGCGGTCTCGCAGGCACGAAACCAGATGACCTCCGTGCAGTTCACCGCCCAGCTGCTCAGCGCGGGCGTGAACGCCGCCGCCGACGGCGCGAACCAGTTCAGCGGTGGTGCCGACCAGCTGCTCGGCTTCCTCGACTACGCGAAAGAGGGTGCGGGCCAGCTCACTTCGGCCATCGAGCTGCTGAACCAAACCGTCGACGGCGCCGCGAAGCAGGCCAACCAGCTCGCCGATGCCCTCGGCGCTACCGGGGTCACCATCGCCGGCGTCCAAACCAGCGCGGCCGCCATGGGCTCCGGCCTCGACCAGATCCTGCCGCTGCTGCGGGCCCTCCCCTTCGCGGGCGACCCGCAACTCGCCGATATCATCACCAAACTCGAAGCGCTACGGAGCGTTTCGAACCAGGCAGGCACCCAGCTCGCCGGACTCAGCGAATTGACCGGCGCCGCAGTCGATCCCAACACCGATCTCGGCACCCTCCTGCGCACCGTCGTGGCCCGCCTCAACAGCGCCCGCGACCAGCTCACCCAGGGCGCCGAACTCGCCAAAGGCCTACCCACCCTCGCCGAACAGGGCGGCGCCCAACTGGTTTCCGCCATCGAACAACTCACCGGCGGCGTCGGCGCCCTGCAGAACATCGTCGGCAATCTCAACAACCAGACCACCAAGGCCCTCGACGCCCTCCCCCCACGCGGCCAGTCCCAACAATCCGCCCTCGCCCTGGCCCTGACCGACCCCGTCGAGGTCGTCCGCGAGTGAAAGTCCCGCCACCGAGGTCGTCCACGAACAGTGTCGAGGTGCCGACATGGTCGGTAAGCTCGGCCCATGACGATCCAGGCCGTGGACTCGCTACCGCATCAGATGACGGAAGAGCAGTACCGTCAGCTCCCCGAGAACATCTCCCGGGAGATCGAGGTGGTGCACGGGCACGTCATCCTCTGCGAATCGCCGGCGCCTGAGCACAACCGCATCGCCCGCCGACTTGCCGGTGCGATGGAGGACCTGCCGAGCACCGAACCGTACATCCGCGCCGAGACCGACATCGATGTGGTGCTCTGGCGGGTTCCGAAGTTCACCTTCCGGCGGCCCGATGTCACCGTGTACCGGTGCCTGGACCAACCGGGAGACAAGCCGGAAGCGGGCGACGCGCTGATCGTGGTCGAGGTGTCCTCACCGTCGACCGCCGCCGAGGACTTGCTCGACAAGAAGGCGCAATACGCGCGAGTCGGCATCCCGCTCTACCTCGTCATCATGCTCGACACGAAATTCGGGATCGCCGAAGTACTCGAGTTCCGGCTGGACGCGCACGCACGTGAGTATCGGCTGCACCAGATCCACCGAGACGGGCTGCTCCGACTGGAGCATGTAGTCGTCGGCGATATCGCGTTCGCGGACCTCACCCGCTGAAACGAAACGGCCCGGTCGGTGGATCCGACCGGGCCGTAGCGGTTTTCATGATCAGGGCAGTACCTGCGGGATGATATCGGGGGCCGCGGCGCCGACGACCGCGCCGATGAGGGCGCCGACCAGCGCGTTGGGGAGGCCGACCATGGCCAGGCACGGCAGGTAGACGATCAGGAACGCCATGATCGCGGGGATGCAGACGATGGCGGCGACGATCAGGCCGACTCCCGCTCCCGCTGCCGCGCCGTTCTGGACCGGATCGGGGAACTGTGCGGTGGGTGTTGTCGCGATGTTCTTCAGTTCGGTGCTCGCCGCGGCGGTGGGCTGCGGTGTCACCGTCAGACTGCGGCCGTCGGCGGCGATCTCGGACGCCAGGGTGACGGCATTGCCGCCGGCCGTGGTGAACGACGTGGGGATCTCCCCGATCGGGGTGCCGGTCGCCGACTCGACGATCACCCGGTCCCGATCGGGCGCCAGCACGAACCGGCCCTCGTCCACCGACGCGGAAACGGTGCGCAGGTCCGGCGCGACCACGGTGCGATAGCCCTCGCCCGTGCTGGCCAAACCGGCCGCGTACTGCGTCTGCTGATCGACCTCCGCCGACGAAACGCCGGCCAGGCTCACCGCCACCGCGACGGGCAGCGCTACCGCCAGCGCACGGCGAACAACCTTGTGTTGGAACATGATCGAGAATCTCCCTCCCGAAACTCCCGAAGAACCCGGCCCCGGGCGAATCGAACAAGTCACTGTCATGGACAACGCATTGGAAACGAATCACGCGGGAGCCATCGGGGCTCCGTCATACGCGGGGCACATTACCCGGCGGGCCGAGACCCCCGCGCCCTTACCCCTGAAACAGCAACGGCCCGTGTCTCCATGAGGAGACACGGGCCGAGAAGCTGGGATCAGTTCGCGTTGAGCAGGTCGATCACGAAGACCAGGGTCTTGCCGGAGAGCGCATGGCCCCCACCGGCGGAGCCGTAGGCGAGCTCCGGCGGGATGACCAGCTGACGACGGCCGCCGACCTTCATGCCGGGGATGCCGTCCTGCCAGCCCTGGATCAGGCCGCGCAGCGGGAAGGTGATGGACTCGCCGCGGTCCCAGGAGGAGTCGAACTGCTCACCCGTGTCGAACTCGACGCCGACGTAGTGCACCTCGACGGTGCCACCGGGCACCGCTTCCTTGCCTTCGCCCTCGATGAGGTCGGTAATCACGAGCTCGGTGGGCGCGGGGCCCTCCTGGAATTCGATCTCCGGCTTGGTCATGCGGGCTATCCCCTTCGATAGATTGCTGTACCCAACAAAGTTTCCGACAACAGCTGGTTGAAACTAGCGGTTGTCGATTGCACGGTAGTCGCGTTCACCGTAGCCGGTGTAGATCTGGCGCGGACGGCCGATCTTGAGCGGCTCGGAGTGCATCTCACGCCAGTGCGCGATCCAGCCGGGCAGGCGGCCCATGGCGAACAGCACGGTGAACATGCGGGTCGGGAAGCCCATGGCCCGGTAGATGACGCCGGTGTAGAAGTCGACGTTCGGGTACAGGCGACGCGAGACGAAGTAGTCGTCGGTGAGGGCGGCCTCTTCGAGCTGCTTGGCGATATCGAGCAGCTGGTCGTCGCCGCCGATCTTCGACAGGATCTTGTCGGCGGCCTGCTTGACCAGCGTCGCGCGCGGGTCGTAGTTGCGGTAGACGCGGTGCCCGAAGCCCATGAGCTTCACGCCGTCTTCCTTGTTCTTGACCTTGCGGATGAATTCCTTGACGTCGCCGCCGTTGGCCTTGATCTCGTCGAGCATCTCGAGCACGGCCTGGTTGGCGCCACCGTGCAGCGGGCCCCACAGCGCGTTGATGCCACCGGACACCGAGGTGAACAGGTTGGCGTCCGACGAGCCGACGAGGCGCACGGTCGAGGTGGAGCAGTTCTGCTCGTGGTCGGCGTGCAGGATCAGCAGCATGTCCAGCGCGGCGGCGACCTCGGGGTCGACCTCGTAGGGCTCGGCCGGGAAGCCGAAGGTCATCCGCAGGAAGTTCTCGACCAGCGACAGCGAGTTGTCGGGGTAGAGGAACGGCTGACCGACCGACTTCTTGTACGAGTAGGCCGCGATGGTGGGCAGCTTCGCCAGCAGGCGGATGGTCGACAGCTCGACCTGCTCGGGATCGCGCGGGTCGAGGGAGTCCTGGTAGTACGCCGACAGCGCGTTCACCGCGGACGACAGCACCGGCATGGGGTGCGCGTTGCGCGGGAAGCCGTCGAAGAACCGCTTCAGGTCCTCGTGCAGCAGGGTGTGGCGGCGGATGCGATCGGTGAAATCGTCGAGCTGGGCCTGGGTCGGCAGCTCACCGTAGATGAGCAGGTAGCTGACCTCGATGAAGGTCGAGCGGCCGGCCAGCTGGTCGATCGGGTAACCGCGGTAGCGCAGAATGCCCGCTTCACCGTCGATATAGGTGATGGCCGACTTGGTCGACGCGGTGTTCATGAAACCGGGGTCGTAAGTGACGTAACCGGTGCTGGCCAGCAGCTTGCCCAAGTCGAGCCCGTCGTTACCCTCCGCGGCCTTGGTGACCGAGATCGGGAACTCGCCACCGGGGTACTGGAGTACCGCCTTGGCGTCTTCGGTGACGTTGGTGATGTTCTCAGCGGGCACGGAAGGATCCCTCTCAGGCTAGAACCGTAGGCACCGATGCGGTCGGCACAGGTGCGCTTGCGCTAACGCTAGCTGTTGTTCGGTCAGGACAAGCAATCAGGGTTGTCCTGTCCCGTTCTCACACCGATCGTGTGCGGCGGTGAGGTCGGCGCGAGGCCGGGGACCTGCGCCGATCCCCTTTTCCGCACCTTCACTCCGGCGATGCCGAACAGTTGCGCGGTGCGCGGATTCGATACTCGAATCCGATTGCCACACAAGTTAATTCGCCAACACGGCGGAGTGGGCGCGAGTGACTCGGTAGCGCACGAAGGCGGGGAAGGCCAGCGCGGCGAGCGCCACTCCGATCACCACCAGTACGCCGCCACCGGCGGCAGCTACAGCAGTACCCATGCTCGCCGCGGCGAAACCGTGGGCAACGTCACCGATCCGCGGCCCACCTGCGACGACCACGATGAACACGCCCTGCAACCGCCCGCGCATCTCGTCGGTGGACACATTGAGCAACATCGCCGTGCGGAACGCCGCCGAGACCATGTCGACCGCGCCGCCGAGCGCCAGGAACACCACCGCGATCCACAGCCACACGCCCAGCCCGAACACGTGCCCGGCCAACCCCACCGCGAGCCCGAACCCGACCATCGCCACACCCCACAGCGCGATGCACACGATCACCGCCAGCCCCTGCCTGCGCACCCGCGGTATCCACCCGGAGAACACCCCACCGAGCACAGACCCCGCCGCGATGGCCCCGAACAGCAGACCGAGCGCCAGCCCGCCCTCGGCCGGATCGTGGAAGGTCTCGTGCGCGATCTGCGGGAACAGCGCGCGCGGCATGCCGAACACCATGGCGATGAGGTCGACGACGAACGAGGCGAGCAGGATGCGCTGCCGGGCGAGATAGCGGAAGCCGTCGAGCACGGCACGCAGCCCGGCCCGACGGCTCTCACCGGTCGGCGGGAACGCGGGCAGCCGCCACACCGCCCACAGCGTCGCGAGCAGCGCGATCGAGTCGATCAGATACAGCATCGGCAGGCCGATCACCGGAATGAGCAGCCCGGCCAGCACCGGTCCCGCGATCATCCCCACGTTCTGCACGGTCATGCTCAGCGAACTGGCCGAGGCCATCTGCTCCGGCGGCAGCAACCGGGCGATCAGGGCGCTGCGGGTGGGCTGGTTGACCGCGAAGAACGCCTGCTGGGTGGCGAACAGCCCGAGCACCAGCCACACATTGTTCACCCCGAGCGCGGCCTGCACCCAGAACGCGACCGCGGTCAGACCCGTGCCCGCGGTGGTGATGACGAGCAGCGTGCGCCGGTCCATCACGTCGGCGAGCGCGCCACCCCAGAGCCCGAACACCACCAGCGGAACCAGGCCGAACAGACCGGCCAGGCCGACGTAGCCGGAACTGCCGGTGATCTGGAAGATCTGCTGCGGTACCGCGACCACCGAGAGCTGCGCGCCGATGACGGTGACGATATTGGTCGTCCACAGCCTGCGATAGTCGCGGTTACGCAGGGGTTCGGTGTCGGCGAGCAGCTTCACTCAGCGCAGATTAGCCACTGCGGCGCGGTCATCCCATGTTTGGGCGCAGTGACATAGGCCACCGCCGTTACGGCTGCAAACGTTCGATTGTTGTGGTCTGCCCGTCGATCCGCACGACGATGCGGTTGTGCAGCCTGCCGTGCCTGCCCTGCCAGAACTCCACCTCGTCGGGACGCAGCAGGTAGCCGCCCCAGAACGGGGGCACGGGGATGTCGTCGACATCGGCGAAACGCGCCACGGTCTCGGCCAGCACGCGATCCAGTTCGGCCCGCGAGGACACCGGCC
This sequence comes from Nocardia sp. NPDC058519, assembly GCF_042719755.1. Classification (NCBI taxonomy): domain Bacteria; kingdom Bacillati; phylum Actinomycetota; class Actinomycetes; order Mycobacteriales; family Nocardiaceae; genus Nocardia; species Nocardia sp. NPDC058519. Next base: position 3,557 of record NZ_JBHXNK010000011.1, on the reverse strand, counting down.
GCGACTGCTGCGAAGCCCACGCGCCCAGCCGCGACTCCCGTGGCCGCGCCGCCCAATAGGCCGCGGTCACCTCGGCGGACACCCGCTCGGTCACGCCGCGCACATGGACCTGCCTGGCGAGCGCGGGCCAGACGAAACTCGCCGCCGCGTACGGGTCGGCGGCGAGCTGGTTGCCCTTGGCCGAGTCGTAGTTCGTATAGAAGGTGACGCCCTCGGGCGAGAGCCCTTTGCACAGGACCGTGCGCGCCACCGGGCGCGGCGCCGGGCCCGTCAGCGAGACCGTGGCCAGCACCATCGCGTTCGGTTCGGCAACTCCGAGACCGCGCGCCTGCTCGATCCAGCTGCGCAACAAAGGTTCCCAGCCGCCCGCCACCCAGGACTCGTCGAGATCGGGTTCATCGGCGGGAACGAACAGGGGATTGCCGTAGTCGACGCGCATCGCGGCGAGGTCGGGCGCGGCGGCCGCCGAGGGCTCCAGGTCACGCATAGGGGCGAGATTACTCCGCGGTATGTCCGGGTCTAGGGTTCAGAAATATCGGCATGCCCCTGCAAGGAGAGTCACCATGACTACCAGCTCGGTACCACAGGATTTCGTCAGCGGATTGGAAGGCGTGGTGGCCTTCACCACCGACATCGCCGAGCCGGACAAGGACGGTGGCGCCCTGCGATATCGCGGCGTCGACATCCAGGATCTGGTCACCGACCAGGTGACTTTCGGCGACGTGTGGGCCCTGCTCGTCGACGGTGAGTTCGGTCGCGGCCTGCCCCCCGCCGAGCCGTTCCCGCTGCCGGTGCACACCGGTGATGTGCGCGTCGACGTGCAGGCGGGCCTGGCCATGCTCGCCCCGATCTGGGGCTACGAGCCGCTGCTCGATATCGACGACGAGACCGCCCGCGAGAACCTCGCCCGCGCCTCGGTGATGGCGCTGTCGTATGTGGCGCAGTCCGCGCGCGGCATCTATCAGCCCGCCGTTCCGCAGCGCAAGATCGACGAGTGCGACACCGTCACCGAGCGGTTCATGACCCGCTGGAAGGGTGACCCGGACCCGCGCCATACCGAGGCGATCGACGCCTACTGGGTGTCGGCGGCCGAGCACGGCATGAACGCCTCCACCTTCACCGCCCGCGTGATCGCCTCCACCGGCGCCGACGTCGCGGCGTCGCTGTCCGGCGCGATCGGCGCCATGTCCGGCCCGCTGCACGGCGGTGCCCCGGCTCGCGTGCTGCCGATGATCGAGGCCGTCGAGCAGTCCGGTGACGCGCGTGCGCTGGTCAAGGGCATCCTGGACCGCAAAGAGAAGCTGATGGGCTTCGGTCACCGCGTGTACCGCGCCGAAGACCCGCGCGCCCGCGTGCTGCGCGCCACGGCCAAGCGCCTCGACGCCCCGCGCTTCGAGGTGGCCGCCGCGTTGGAGCAGGCCGCGCTGACCGAGCTGCGTGAGCGTCGCCCGGACCGCGCCATCGAGACCAACGTCGAATTCTGGGCCGCGGTCATCCTCGACTTCGCCGAGGTCCCGGCCCACATGATGCCCGCGATGTTCACCTGTGGCCGGACCGCCGGTTGGTGTGCCCACATCCTCGAGCAGAAGCAACTGGGCAAGCTCGTCCGCCCCGCCGCGATCTACACCGGCCCCGGCCCGCGCACGCCGGCCGAGGTTCCGGGCTGGTCCACCATCTCGCAGCACTGAGTCATCGGACCGGGCGCCGAACTCTCGGCGCCCGGCCAACTCTGGGCTACTTACCCTCACTCATGATCTACCTGCACGCCCGCATCCGACGCGCACACGGGCCCGATCGGCGATAACATCCCAGCGAACAAGTCGTTGAGGGGTGGATTGTGGGCAGCAATGGTTTGTCGCGGCGACGACTGTTCGGCGCCTGCGCCACTCTCACCGCCGGGGTTGTCACAGGATGTGCTGTCGCACAAGGCGATTCGGTTGCCTCCGAGGCGACGAGCCGCATCGTTCCGCAGCCTGTCGCACCGATCAGCGCGCAGCCGATCGCCACTCCACAGGCTGCGCCGCCCCTGTCGCCCACGCAGGTAGCCGCCCGGCACGCGGGCACCATCCCGCATCAGTGGGGCGTCGACCTCCCCGGGATCACCAGCGGTTTCCCCGCCGCAGGCAAACAGTTCGCGCTCACGTTCGATGCGTGCGGTGGGCACGGCAACAGCGACATCGACCACGCGCTGATCGACCTGCTGATCGCCGAGCAGATCCCGGCCACCCTGTTCCTCAACAAGCGCTGGGTCGACGCCGACCCGGCTCGGGTGCAGCGGCTCGCGGCGAATCCCCTGTTCGAGCTGGCCAATCACGGCAGCGTGCACAAGCCGCTTTCGGTCTCCGGGCGCTCCGCCTATGGGATCGCGGGCACGGGTTCGGCCGAACAAGCCGCGTACGAGGTGTGGGACAACCATCAGCGGCTCACCGAACTCACCGGCCGCGCGCCCCGCTTCTTCCGCACCGGTACCGCACACTACGACGAAGTGGCTGTCGCCATCGTCAACGAGTTGGGCGAGACCCCGCTGGGTTTCACCGTGAACGCCGACTTCGGCGCCACCGCCTCATCAGCCCAGGTCAAGCGGGCCATGAGCGCAGCCGCTCCGGGTGGCATCGCCCTGGCCCACATGCACCGCCCGCGATCCGGCACCGCCGCGGGCATGGCCGCCGCACTCCCCGCCCTGCGCGCCGCGGGCTTCACCTTCGTCCACCTCTGACGAGCGCGGCGCTAGCGAGTCAGCGCCGCGAAGTCGATCGCGACCGAAGTCCCACGGTCGACGGTGAAGAACGCCGCCTCCAACCGCGTCCCGAGTTCGATCTGCCCGACCGCCGACAGCGGCACCGGCTGGATCAACCGCACCCGCCACGGCAACGGCTCGTCCCAGGCCCGCATCTCCAGATCGAGCCGGAGCACCGGATCATCGCGTCCGGTGTAGTCGGCGGCGATCGGCGCCACCGCGAGCACCGTCGCCTCGGCCCGCCGCCCGTTCGCCAGGATCTTGGCCGCCGCCTTGCGCCCCGACTCCGGCACCTCGGGTACGAACAACACCACCCGCTCCCGGTCCCCCGGATCGACCCGGCACCCGACCACGTCGCCCGTCTGCATCCACTCCAGATCCTGGCTACGCACCCGCTGCCGCACCCGCGCGTCATAGGCCAGCTCCCCGGGCACCGACACCCGCACGCTGAACCGATACCCGCCCTCGCCCCGCCGAGTCCGCACGGAAAGCACACTCGCCACGGCAGGCAACCCTCTGATCAGCAGTTCCCGCCGAGCCCCCTCGGACAACAACCCCGGCCGCCGCCCGAACAACCACACCCACCGGTCGAGCAGGGTCCGACCAGAGTCGACCGCGACAAGGCTCATAGCGAGAGCGTAATGCGAATACCGTTCCCGCAAGGGCAAATTCCCCGCACTCCCGACCCCGCAACCCGCAACCCGCAGCCCTCCCGCCCTACCAGTCACCCGGCACACCCCAAATCCGCCATGACCGCACTCCCAACCCCGCACTCCCGACCCCTAGGGAGGGACGGCCACGAAGTGGCCGGTCCGCGGCC